>NZ_CP054836.1:953125-1270833 GCF_013358405.1 Oricola thermophila
CGTCAGCGGGATGCCTGATTTGCGGCATGCTTCCTCAAAGAGCCAAGGCCGCAGCCCGTCATCGAGAAACTGGTCGGCGTCTCCCTGATCGATCAGGAACTCGTGGAAGCGCTTGCCGTCCTCGACCAGAAGACAGGCATCATGGGCGCGCCAGCGGCTCTCGTCATCGCCCAAATAGGTTGCAAATGCATTGCGCGCCCAGTCCGCGGTGGACGGGTTTACGATAGGGGCGAATGCCGAGCACGAGCGAAAGCGCTCGGGATCGTTTAGTGCAATCGTCAGAGCACCGTGGCCGCCCATCGAATGACCGAATATCGCCTGGCGGCTCATGTCGACGGGAAACCGCTCGGCAATCAGTTCGGGCAATTCCCCGGTGACATAGGAATACATCCTGTAGTTTCGTGACCAAGGTTCCTGCGTCGCGTCGACATAGAAGCCGGCACCCGTGCCAATCTGCCAATTGTCCTTCTCGTCATGAACATGGTCACCGCGCGGACTGGTGTCCGGGCAGACGATGACGAGGCCGAGCTCGGCGGCGACGCGGCGATATTCACCCTTGTCCATGACATTCTGGTGGGTGCAGGTCAGGCCCGAAAGATACCAGAGGACGGGGCAGGGGGCCTGTGCCGCCTGCGGCGGCACGAAAACGGCGAAAGTCATTTCGCAATCCGTCGTTGCCGCCGGATGCGAGTAGACACCCTGTGTGCCTTCGAAGGCTTTCGATTCCGATACCGTTTTCATCATCATACGATCCCGTTTCCCGTTCTATGTCGGTTTCGTTGCTCGCCGGCAGAAGCCGTCCAGCGCCTGCAGGAACGTGGAGCGGTCGGCGCGCGAGAAGGCGCGATTGAAACCTCGGTCCTCGCCCGTTTCCCGCAAATGCTGCTTGAAGTCACGCATCGCGACCGCCATGCCGATGGATTCAGGGGTGTGTACGCGACCGGTGTTACCGATGACATGCACCCCCTTCTCCACGCAGCGGGCGGCCAGCGGAATATCCTGCGTCACGACAATGTCCCCGGCCTCGGCATGTTCCGCGATCCAGTCGTCGGCGGCGTCGGCCGACTTGGGGACGACGACATTGCGGACCATCGGATCGCGCGACGGACGAAGCCCGCCATTGGACACGAATGTCACGACAAGCCCGTGGCGCTCGGCGACCCGGACGATCTCGTCCTTGACGGGGCAGGCGTCTGCATCGACGAAGATGATGGGGCGTTGCGTCACCGTCATGGTTCGGTTCGTGCCCGCATCATCCTTTCCGTCCTGCCCGGCGCGACACCCATCAGAACTCGACGACCGCCCGGATCGACTTGCCCTCGTGCATCAGGTCGAAGCCCTTGTTGATCTCGTCCAGTGTCAGCTTGTGGGTGATCATCGGGTCGATCTCGATCTTGCCATCGACATACCAGTCGACAATTTTCGGTACGTCGGTTCGACCGCGCGCGCCGCCGAAGGCCGTGCCCTTCCAGACACGTCCGGTCACGAGTTGGAACGGTCGGGTGGAAATTTCCTGGCCGGCGCCGGCGACGCCGATGATGATCGACTCGCCCCATCCGCGATGGCAGCTTTCCAGCGCCTGACGCATGACCGTGACATTGCCCGTGCAATCGAAGGTATAGTCCGCACCGCCGATCTGGTCGGCGCCGCGTTTGGTCATGTTGACGATTTCGGCGACGACGTCATCAACCTCCGTCGGGTTGATGAAATGGGTCATGCCGAAGCGTTCGCCCCATTCCTTCTTGTCGTTGTTGATGTCGACGCCAATGATCATGTCCGCGCCGGCCAGCCGCAGGCCCTGGATGACATTCAGCCCGATTCCGCCAAGGCCGAACACCGCGGCCGTCGATCCGATCTCGACCTTCGCGGTGTTGATGACGGCACCAATGCCCGTCGTCACGCCGCAGCCGATGTAGCAGATCTTGTCGAAGGGTGCGTCGGGATTGACCTTGGCGACGGCGATCTCGGGCAGGACGGTAAAGTTCGAGAAGGTCGAGCAGCCCATGTAGTGATGGATCGGCTTGCCATCGAGCGAGAAGCGGGAGGTGCCGTCCGGCATCACCCCCTGGCCCTGTGTGGCGCGAATCGCCGTGCACAGGTTGGTCTTGCGCGAGAGGCAGGACGGGCATTCGCGGCATTCGGGCGTGTAGAGCGGGATGACGTGATCGCCCTTTTTCACGGTGGTCACGCCGGGGCCGACATCAACGACCACGCCGGCTCCCTCGTGGCCGAGAATGGCCGGAAACAGGCCTTCCGGATCGGCTCCCGACAGCGTGAACTCGTCGGTGTGACAGATGCCCGTGGCCTTGATTTCGACCAGGACCTCGCCCGCTTTCGGGCCTTCGAGATCGACTTCCACGATTTCCAGCGGCTTGCCGGCTTCGAATGCGACAGCGGCGCGTGTCTTCATGCCTTATCTCCCGTGTTGACGAGGTGACACTTTCAGGATTTCCCTGTCGTTTCAACCCGCCGCCGCGCGAGCCCGACCCAGCGCTTGCCGATGGCGCGCATATGACAGGACACAGCATGAGCCACGTTCCGCAAACGGCGGGAAATTCGCACGCAGACAGTCACCTGCGCGGCATGGCGGTCTGCTCGGCCGGCATGCTCATCATCCCGCTGATGGATGCCGTTGCGAAGTGGCTGTCGATCAACGAGGGCGTGTCTCCCGGCCAGGTGACGCTGGCACGATTCGCGACCCAGGCGCTGCTGGCGCTGCCATTCGCCATCGCGGCTGTCGGCGTTTTCGGCCTGTGGCCGAAGCGCCCGCTGCTCAATATCGTACGCGGCGCGATGCTGGCGGTTTCCAGCCTGATGTTCTTCCTTTCGGTGAAATACATGCCGCTGGCGGACGCCATCGCGGTGTTCTTCGTCGAGCCGCTGATCCTGACGTTGCTTTCGGTCGTCTTCCTGCGCGAGACCGTCGGTTGGCGCCGCATTGCCGCGGTTCTCTTCGGCTTCGCCGGTGCGCTGATCGTCATCCAGCCGAGCTTCGCATTGCTGGGGCCGGTATCGCTCCTGCCGCTAGGCACGGCAACACTGTTCGCAAGCTATCTCGTGCTGAACCGGGCCGCCGGCACAGAGGACGACGCCATGGTGATGCAGGTGACGGCCGGAATCGGCGGGTCCCTGGTGATACTCGCGGCGGTCGGAGTGGGAACGGCGGCCGGAATCGAGAACATGCGATTCAGCTTCGACTTTCCGCCTGCTACCTGGGGCCTGCTGCTGCTGATGGGGGCCTTCGGCATGGTCGGCCACCACCTGATCCTGCTCGGTTTCCGCATGGCGCCGGCGTCGCTGCTCGCACCATTCCAGTATCTGGAAATCATCAGCGCCGCGATCGCGGGGCTGGTGCTGTTCGGGGACTTTCCGAGCCTGTCGAAATGGATCGGAATCGCCATGATCATCGGCGCGGGACTCTACGTGTTCTGGCGCGAAAGGCGGGTCGCGGGCGGCTGAGTTTACCGTCCCGAAACGCTGTTCGGCGATTTTCGCCAGTGGAAACCCGTTGTCGACGGCCGCAGCCTATATTGCCGCGTATTGAACGGAGCCTCCATGTCGCCGGTATTCGCACTGCTTGTCGGAATCTGCCTCGTGCTGTGGCTTGTCATGTCCGCCCCTGTGGGGCGGCGGACCGTGGGGCGCAGCGTGACGGTCCGGTCGACTCCCGAACGGCTGTGGGCGGCGCTGCATCCCTTCGGGGCGCATTTCTCGTGGAACGGCGCGGTCACGGAGGTGATCCGTACCGGGCCGACCACCGGACACATGGTGACGTCGCATGCCGGGCGCGACGGGCAGCCGATCCGGCGCGATTTCGAGATCGTGGACGAGGTGCCGGGCGAAAGCTTCACCATGCGTTTCACCAACGATACATCGCTGGCGCAAAGCTTCTGGGAAAACCATGAAATGCGCTTTCGCGTCGAGGATGCGGGCGACGGACAGGCGGTCGCGCGGCTGGCCGAAACCGACCGCTATCGGGGCGTCGCCTTTCTCGTGTTCCGCTTCTTCGCCCTGCGGCGCCAGGCAAGAAAACTGAAGCGTTGGGCCGAGACCGGCGAGTTCCGGCCAGGCGGCGTGTTCGAGCATCCGCTTACCCAGTTTGGCATGGCGGGTGTGTCGGCAATGCTCATCTGGCCGTTTTTCGGCCTCGACGGCAGGGGACTGTTTCTCGCCGTCACGCTGACGGTGGTCGTAGCGGCCCACGAGTTCGGGCACATGGTGGCATTCCGGCTGATGGGGCATCGCAGCGCGAGGATGATCTTCCTGCCGCTGCTCGGCGGAATCGCGATGGGCGGGCGGCCCTATGACAGGCATTTCGAGATCGGTTTCTCGGCTCTCATGGGAGCGGGCTTTTCGGCCTTTCCCGTCGCCTTGCTGACATGTACCGCAGTGTCCGCGCCGGAACTGGCGGCACCCGTGCCCTTCGCGGCCGTCACGACGATCGTGCTCGTGGCGTCCATGTTCAATCTCGGCAACCTCATGCCGGTATGGAAATTCGACGGCGGACAGGTGCTGCGGCAGCTGTTCCGCTCGAATGCAGGCATGGCGGGGGGCGCGTTTGCCATGCTTGCGCTGATGGCCGCAGCCTGCGGCGCGGCCGGCCTGTCGTGGCGCGTGATCCTGGTTGCCAGCGCGGTGCTGACATTGCTGAGCGTGATGACCGCCAAGACGGGCGTGAAACCGAAGACCGCGCTGACGCCGATGAACGATGTCGAACGCATCGCTCTCGGACTCGGCCTTGTTGCCACGCTGGCAATCCACGCATTCGCGATGGTGTGGAGCTTCCGGGCCCTGTTCTAAGCCGGATTCCTTTTTTCCCCTTCGACGGGGCCGAAGACTTCCCTGAACGCTGCAAGCAGGGCAAGGTCGAGATCGCCCATCGTGACCGGTAGCCCGAGATCGACGAGGCTGGTAACGCCGTGTTCCGCTATTCCACAGGGCACGATGCCCTCGTAGTGCGACAAATCGGGTTCGTGATTGATGGCTATGCCGTGGAACGAGACCCACTTGCGCAACCGAATGCCGATGGCGGCGATCTTGTCTTCTGCCGGCATGCCGGGAACGCTCGAGGGCTTCTCGGGGCGAACGACCCAGACACCGACGCGATCCTCGCGCCGCTCGCCTTTCACGTTGAACCGGTCCAGGGTGCGGATAATCCATTCCTCCAGGGCGGCGATGAAGGCGCGGACATCTTCCTTTCTCCGCTTCAGGTCGAGCATGACATAGGCTACCCGCTGGCCCGGGCCATGATAGGTGAACTCCCCGCCGCGCCCCGTCTCGAATACCGGGAAACGATCCGGCATAACGAGATCTTTCGGGTCCGCGCTGGTGCCGGCCGTGTAAAGGGGAGGATGCTCGACCAGCCAGACAAGTTCCCTTGCCGTGCCCTCGCGTATCGCCGCGGCGCGTGCCTCCATTTCGGCCACCGCCGCTTCGTAACCGGTCAGCCCCTCGGAGATTCGCCATTCCACCGGGGGCGAACCGTCTGCGGGGTGAAAAAGGTTCCTGTCCGCGATGCAATCGCGCGTGACTATCTCGGGCCGATTTTGCGCTGTTTCTGCCATGGCGAAGATTTGGGCCATTGCGGAGGGTGTTGCAAGGCCCGCCCGTCGCTGACATATTTTCCTGCGAAAAGACCGTGTCCGACGCTTCAAAAATGCGTCACACAGTCTTGTGCATGGTCAGGCGATTTGCTAAGTGCGCCGGGCCGGTCGATCCGGCTTTCGCTTTTGGCTTGCGGTCGTGGCGGAATTGGTAGACGCGCAGCGTTGAGGTCGCTGTGGGGCAACCCGTGGAAGTTCGAGTCTTCTCGACCGCACCATTCCCTTTTTTACAGGAATTCTGATCGTGGCAGCGGCGCTGATGCAAGTCATGCGTTGGCGACCTGCGCCAGCCGGGCCTCGGTCTGCGAATGGGCTGATGGGGCTTCCAGCCGTGCAAGAAACGCGTCGAACCAGCTTGCGATGTCAGTTTCCCTGACAGCCTCGATCAGGGCCTCATGTCGTTCCCTGCGCTCGTCCAGCGGCATGACCAGCGCGTCATGTAGCTTCCGGGCCATGTCGTCGAGATCGTAAGGATTGACAATCACGGCCGCGGTCAGGTCCTCGGCTGCGCCGGCGAAGCGGGAAAGAACAAGGACACCCGGGTCATCCGGGTCCTGCGCTGCCACGAACTCCTTGGCGACGAGATTCATCCCGTCGCGCAGGGGGGTGACGAAGCCGACATCGCTGACGCGAATCATGGAAGCCAACCTGTCGCGCGGAACTGTCCGGTGAATGTAGCGGATCGGTGTCCAGTTGAAATCGGACCAGCGGCCATTTACGGCACCCGTCAATCGCTCGAGTTCGGTCCGGATCTGGTCATATGCCTTTACGCCGCAGCGGGTCGGCGGCGAGATCTGGAGAAGGCTGAAACGGCCTTCCATCTCCGGATGCTGCTGCAACAGCCGGTCGATCGCCTGGACGCGCTGTGGCAGGCCTTTCGAATAGTCGAGGCGGTCAATCCCGATGATCTGTTTCCGGTTCAGTACCTGGTGCCGTATCTGGTCGAATGCGACGTCTCCCGGTGTGTCTGCTGCCAGTTTTCGAAAAGCATCGACGTCGATACCGATCGGGAAGTTTCCGATGAATGTCCGGCGGCCCGCGCTTTCAACGAATCCATTGGCGTCGGGCACGAGGCCCATTCGATGATGCAGGTAGTCGTGCATGTTGTTGACGTCTGCCCGTGTCTGGAAACCGGCGACGTCATAGGCGAGGAGCGTTTCCACCAATTCCGCGTGTTCCGGCGATGCCTCGAGAAGATCAGCGGGGGGAAAAGGTATGTGAAGAAAGAATCCCAGCCGCTGCCTGCATCCGAGTTGCCGGAGATAGTGTCCGACGGGGATGAGGTGATAATCCTGGACCCAGACAAGATCGTCTTCCCGCAAATGGGGCGCCAAAGCTCTTGCGAAGCGCCGGTTGATCGCATGGTAGGCCTCGGGAAATGCGGGATTGTAGTGGATCAGGTCGAGGCGGTAGTGGAAGAGCGGCCAAAGAACGCTGTTGGCATAGCCGGAATAGTAGTCGTCGAATTCCTGTTCGGGCAATGGCAGCGCGAGGACGCGGACTTTGCCGATATCCTCGACATGCGGACTGGCATCGTCGGGAAGTGCGCGAACGGTTTTCCCGCTCCAGCCCATCCACATGCCGCCGCGCTTGCGCATTGCATCGGCGAGCGCGACGGCGAGGCCACCGGATTGGGTTGTGCTGTGAAGATCCGCGATGCGGTTGGATACTATGACGAGCCTGCTCATTTGTAGCCCTCCGCTGGTTGTGCGGAGGATCCGCTCCACCGTTCTGCGGTAGAGGCAAGCCAGGCGCGAAATTCCGATGGCGATGCCAGTCTGCAAGTCGCCGATGTTGGTCCGTCACCGACCTTGACGGAAATGCCGCCAAGCGCGTTGACAGCGCGAAATGCATCCTCATCGGTCACGTCGTCACCGAATACGACCGGCTTTCGCCGAAAAAAGGGTTTTTCGCGCAAGAACTCCGTGACGGCGTCGGCCTTGTTGCGGTTGGCGAGCTTCATTTCAACAACCATCTTGCCGTGTACGATCCTGGAATCGTCGAATCCGGGTTTCAGGCTTTCCACAAAACGGAGGCATTCATCCGCCAAATCCGGCCGGCTGCGAAAATGCAGTGCGACCGAGCCGAATTTCAATTCAGCGAACAGGCCTTTGCGGCCTGCCGCGAACTCCCGCACCGCATGCCGCAGCCTGGAATAGGCGTCCGCGTTCACTTCCTGCCGAAAAAGGCGCCCGGCGGTGTCTCTCCGTTCCGCGCCGTGGACGCCGGCGGAGGGCAGGCGGAGCGGTGAAAGGAAACTGTCGAGTTGCGAAATCTCGCGTCCCGATACGATGGCGAGGGCGTTTCCGAGCGCGAGACTCAGCCGGCCCAGGTTTTCAATGACATCTTTCTCGACAGCAACTTCGGAGGGATGGTCAGCGATCTCGGCTATGACGCCATCAAAGTCGAGGAAAAGTGCCGTATTGGCATGATCGAGTTGAAAAATCGGATTCGGCTCCGGCCGCTTTTCGAACGCCGACCGCATGGTTCTCAATTCTCCCTTCGAAGCATTGGGCGTCTTCGGTCGATTGGAAGCACGAATGTAATTTAGGCAGCGCCCGGATCGACTTCAACGCCGGGGCGTATCCGGTGCCCGTGACCCTGACCCCTTGTCCCAGGGGGCGCTTCCGACTATGTGAGCAGCGCATCGTACACCCACCCGCGTTCGTTGGCGGGACTGGAAAAGGAGAACTGAACATGGCTGCGGCCGTTTCCCTTACATTTCCCGATGGTTCCGTGAAGAAGTATGACGCCGGTACGACCGGGCGCGACGTCGCGGAATCGATTTCGAAATCTCTTGCCAAGAAGGCCGTGGCCATTGTTCTCGACGGGGAACTGCGCGACCTCGCCGATCCCGTAACCGACGGTGCGATCGAAATCGTGACGCGAGACGACCCGCGGGCGCTCGAACTGATCCGTCACGATGCTGCACACGTGTTGGCGGAGGCAGTGCAGGAACTGTGGCCCGGTACGCAGGTCACAATAGGACCGGTGATCGAGAACGGGTTCTACTACGACTTCAAACGCGTCCATCCTGACACACGCGAGGATTGGCCATTCACGCCGGAAGACCTGCCGCTTATCGAAAAGAAGATGCGGGAGATAATCCAGCGTAACGAACCGTTCACAAAGGAAATCTGGGATCGCGAGAAAGCGAAGGATACCTTCGCCAACATGGGTGAAGCCTACAAGGTGGAACTGGTCGACGCGATTCCGGAAGACCAGGAAATCCGGATTTACCGGCAAGGCAGATGGTTCGACCTTTGCCGCGGCCCTCACATGGATTCAACCGGGCGTATCGGTTCGGCTTTCAAGCTGATGAAGGTCGCGGGTGCTTACTGGCGCGGCGATTCCACCAAGCCGATGCTGACCCGGATCTATGGCACCGCATGGGCCAACCAGAAGGATCTCGATCAGTACCTGCACATGCTTGAAGAGGCCGAGAAGCGGGATCACCGCAGGCTCGGCCGCGAGATGGATCTGTTCCATTTCCAGGAGGAAGGACCGGGTGTGGTGTTCTGGCATGCCAAGGGCTGGCGAATGTTCCAGAACCTGCTTTCCTACATGCGTCGCCGTATCGAGGATGACTACGACGAGGTGAATGCGCCCCAGGTGCTGGACAATTCGCTATGGCAGACGTCGGGCCACTGGGGCTGGTATCGCGAGAACATGTTCGCGGTCACCTGTGCCGACGATGAGGCGGAGGACAACCGAGTATTCGCCCTGAAGCCGATGAACTGTCCGGGGCACGTGCAGATATTCAAGCACGGGTTGAAATCCTACCGTGAACTGCCGATCCGGCTCGCCGAGTTCGGTGCCGTCCACCGCTACGAGCCTTCCGGTTCCCTGCACGGATTGATGCGCGTGCGCGGGTTTACGCAAGACGATGCGCACGTGTTCTGCACCGAGGACCAATTGGAAGCGGAGATTCTCAAAATCAACGACCTGATGATGTCGGTCTACGAGGACTTCGGATTCCAGGAAGTCGTGGTCAAGCTTGCGACGCGGCCCGAAAAGCGCGTCGGAACCGATGCGATGTGGGATCATGCGGAAGACATCCTGAAACGGGCGCTCGCCAGGATGGAGGCCGAATCCGGCGGTCGGATCAAGGCCGGTATCAATGAAGGCGAGGGCACGTTCTATGGCCCGAAATTCGAATACACGCTCAAGGACGCGATCGGTCGTGACTGGCAGTGCGGAACGACCCAGGTCGATTTCAACCTGCCCGAGCGGTTCGGTGCCTTCTACATCGACAAGGATTCCGAAAAGAAGCAGCCGGTGATGATTCACCGAGCTATCGTCGGTTCACTGGAGCGTTTCCTCGGAATCCTGATCGAGAGCCATGCCGGTCATTTCCCGCTCTGGTTCGCGCCACTGCAAGTGGTTGTCGCGACCATCACGCAGGAAGCCGACGATTACGCGATCTCTGTGGCGAAGAGACTGAAGGATGCCGGTCTCCAGGTTCAGACCGACCTGCGCAACGAGAAGATCAATTACAAGGTCCGGGAGCACAGTCATGCGAAGGTGCCGGTCATTCTCGTGTGCGGTCGTCGTGAAGCGGAGGAGGGCACGGTCAATGTGCGTCGGCTCGGTTCCAGGGACCAGGTATCGAAAAGCCTGGACGAGATCGTGACGCTGCTGGTCGATGAGGCGACGCCACCCGATATCAAGCGCAAAACCGGTGCGTAATGCTATAGATCACGGAATACCTGAAAGCCGGCGGCCAGTCCGCCGGTTTTCACTTGCGCCTCGACCCCGATGCGACAGATCTATAGAACTATACCGGGTGGAGATATCCTGCGGATGATGAGAACCGTCCGATTTGCCGAGCTGTCATATGCGCGTCCGGACGATCCGCCGTTCAAGCGATGGGTCATACGAACGATCGAGAGTCTTTCCGGCCGCGAGCGGCTGGCGAATCTCTATGAACACTGGCGCAGCGAGATTTTCGGGAAAAGCGAAAGCGTTTTCACGGAGATGCTGAACCTGATCGAGGTGAAGCTGGACGCCGGAGGCCACTGGCCGCCCGTGGATATACCCGATACGCCAATAGTCATGGTTGCCAACCACCCCTACGGTATCGGCGACGGCATAGCCTTCCTGTCGTTGGCAGAACAACTGGGGCGGCCGTTTCGGGTCATCATAAACAACGATCTGCTCAAGGTGCCGGAGATACGGCCCTATTCGCTGCCGATCTCGTTCGAGGATACGAAGGAGGCTCTGGCGCTCAATCTCCAGACGCGCAAGGAAGCCGTGCGTCTTCTGAAGGAGGGGGTGACGATAGTTATTTTTCCGGCCGGCGGGGTGGCGACGGCCCACAAGGGGTTCGGCCGTGCGGAGGACCTGCCCTGGAAGATGTTTACCGCGAAACTGATTCAGGCTGCTCGTGCCTCGGTCATCCCCGTATATTTCGAGGGGCAGAACGGAAGGCTGTTTCACCTCGTCAGCCAGTTCTCACTGACCCTGCGCACCTCGATGCTGATACGCGAGTTTCAACGGCTTTATGGCAAGCAGATTCGGGCCTGGATTGGACAGACGATTCCATGGGACACACTGGCCAGGATCGATGACAGAAAGGTGCTGCTGCAAAGCGTGCACAACGCGGTGTTTTCGCTCGATCCGAATCCGAGCCGCCGCATCCGTCCGGCCACGTTTGCCGAACGCTACTGAGCGATCTGTTCTGCGGTCTCGGTATCCACCTTCACCACGATATCGCGACCTGGCCGGATCGTGATGTCTCGCTGAAAGACGCGGTTCTTGTTCTTTGCAAGCACGGTGTAATCGCCTGCCGCGAGTATCATGGTGGGGAAGGCGCCGACATTCTCTGCGATAATGTCGCCGGAAGGACCCAGTATCGACCATGCCGTATCCGCGAGCGGAAAGCCGTTTTCTCCGCGCACGAGGTTGAGTGTGACCTGAGCGGCGCGGTGCTCGACCTTGGCGGTGGTCGTCTTTCCTGCCTCGACACGGATATCGGCGCGGATCGTCGCGTTCACGTCGCCATAGTTCGACACGACATGATACGTGCCGGCATTAAGGCGCACGGTCCTGCCGGGGCGCACATCGGGAAGGATCAGACGGCGTTCGCCGTCTTCCTGCTCCTGCGCGTCATAGATGTCGAAGCTGAGCTTGTCCTCGCGCATCGGGATGTTGTCCGGAAGCACGCCCTCCAGGCGCAGGCCGCCCGCGTTCAGCACCATCGTTTCGTGGCGCGGTTCGTTGCGCTGCAGCGTGATGCGGGTGGTGGCACCGGCACGGCCGAATGCGGCGTGAACAAGATAGCTTCCGGGGCTCAGTTGAAGCCGCGTCGAACCTCCCTCTGCCGTGGCGAGCAGGGGCAACTTGCCGTCCGGCCCGGTATCGGATCCGAATATGCGCCAAATAAGGCCCTTCGCGACGAGGTTTCCGTCTTCGGCGAGCTTCGCGTCCAGAAAAAGGTCGACTGCCGGCCCCTCGGCGAGCGCGCCGGCGGAGACATTGGCTGGAGCGTAATTCGCGATGCCGGGAAGCTCGAGGCCTTCGGAGAACGGCGTGGTCTCCTGGGCTCGGAGGGGCAGGGCGCCGCAGAAGGCGCAGCATGCAATTGCGATCAATGCCCGCAATGTCCGCCGCTTCACGGGAATCGGCGGCCGGATGTTCGCCGTGCGTGTCCGATTGATCGCCGTCTGTCGGAATGCCGATTGCAAGAAGCGCATTGTTTCCGTTTCGAATCCCGTCCGTTCGATGAAAGGCAAGGCTCTGGCAATTGCAAGGCCGCTGCGCCATAGGGAGCATACCAATCATGCAAAATCGAGCAATTTCATGTCCATGGATAATCCTGTCATCGAATACCTGAAGTCCCGTCGCTCCGTGCCGCTGACCATGATCCGCGAGCCCGGTCCGGACGCGGCCCAGCTGCGTGAGATCATGCAGATCGCCGCGCGTTCGCCAGATCACGGCCGGCTGGAGCCGTGGCGGTTCATAATCTACCGCGAGGCTGCGGGGCGCGAGATCGGCGAGAAGTTGGCAGCACGCGCGCAAGAGTTGAACGGCCCCATGAGCGAGGAGCAGATCGAGAGGGAGCGAAACCGGCTGTTGCGCGCGCCGGTCGCCGTCGGTGTCGTTGCCGTCACCCGGGCGCACGACACGATCCCCGCCTGGGAGCAATTCCTCTCCGCGGGGGCGGTGGCGATGAACCTGGTTCATGCCGCCAATGCCCTCGGGTTCGGCGCCAACTGGGTGACCGGCTGGTATTCCGACGACGAGAAGGGGCGGGCGATCCTCGGCCTGTCTCCGGAGGAGCGCATGGCGGGAATCGTCCATATCGGAAGCCGGGCCGCCGAGGTCCCGGACCGGCCGCGGCCGGATATTGACAAGCTGGTCTCGGAATACAGCGGCGAATACGAGGGCTGACGGAATGTTCTTCGAGCCGGCCAGCGGGCACGGGCTGCCGCACAATCCCTTCAAGGCCATCGTCGCGCCGCGACCGATCGGATGGATATCGACACGCGACCGGGACGGGGTGGCAAATCTCGCACCCTATTCATTCTTCAACGCGGTTTCCGATACGCCGCCGGTGGTGATGTTCTCGTCCGGCGGGCGCAAGGACAGCATCCAGATCGCCGAGAGGACCGGCGAGTTCGTGTGCAATTTCGTCGGCGAGAAGCTGGTCGCCGCAATGAACCAGACTTCCTTCGCGTATGGACGGGGCGTGTCTGAGTTCGGGGCCTCCGGCCTGGCCGAAGCGGGATGCAGGATCGTGAAGGCGCCGCGCGTGGCGGATGCGCCGGCCTCGCTCGAATGCGTGGTCACCGAGATCCGCGCGGTGAGGGGGCGCGACGGCGAAACGGGAAACTTGATGTGCTTCGGCGAGGTCGTCGGCGTGCATATCGATGATGCGATGCTGACCGACGGTCTTTTCGACCTCGCCAAGGCAAAACCGGTGACCAGGCTGGGATATCTCGACTACGGACTCGATCCGCAGATCGTCAGCATCGCGCGTCCGGTACGCGGCTGACCGCCTCTCCTTTGCTAACAGACATGGTGAAGGAAACGTAAACCATTTCCGCCTAGCGTGCTTCCAGAGCCAATTTGCGGGGGAATCGCGCGATGACGATCGTTCAGCACTTCTTGAAATGGAGTCGCGCAGCCGATGTGGCCAAGCGGGCGGCGGCCGCATCGGCGCTGGCCCGGGCCTATCTGCAGTCGCAGGTGATGGATTTCGACGAGCGTTGCGCAGCGGATGCGGCAATGACCCTGCTGCTCGACGATCCGTCTCCCAAGGTGCGGCTCGCCCTGGCGGAGGCAATGGCTTCCAGCCGCGCGGCGCCGCCGCATATCATCGCCGCTCTGGCCGGCGACCAGTACGAGATCGCCAGCCTCGTCATTGCGCGTTCGCCGGTGCTGCGCGACGGTGACCTGATTGCCCGGGTCGCGATCGCGGAGCCGCGGATCCAGGTGCTGATCGCAAGTCGGCCGGAAGTATCCAACAGCCTGGCGCTGGCGATCAGCCAGCATGGCCATCGCGATGCGATCCTGGCGCTGCTGGGAAATCACAATGCCAAGGTCTGCGCGCGTTGCCGGGAGTTGATCATTGAGCAGCATCTGACGGATGCGGATGTGCGTGGCGCTTTGCTTGCAGATCCGGACCTGTCTCCGGTCCAACGGCTGAAGGTCATGCAGGCTGCCCGGGACGCGCTGGCCGGTTCTCCTCTCGTGGCGCGTGTGCTGGGCGAAACGAGCGCCCGACGTATCAGCAATGAGGCTGCATCAAGTGCGCTGGTGCTATTCGCATCGGGGCGCACGGATGATGGCGTAACCGAGTTGATCGATGAATTGCGGGCCACCGGTGCGCTGACCACGAAGCTGCTCATACGCGCTATCTGTGCCGGAAAGGTCGACTTCGTGGCCCGTGTCATCGCGGACCTTTCGGGGCAAGCCTATACGCGGGTAACGGCAATATTCGCCAGCGAGCGTGAGAACCAGTTGCGCGCGCTCCTCGAAGCCGCGGGCCTTGCCGAAAGTGTCCACTCGCTGTTCACGCATGCAATCCGCATCTGGCGCGACGTCGCGAACGGTAGGTTGCAATCGGGAGAACAGGAAGTCACCCGGATGGTGCTCGAACGGTTCGAAACCGAGCACTTGGCGGCGAAGGACCATGCCAATGACGACGTTGTAGCGCTCCTTCGGTCGATCCATCTCGACATGATCCGCCAGAACGCGCGCAAACATGCGCTGAACCTCGCTGCCGCGTAGCGGCCCTAGATATCGAGATCCTTGGCGAAGGCCGCGTTTTCCTGGATGAAGCGGAACCTGGCGTCGGCTTTCGTGCCCATCAGGCTGTCGACGGTTTTCCGGGTCTCCGTCGCATTTTCCTCGTCGACCTCGACCCGCAGCAGCGTGCGTACCGACGGGTTCATGGTCGTTTCCTTCAGCTGCTGGGCGGACATTTCACCCAGGCCCTTGAAGCGGCTGATCTCGATCTTTCCGCGACCGGCGAACTCTGATTGGACGAGCTCGTTCTTGTGGGCATCGTCACGCGCATAAAGCGTCTTGCCACCCTGGGTTATCTTGTAGAGCGGGGGAACGGCGAGGAACAGGTGCTGGCCTCGGATCAGTTCCGGCATCTCCTGGTAGAAGAAGGTGATCAGCAGCGAGGCGATGTGGGCACCGTCCACGTCGGCGTCCGTCATGATGATGACCCGCTCGTAGCGCAGATCGGATTCGCGGTATTTCGAACGGACCCCGCAACCCAGCGCCTGGATCAGGTCGGCGATCTGCTGGTTGGCCACGAGCTTGTCGCGTCCGGCACTGGCGACATTCAGGATCTTGCCGCGCAGCGGCAGGATCGCCTGGGTCTTGCGGTCACGTGCCTGTTTTGCCGAGCCGCCGGCGGAATCGCCCTCGACGATAAAGAGTTCCGCGCCTGCGGCCGAATTCTGGCTGCAGTCGGCTAGCTTGCCCGGCAGGCGCAGCTTGCGCACGGCGGTCTTGCGGTTGACTTCCTTTTCCTGGCGTCGTTTGAGGCGCTCGTCCGCGCGGTCGATCACCCATTCGAGAAGGGCGTTGGCTTCCTGGGGAGAAGCTGCCAGCCAATGGTCGAAGGCGTCGCGCAAGGCCTGTTCGACGATGCGCTGGGCTTCCGTGGTCGCAAGTCGATCCTTCGTCTGGCCAACGAATTCCGGTTCGCGCACGAAGACCGACAGCATAGCGGCGGCGGAAATCATCACGTCATCCGTCGTGATGACCGAGCCGCGCTTGTTTCCAACCAGTTCGGCATAGGCCTTGAGGCCCCGGGTCAAGACGGTACGCAGGCCGGCTTCGTGGGTGCCGCCTTCAGGGGTCGGAATGGTGTTGCAGTAGGAATGCACGAAACCGTCGCCGCCATGCCACGTGACCGCCCATTCAACCGAGCCGTGACCGCCCGGGCGCTCGCTTTTCCCGGCAAAGATGTTGGACGTGACCCGCTGCTCAGGGCCAAGGCTAGCTTCCAGATAGTCCTTTAGGCCGCCCGGGAAGTGGAACACCGCCTTCGGGGGCGTCTCGTCCTTTTCGCCAAGCAGTTCAGGTGCACAGTTCCAACGGATCTCCACGCCGCCGAACAGGTAGGCCTTCGAGCGTGCCATCCTGTACAAGCGAGCCGGCTCGAATTTCGCGTTCTTGCCGAAAATTTCGGCATCGGGGTGGAAACGGACCTTCGTGCCGCGACGGTTCTGAACCTCGCCGATGTCCTCCAGGGATGTTACCGGCAGACCGCGCGAAAAGCGCTGGCGATACAAGCGGCGCCCGCGGGCCACCTCGACTTCAAGATCGTCCGACAGCGCATTGACCACGGACACGCCAACGCCGTGCAATCCGCCGGACGTCTCGTAGACCTTGGAATCGAACTTGCCGCCGGCATGCAAGGTTGTGAGGATGACCTCGAGCGCCGACTTGTCCTTGTATTTTGGATGCGGGTCTACGGGTATGCCGCGGCCGTTGTCGGTGACCGAAACATAGCCGTCAGCACCGAGCGTGACTTCGATGAAGGTCGCGTGGCCGGCAACAGCCTCGTCCATCGAGTTGTCGATCACCTCGGCAAAGAGGTGGTGCAAGGCCTTGTCATCCGTGCCGCCGATATACATGCCGGGGCGCCGCCGAACCGGCTCCAGCCCTTCGAGTACCTCGATAGCGGATGCGTCGTATTCGCTCGTCTTTTCGATGGCGGCCTTCGTCTTGCGTGATGCAGGGGCATCGGAGGCCGCTGCCTTTTCGGTAGGCCGTGGCTTCGGCGTTTCCTGGTAGCCGCTGAAAAGATCGCTGTTGTCGTCCATTGCCATTGTCAGTCGTCGGTGGAGGGGCGAATCACATTCGGAATATTGCACGCGGGGATGCCAGACGCGAACAGGTCTGGTGCTATGCCGCGCGGTTTTACGCTGGTTTAACCACAATCCCGATTAGTGAGAATTAGAGACAAGGGATTTCCCTAATATTTATCGTTCTCCGCCATTGTAACCCGAAAAGTGGGGAAAACTGGCATCCGCAAAGCGGAAAAGGCGGGGGCTCAATTGAACAAGAAATTCCTGGTCATGGGGGGGATCGCCATTGTCTTTGGCGGCATGTCGATCGTTGCGGCCGACTTTTGGCTGAAAAGCAATGTCCGCACGGTGGTCGAGACCGTGGAGACGCAGGGCGGCGATGCTTCCGAGGTTGAGTTTACCACAATCGTCGTAGCAGCTGAGCCGATGCGCTATGGCGCGCTGATCGATCCGGGCATGGTGAAGGAGATTCCCTGGCCGAAAGACAGCCTGCCGAAAGGCGTGTTCAGGACAGTAGACGACATGCTTTCCGAGGGCGAGCGCACTGCCCTGGCGGCGATCGAGGCAAACGAACCGATCCTGGTCGGCAAGGTGACCGATCCGGGCGAGCGGGCGACGCTCTCGCGCCGTATCGAGGACGGGATGCGCGCGGTGACCATCCGTGTAGACGATATCTCGGGTGTTGCAGGTTTCGTGGTGCCCGGCGACCGCGTGGACATAGCACTGACGCGCACTTTCACGATCAAGGGTGATGCAAACGACACGAGCGCGGGGGAAATCGCGCCGATCGAGGTGTCGCCGGTGGGAGACCGGACCTTCACCGGTGATCCGGATTCCTTCGTGGCGACGACGATCATACTCGAAAAGGTGAAAGTCCTGTCCATTGACCAGATAGCAGACGAGCGCCAGTCCGATCCGGTGGTCGTGCGGGCGGTGACGCTGGAAGTCGATACAGCCGGCGCCAAGGTGTTGGCCGCCGCGCAGTCGGCGGGGGCGCTTTCTTTGCAGTTGCGCAGCGCGGGTGACGTCGATGACGACGAGCTGGCCATGCCGTCGCATGGTATCGACGACTCTTTCACCTCGTCATTTTCGACCGAACCGGTAGCCTCGACCGCGAAGGTGACGGTCCGGCGCAATGCCGAGGTGCAGACCTACGATGTCCGGAACGAAGGAGCGGTGCAGTGATGAAACGTTCGCACCCTTTCTTGAACGCTTTCTTCGGGATACTTGCCGCAGGGGCTGGCCTTGCGGCAGTAGCGCCGTCCGACGCCGCGCTGGCGGACGCCAATGTGATCAACATCACGTCCGGCGGAACGCATCTGATCACCGTGGAGAAGGGCAAACCCAAGACCATCCGTACGCAGAACGCCTTCCACGAGATTGTCGTCGGCGATCCTGAAATCGCCAATGTGCAACCGCTGACCAACCGGTCCTTTTACGTCCTGGGCGTATCTGCCGGCACGACGGGCATTGCGCTCTTCGATGCGCAGAAGCAGTTGATCGGTTCCGTTGACATCGAGGTTTCGGTCGACACGACGCGATTGAAGTCGGCAATCCGGCAGAACGTGCCCGATGCGGATATCAAGGTCACAACCACCAACGGCCAGGTCGTGCTTTCCGGCGATGCGCCGGACCAGGTCTCCGCCGACCGGGCGAAGGAGATCGCCGCCAAATTCGCCGGCAGCGAGGAGGAGATCATCAACTCGGTGAATATTACCTCGTCGCAGCAGGTTCAGCTCAACGTGCGTTTTGTGGAGATCAACCGGAACGCGGGCCATGAGCTTGGGGTGGATATCAACCGGCTGAGCTACGATTCCGAAACGAGGTACAAGGATCGGGGGGCGGTCGGCTATTCCTCGATCGGCAATTTCTTTGGCGCCGCGATAAGTGGCGGGCTCAATGTCGATGTAGCGATCAAGGCGATGGAGAAACGCGGGGTCGCGCGACGGCTGGCCGAGCCGAACCTCGTGGCGCGGTCGGGAGAAACCGCCAGCTTCCTGGCCGGGGGCGAATATCCGATAGCCATAACCGACGATGACGGGAAGGTGACCGTAACCTACAAGAAGTTCGGTGTAGGATTGGAATTTACTCCAACGGTACTGAAGGGCGGCTTGATTTCGCTGGAGATCGAACCCGAAGTGTCGTCCATCGACCAATCCTACGATTCCTTCGGCTATCCGGTGTTTTCCGTGCGCCGCGCCAAAACCTCGGTCGACCTGAAGAGCGGTCAGAGCTTCATGATGGCGGGGTTGTTCCAGGTCGAAAGCGATGTCGCGCGGGATAACCTGCCCGGTGCGCGCAAGCTTCCGGTTATCGGCGCGCTGTTCTCTAGCAAGGAGTTCCAGCGCAAGGAAACCGATCTTGTGATGATCGTTACGCCTCACCTGGTACAGCCAATCCAGCCTGCCACGCCGGCTACAACGCCGCTCGACGGCTCGCGTCCGGCGACCGAGTTCGAAAGTACGATCCTTGGTGTCGATGAAATGCGTTCCGCTGCCATCGCGAAGACCGCGGACGGCATGCCGGCCATGCGGACAAGCGGGCATATCCTGACCCTCGATCTGGATCAGTAGGTGCGACCATGCGGTTAGTTTCCAGAATTATCGTTCTTGCTCTGGCAGGTGTTGCGTCTTGCGGGTGCATGTCGACCACGGAGGACCGGGACCTGGAGGGCATCACGCTCGGCGCGGGTAACTCGGTCGCGGCAAACAGTGCGTTGCAAATCATCGACCCGTGGCCGTCCGGCGTGCAGGACACCGACCTCGTCGTGCCGGCGGAGCGCGGTGGTACGGAAGCGACCGGTAACGGCGGCTCGAACGCCGGAAGTGGCGCGACGACATCGCTCGCCGAGTGAGAAAGATGCTGAAGAATACAGTGTAACCAACTGTAAAAGAAAAGAAAAATGACCGACGCCAAGCCAAGGAACAACACGGTCGTACTCGTCTCGACCGACAGGCAGTTTACAGCGACGACGCAGACGGCGTTCTCGGTGTCGGATGCGATCACGCTGGTCACGATCGACAAGGACGTGACCGAACTGCAGGGCGAGATCAGCGATACCGAAGCTGGCACGATCATCATAGATATCGACGAGGCCAATCTCGAGCGCCTCGAGGCATTGCAGCGGGTAACGCGCCGGCTGACCGATCGGGTGCCTGTGATCGTGGTGGCCAGCAGCTGCGAGCCGGCGATGGTGCGCATCGTGGTGCAGCTGCATGTCGCCGACTTCCTGGTCAAGCCGGTGTCGACGACCGACCTTGTGCGTTCCTGCATTAGGGCGCTTAAGGGGATGGACAAGAACGAGGCCGGCGAGGCGGACATCAGCGCCTTCATGCCGGTCGCGGGCGGTGTCGGCAACACGACGATCGCGCTGCAAACCGCGTTTCTGTTGCATCGCTCGGCCACGCGTGCGGCTTCGACCTGTGTCGTCGATCTCAATTTCCAGAACGGTTCGTGCGCCGAGTATCTCGACCTCGAGCCGCGCTTCGACATCACCGAGATCGAGAACCAGGTGGAGCGTCTCGACCGGCAGTTGCTCGACGCGATGCTGTCCAAGCATTCATCCGGCCTCGCGGTGCTGGCGGCGCCGAACATGCCGATGGAAATGCGATCCTTCGATGTCGATGTCGTGATCCGCGTGCTCGATCTCGTCTCTGCCTATTTCGACAACGTGATCATCGACGTGCCGCGCACATGGTTTCCCTGGACCGAAACGGTGTTGCGTGGCTCCAACCATGTCTACCTGACGGCGGAGATGACGGTGCCCTGCCTGCGTCACACGCAGCGGCTGCTGCACGCAATCGAGACGGAGATCGGCAAGGAGGTAAAGCCGCGTGTCATCGTCAACCGCTTCGCACAGAAGGGGCTGGAAGGCGGAGGCGTGCGCGCTGAGGATGTCGAGGAAGTGCTCGGCGAGCGCTTTGCGGGCGGGATATCGAACAACTATCGGCTCGTTCGCGAGGCCGTCGACCGCGGCGTGCCGCTGCATGAGATCGATGCCCACGCCAATGTCGTTCTCGATCTCAAGCGCATCATCCTGCCGGATGAAATGCAGCTCGAGAGCAGCCGCAAGCGCGGGCTTCTCGGGCTGGGCAGGGAACTTCTGAAGAAGGCAAGCTGAAGGGGGACGGCCATTCCGGTCGGCAACGGAATGTCGAAGGGGATCGGGTAACACGATGCAGAGCAGGTTCACACAGCTCAAGACGCGCGGCGAGACATCGGCCAGCCCGGCACCGGTGGCCGAGGAGAAGCCGGTCGTCATACCCAACAAGAGGGCGGCGAAGCCGGCTCCCGTGCGGGCCGCGCCGAAGGCCAAGGAACGCACGCTCGACGCGCGCGTGAAACTCCACCGCAAGCTGATCGAGGAAATCAACCTCGTCGCCCTCGAGTCGCTGCCGCCGGATCGCATGCGCGAGGAAGTCCAGACCTTCGTGACCGACTACGTGCGCACCGAAAGGCTCGCGCTCAACGCCGCGGAAGTGGAGTCGCTCATCGATGACCTGGTCGACGAGCTCGTCGGGCTCGGTCCGCTCGAGCCGCTGCTCAAGGATCCGACCGTCAGCGACATCCTGATCAACGGCCACGAGAACTGCTTCGTGGAGCGCGGCGGGAAGCTCGTGCAGGAGGCCATCCCGTTCAAGGACGAGGCCCACCTGCTGCGGATCATCAACAAGATCGTCGCCGCAGTGGGGCGCCGCATCGACGAGTCGCAGCCGATGTGCGATGCGCGCATGCTGGACGGCTCGCGCTTCAACGCGGCCATTCGCCCGATCGCGGTCGACGGCCCGCTGGTCTCGATCCGCAAGTTCTCCAAGAACAAGCTCGGCCTGCACAAGCTGGTCGAATTCGGCGCCCTGACGCAGCCGATGGCCGAGGTTCTCGCCGCAGCGGTATATGCGCGGATCACCACGATCATCTCCGGCGGTACCGGCACCGGCAAGACGACCATGCTCAACGCGCTCTCGGCTTTCATTTCCGAGGACGAGCGCCTCATCACCATCGAGGACGCGGCCGAGCTGCAGCTGCAGCAGCCGCACGTGGCGCGCATGGAAACGCGGCCCGCCAATTCCGAGGGACTGGGCGAGATCCGGCAGCGCGATCTCGTCAAGAACGCGCTGCGCATGCGTCCCGACCGCGTGATCCTCGGCGAGTGCCGCGGCGAGGAAGCGTTCGACATGCTGCAGGCGATGAACACGGGCCACGAGGGGTCCATGGCCACGATCCACGCCAATACGCCGCGTGACGCCATTTCGCGCCTGGAACAGATGCTCGGCATGACGGGTATGCCGATGACCGTCGCGTCGATCCGGAGCCAGATCGCGAGCGCCATCGGCCTGATCGTGCAGCTGACGCGCCTCTCGGACGGCAAGCGCAAGGTGACCAGCGTCGCGGAAGTGACGGGCATGGAAGGCGACGTCATCCAGATGCAGGAGATATTTGCCTTCAGGCGTACCGGCATGACCGCTGACGGCTCGATCATCGGGCATTTCGAGGCCACCGGCGTCCGTCCGCGTTTCCTGGAGGAACTGCTCGCCATGGGCATCGAGTTCCCCGGAGATTACTTCGATCCGTCCAACAAGCAGGCAGGGTGACATGGAGCTGGACGAAGTCACGCTCTACATCGTCTATGCCTTCGCCGCGGGCGCCGGCATCATGCTGGCGGAGGCCGCCTACATGCTGTTGTCGACGGGCGCCGAGCAGCGGAAGGTGGTGAACCGTCGCATGCGGCTGCAGTCTAAGACGGTGAACCAGAAGCAGGTGCTGGTGCAGTTGCGCAAGGAACGCGGCCTTGACGGCGAAGCGACCCGCATCTCGCCGATGGCGGCGCTGCGCGAGCTGCGCATCCAGTCGGGCATGGTGATGCCGCTTCCGACGTTCCTCGCCATAACGTCGGCGATCGCGATGGCGATCGGCGTCGGCGGCGGGGTCTATGTCGGCAAGCCTGCCTTCGGCATCCTGGTCGGGCTGGCGCTGGTTCCGGCGATACCGGTTCTGTTCCTCCGGTGGATGCGCAAGAAGCGCCACAAGCGCTTCGGCGTGCAATTGCCGGAAGCGCTCGATCTCATCACGCGCGGCCTCAAGGCAGGCCATCCCGTGCCGGTCGCTGTTTCGATGGTTTCACGCGAGATGCCGGATCCCATCGGTACCGAGTTCGGTATCGTGTCGGACGAGGTGACATACGGATCCGACATGGTGACGGCACTGCGCAATCTCTATGAACGGGTCGGCCACGAGGACCTGCCGTTGTTCGTCACCGCCGTCTCGATCCAGTCGACGACCGGTGGCAACCTTCGCGAGATACTTGAGGGACTTTCGAACGTGATCCGCGAGCGTGGCAAGCTGCGGCGAAAGGTGAAGGCGATCTCCGTGGAAGGCAGGATGTCGGCCTATATCCTGACGGCGGTGCCGGTTCTCCTGGTGCTCGCGGTTCTCGTTCTCATGCCGTCCTATTACACGGACGTCGTGGACATACCCCTGACCTGGTATCTCGTCGGCGCCTCGTTCGGCTGGCTGGTCCTCGGCAATGTCATCATGTTCAAGATGGCCAGCTTCAAGTTCTAGGAGAAGCGTCATGGACCTGTCGGCATATGTCCTTCCTGCGGGCGCCCTGATCTCGCTGCTTGGCATCGGCGGCATCGCCTATTCCTTCATGCAGGATCGCCGGACAAAGTCGCATGTCCGTAACCGCCTTCACGTTCGCATCGAGGAGAACGACGTCCAGGCGGGCGAGGCGGCGAACGCTGCGGAGGAGCAGAAGCGCAGGGAAGCGGAAATCGCCGACAAGGCTGCGCGTAGGGCGGCGGAGTTCTATGCGTCGGCGGATCCCGAGAACGTGGTCCGGTTGCGCCAGACACTGATGCGCGCCGGCTATTTCGACCCGGATGCTGTCGGCAAGTTCTTCCTGATCCGGTTCGGGGCGATGGTTGCCGGTCTGGTTCTCGGCATCGTCCTGATTCTGACAATGCATGTGTCGCCCGTTTCGCAACGCGGCGTCATGATCCTCGCCGGACTTTCAATCGGCGGCTATTTCGTGCCGGCCTTCATACTGAAGCAGCAGGTCGCCCAGCGCGTCACCGAATACCGCAACGGATTTCCGGATTTCATGGACCTGATGATCGTCTGCGCGGATGCCGGCATGAGCCTGGAAGCAGCCATCGAGCGCGTTTCCAAGGAAATTCGTACGACCTATCCGCTCCTGAGCCAGAACCTCGTTCTGGTTTCGCTGGAATTGCGTGCGGGGCGCAGCATCAATGACGCGTTGAAAGCGCTCGGCGACCGCCTGGGAGTCGATGAAGTGCGTGCGTTCGCCACGCTGTTGCAACAGTCCAAGGAACTCGGCACAAGCCTGTCCGGCGCTCTGAAGGTGTTCTCGGAAGAAATGCGGCACAAGCGGATGTCGGCCGCAGAAGAGAAAGCACACGCGCTTCCGGCGAAAATGTCGATACCGGTCACCGTGTGCATCCTGCCGGTGGTGGTGATGATCGCGATCATTCCGATCATCGTTCGGTTCAATTCCTGAACCGGGTTTCGGAAGATTCTTCGGCCGACATTTGCAATTCGTTAGCCGCGTTTGTCGACCGCAGATTTACCCGCAACCTGTACCGTTTTGGAAAAGAGATCCGGGAAGCCGGACGGATCAAACGGGGACTGCAAATGATCAGGACGTCATCTCGGCTTTTGGCGGTTGTGCTGCTGGCTGGTGCGGTTGCCGGCTGCCAGACGGATTCCATCGACAGTGCTTTTGCGCTGGGCAACAACGCGAATGGCCAGGGCGATCTTGCCAGCCGCAAGATCGCGTTTGCCCGAAAGCAGTTTGCCGCGGGAAACTACGGACTTGCCGAGAAGAACTTCCGCCTTGCCGTCGAGGCAACGCCTGAAAATGGCGAGGCGTGGCTCGGCCTTGCGGCTGCCTACGATCAGTTGGGGCGCTTCGATCTCTCCGACCGCGCCTATGACCGGTTGATCAAGCTTGCCGGACGCAAGCCGGCGATCCTGAACAATCAGGGTTATTCCTACATCCTGCGCGGCGACATGGACAAGGCGCGCCGGATTCTCGCGGATGCGATGGCGCTTGCGCCCGGCAATCCGATCATCGAGGGAAACTGGAAGCTCGCGACCGAAGGCTGAGCGACGACCTTGCATTGCTTCGAATGACATGGTCTATCCGGCGCGTCTGAAACGAGCCGGATGGATTTTTCGTGCGCGACATTCTTTCATTTGCCGACCCTGACGATCAAAAGCCCCGGGATCCGATGGCGAGCGCGCAGGCGAACATGCGCCGTCAGCTTCCCAAGCGGTTCTACGAGCAGGTCTCGACCGGTGAACGGGACGGTGCTTTCCACGTCCTGCTGGACGGGCGGGCCGTGAAGACTCCGGGAAAGAATGCACTGGCTTTTGCCACGGCGGGCGCCGCGGCGCTTGTCGCCAAGGAGTTCGAGGCACAGGGCGAGGAAATCGACCCGGCAACGATGCCGTGCTACCGGCTGGCAAACACCGCATTCGATGGCGTCGCGTCCGACATGCAATCCGTGCTGGAAGACATTTTGCGCTTCAGCGGGTCCGATCTGCTGTTCTACCGGGCAGACAGTCCAAGGGAACTTGTCGAGAGGCAGCGCAGATCCTGGGACCCGGTCGTGGAATGGGCCGAGCGGCTTGCGGGCATACAACTGAACCTCGCCGAAGGCGTCATCCACGTGGAGCAGCCGCGGGAGTTGTTCACGGCGCTGGGCGTTCATCTTAAGGAGGTGGACGATCCCGTTGTGCTGGCGGCGATCCATTCCATGACGACCCTGACGGGGTCCGCCTTGCTGGCACTTGCCGTCAGGAAGGGCGAGTTGACCGCACGGGAGGCGTGGGATGCCGCCCATGTCGACGAGGATTGGAATATTTCGCAATGGGGTGAAGATGCCGAGGCAAAGGAGCGCAGGACCCGGCGCTGGGCGGAGATGGATGCCGCCGACCGCCTGGTAAAGGCACTCGCCGGCTAGAAGAGGCCTAGTCCCTTCAGGCTGACGTGACCCGATTTGCCGATGATTATGTGGTCGTGAACGGTGACGTTCAGGGGCACGCCGGCTTCGGCAATTCTTTTCGTCATGTCGATGTCCGCGCGCGATGGCGTCGGATCACCTGACGGATGGTTGTGAACCAGGATGATGGCGGTCGCCGCCAATTCGAGGGCCCTGCGCATCACCTCGCGTGGATAGACCGGCGTGTGGTCGACGGTACCCACCTGCTGGACCTCGTCGGCAATCAGGGCGTTCTTCCTGTCGAGAAACAGGATGCGGAATTGCTCCCGGACCTCGTGCGCCATCGTTGCATTGCAGTAGGCGATGACGGCATCCCACGAGGAAAGCACCTCGCGCCTGATGATCTCGGTCTTCAGCATCCTTTGTGCAGCCGCGGCCACGATCTTCAGGTCGGTTGCTACCTGTTCCTTGACGCCGGGAACTTCCATGAGCCGTTTGGGATCGGCACCGAGCACCGCCCCGAACGAACCGAACCGGTCGACGAGAGCCTTCGCAAGCTGTTTGGTGTCGCGGCGCGGAACGGAGCGGAACAGGAGCAGTTCCAGGAGTTCATAGTCAGCGAATGCTGTCGGGCCGGCGTCCTTGAAGCGCGCGCGCAGGCGCTCACGGTGACCGGCATGGGGCGAGGGCGCCTTTCGGGGCTTTGCAGGCGCGGCCTCCGCGCGCGGGCGTGGTACGATCGGAGGGGCGAACTCTCCGAGAAATATGTGCCGTTCGTCGGGTTCGTCTGCCATGCTTGCCCCCGTTTCGGCGACATGCCCGTGACGACAGGTTAATCGGGCAGGCCGGGACGGTCGAGACCCTTCGGCGACAGCGTGAAAATCTCGCAACCGTCATCGGTAACGCCGACCGTGTGCTCGTATTGTGCCGTCAGGCTGCGGTCCCGCGTGACTGCGGTCCAGCCGTCGGAAAGTACCTTAACGTGTGGGCGGCCAAGGTTGATCATCGGCTCGATGGTGAAGATCATACCCTTCCGCATCTCGATGCCCTCGTCGGCACGCCCGTAGTGCAGCACGTTCGGCGCGTCGTGGAACAGCCGGCCGACGCCGTGGCCGCAGAAGTCCCGAACCACGGAACAGCGGGCGGCTTCGGCGTGTTTCTGAATCGCCTCGCCGATCGCTCCCATGCGCGCACCCGGCTTGACGGCCGCGATACCGAGCATCAGGCATTCGTGCGTGACCTCCATCAGGCGTTCGGCGGCGCGCTTGATCTCCCCGACGGGATACATGCGCGACGAGTCGCCGTGCCAGCCGTCAAGCACGTAGGTCACGTCGATATTGACGATGTCGCCCTCGCGCAGCGGCTTGTCGTTCGGAATGCCGTGGCAAACCACGTGATTTATCGAGGTGCAGCAGGACTTGGTATATCCGCGATAGTTGAGCGTTGCCGGGATGGCGCCGTTGTCCATTCCGAATTCGAAGACGAAGCGGTCGATCTCGTTCGTGGTCACGCCGGGCTTGACCCTGTCCACCAGCTCGTCGAGCGCCCGGGCCGTCAGCTGGCAGGCTCGCCTCATCCCCTCGAAAGCTTCCTCACCATGCAGGCGGATCTGGCCGGTGTTCTTTACCGGCGCCAGTTCGGCTTCGAGATAGGTTACCATGAACGCGCTCCGATCGCGGCAGTTCATTCCCCGAGGGGAATGGTCTTTTCCGGAATGATTTCGTTTGGGGTGATTTGGCACCGAATGGCAAAAGCTTCAACCCCGGCGGATGCCGCGCGGTCGAAGGCGGCGCAATAGGCCGGGTCGAGATCGCGGCAGAGCCTCAGCTCCGAACAGTCGCTTCGCTGGACCAGGTAGACCATCGCGGCACGATGGCCGGCGCGCACCATATCGGCCATTTCATCCAGGTGACGGGCACCGCGAGCGGTCACGGTATCGGGGAATTCCGCGAGGCCCGGTATGCGCATCATGTGCACGTTCTTGACCTCGACATAGGCAAGGCCCTTCGCCGGATCGCTGAGAAGAATGTCGATGCGGGATTTCATTCCGTATTTCTGCTCGCGCTTCAGTTCCGCGAAATCCGCGAGATCGGCGATCATGCCGGCACGGATCGCTTCCTCCACAAGCCGGTTCGGCAGGCCGGTATTAACGCCGACCATGGTCCCGTCTGCTTCCACGATTTCGAGCGTATGGCGGTATTTGCGTTTCGGGTTGTCGGAAGTGGACAGCCAGACACGCGAACCCGGATCGGTCAGCCCCATCATCGAACCGGTGTTGGGAACCGCGCAGGTGACAAACGTGCCATCCTCGAGGTGCACGTCGGCGAGGAAGCGCTTGTAGCGCCGTTCAAGACGGCCGGGAACGAGCGGGGCTGGAAACTTCACGTGCGTTCGCGGACATATGAACCCGGTGCGTCCTCCAGCGGTTTCAGCTTGCCGCCGAGCTTCTTTCGCGCGGGTACCCTTTCGTCATCGTGCTTCTCTATCCATGCCTGCCAGTGCGGCCACCACGAGCCCTCGGTCATCTTCGCCTTCTTTATCCATTTGGACAGTTCGCCCGCGACCTTCGGTCCCGACCAGAACTGGTACTTGTTTCGGTGCGGCGGATTGATGACCCCGGCGATGTGTCCCGAGCCGCCCAGCACGAATGTCACCTTCGAGC
The DNA here is from genome assembly GCF_013358405.1 of Oricola thermophila. Lineage (NCBI taxonomy): Bacteria > Pseudomonadati > Pseudomonadota > Alphaproteobacteria > Hyphomicrobiales > Ahrensiaceae > Oricola > Oricola thermophila. Next base: position 981,633 of record NZ_CP054836.1, read on the forward strand.
CGAAGCATTTCGAGCCCTCGAATACAGAGACAGCCGGGGCAATATGATCTTCCTTGGCGGCGAGATTGTAGATCGGGATTTTCACGTCCGCGAGTGATACCGGTGCGCCGTGAAGAACCATCTTCGCGTTTGCCAGGTTGTTCTCGTGATAGCAGTTGCGCAGGTAGAAGATATGGTTCGCCGCGCCCATGCGGGTGGCGTCCGCATTCCAGTATAGCAGGTCGAAGGGCATCGGCTCTTTGCCCTTCATGTAGTTGTTCACGACATAGGGCCAGACAAGGTCGCCGGAGCGCAGCAGGTTGAACGCGGTCGCCATCCTCGATCCGTCGAGATAGCCGTCGCGCCGCATCTGGCGCTCCAGCGATTCCAGCTGGTCCTCGTCCACAAATACCTTCAGGTCGCCCGCATTGGTGAAATCCACCTGCGTCGTGAACAGCGTTGCCGTTGCGATACGGTCGTCGCCCTCGCGGGCGTACAAGGCCAGCGCGGCCGCAAGCAGGGTGCCGCCGACGCAATAGCCGATCGCGTTGACCTTCTTTTCGCCTGTCGCCTTTTCCACCGCGTCGAGGGCGAAGGTGATCCCCTCGTCGATGTAGTCGTTCCAGTCCTTGTCGGCGTGTTCCTTGCGGGGATTGACCCAGGACATCACGAAAACCGTGTGGCCCTGCTCGACGGCCCAGCGCACGAAGGATTTTTCCGGGTTCAGGTCGAGGATGTAGAACTTGTTGATCCAGGGCGGGCAGATCAGGAGCGGGCGCTTGAGGACCTTGTCGGTAAGCGGCGCGTACTGGATGACCTCCACCAGATCGCTTCGCGCGATCACCTTGCCCGCGCTGACGGCGATGTTCTCGCCCAGCGTGAACGCGGAGCCGTCGGCCTGGCGGAGCTTCAGGTCGCCCTTTCCGGCCTCGATGTCCTCGGCCAGCATCTTCATGCCGGCGACGAGATTGGCGCCGTTCGATGCCACGGTTTCCTTGAATATCTCCGGATTGGAGACCATGAAGTTCGAGGGCGATGCCGCGTTGGCCAACTGCCGGACGTAGAAGGACGCCTTGTGGCGGGTGTGCTCGTCCAGCGTCTCGGCATTCTCGACGAGATCGACCGCCCATTTCGAGGTTACCAGGTAGGTCTGCTTGAGGAACGAGAAGAACGCGTTGTCGCGCCAATCGTCGTCGGTGAAGCGACGATCGCCTTTTTCGGGCAATACGACCTCGGAAGCGGACGGATCGCCCATCCGCTTGATGGAATTGGACCAGATGTCCATGTAGGCTGAGAACAGCCGGGTCTGCGCCTCGATGGCGCGCTGCGGCTCCGACAGCCAGTATTCGGAAACTTTCGACAGGGTCTTGACGACATCGGCCATCGGCTCGGCCAGGGTGTCCGTCTTCTCGCCGGCCTCGCGCGGTTTGATCCATGCCGAGGCGGCGTGGCCAGCCTCCTCGATCATCCGGGCGAGATTGCGCGCGAAGGTTTCGGGGTCCCTTATGACATAGGCGTCGATCGGACTGCGGTCGCGAGGCTGGGTCGGCGCATCTTTCTTCTTTTCTGCCATTCCACTTTCGCCTCGAATTGCCAATTTCGCCCGTTGTTAACGGACTTCTTTGTGCCGCCATTTTATTTTGCATTGATGACACACGGCAAGCGGCGTGTCATGGGACCTTGGTCGGCTGCGATGGGCGTGTCCGACGGCGCCCATGAACCGAACCCGTAAAGGATGCCGCAAGGTAACATGAGCAGAGTTGGTATTACGTTACTGTCGTCAGGTTTTCTCGCGCTCTCCGGATGCGCCGGCGGGAACGCGATCGATCGCGCCGTGCCCCAAGCCGCGGCCGTCGAAAGCCTGACGCCGCTGCCCGATTCTGCGCAGCCGATGGGCGATGTCGCAGTGGTGGACGCTTCAGTCGCGGACGCGCCGCAGGCGATGATCCCTCTTGGGACCGGACAGCCCGCGCTGACGGGTCGGTATCCCAATATCAATGTCGAGCCGGGTGGCGCCGTGGCGCAGATGACCGATGCCGAACGCGATGCGCTTCTTCTGGAGATGCAGGCGCTGGCCGATGCGCAGGCGAAGGGTGGCGTTTCACGTGCGGATTACGAGCGCCGGCTGGCGGAACTGCGTCACCTGGCGGCGACGCATTCCCAGGCCGCGATAGACACGATCGAAGAGTGAACGCCTCAATTTCGACGAAAACGCTCTCTCGATTTCCGGATGCGAAAGCGCTATAGCGCCTTGAAATGCCGAGGAAACCGACAATGGAAGAATTTCACAAAGTCCGCCGCCTGCCGCCTTACGTCTTCGAACAGGTCAACCGGCTGAAGGCGACCGCACGCGCGGAGGGGCGCGACATCATCGACCTCGGCATGGGGAACCCGGACCTGCCGACCCCGACGGCCATAGTCGACAAGCTCGTGGAGACGGTGCGCGATCCGCGTACCCACCGCTATTCCTCCTCCAAGGGTATTCCGGGGCTGCGCAAGGCGCAGGCCGCCTACTACGCGCGCCGCTTCGGCGTGAAGCTCGATCCCGAGAGCCAGGTCATCGCGACGCTCGGCTCGAAGGAAGGTTTCGCCAACATGGCCCAGGCCATCACGGCTCCCGGCGACGTGATTCTCTGTCCCGATCCGACCTATCCGATTCACGCCTTCGGGTTCATCATGTCCGGCGGCGTGATCCGCTCGATGCCGGTCGAGCCCGACGACGGCTTCATACCGGCACTCGAACGTGCCGTGAAACACTCGATCCCGAAGCCGCTGGCCCTGATTCTCAACTATCCGTCGAATCCGACCGCGTTCGTGGCGACCCTCGATTTCTACAAGGAAGTGATCGCATATGCGCGCAAGCACGAGATCATCGTGCTGTCGGATCTCGCCTACGCCGAAGTCTATTTCGGCGACGAGCCGCCGCCCTCGGTGCTGCAGGTGCCGGGCGCCATGGATGTGTGCGTCGAGTTCACATCAATGTCCAAGACCTTCTCCATGCCCGGCTGGCGCATGGGTTTCGCGGTCGGGAACGAGCGGCTGATCGCTGCGCTGGCTCGCGTGAAGTCCTATCTCGACTACGGGGCGTTCACGCCGATACAGGTGGCCGCCACCGCCGCGCTGAACGGCGACGGTTCGGACATCGCGGAGGTCCGCGATACCTACCGCAAGCGGCGTGACGTGCTGGTCGAGAGCTTCCGCCACGCCGGGTTCGAGGTTCCCGCGCCCGAGGCCACCATGTTCGCCTGGGCGCCGATCCCGGAACCTTTCAAGGGAATGGGCTCGCTGGAATTCTCCAAGCTGCTGATCGAGAAGGCAGATGTCGCGGTATCGCCGGGCATCGGGTTCGGCGAACACGGTGACGGCCATGTCCGTATCGCCCTCGTGGAGAACGAGCACCGCATCAGGCAGGCGGCAAGGAACATCAAACGCTTCCTTGCATCGACGAACGGAAATTTGCACAACGTCGTCACGCTAAACGCCCGCCGCTGACGCGTGCGGGCATTTCATCGGTAACTTCACATCCGGAAGGGTGGTTTCATGAGCGAGCCGCTGCGCGTCGGTATTGCAGGACTTGGCACGGTCGGGGCGGCGGTCGCCCGGATACTGACTAACAAATCGAATTCCCTGCTGCACAGGTGCGGGCGTCCCATCGCGATCACCGGCGTCAGCGCGCGCGACCGAGACAGGGACAGGGGCGTCGATCTCTCGGGTGCCGAATGGTTCGATTCGCCGGTCGCGCTGGCGAAGTCCGACAAGATCGACGTGTTCGTGGAACTGATCGGCGGAGAAAACGGCGCGGCGCTGGACGGCATTCGCGCCGCATTGGAAAGCGGTCGGCATGTCGTGACGGCCAACAAGGCCTTGCTGGCCCGGCATGGCGTAGAAATGGCGCTGGCGGCGGAGGAAAGGGGACTGATCCTCAACTACGAAGCCGCCGTTGCCGGCGGTGTTCCGGTCATCAAGACGATGCGCGAGTCGCTGGCCGCCAACGATGTAGGCCGTGTCTACGGTATTCTGAACGGGACGGCCAACTACATCCTGACGCGGATGGAACAGGACGAAATCTCTTTCGAGGAATGCCTCGCCGATGCGCAGCGGCTCGGTTATGCGGAGGCGGATCCCACCTTCGACATCGAGGGCTTTGATACGGCGCACAAGCTTTCGATCCTGACGAGCCTGGCCTTCGGTACACAAGTCGCGATCGACGAGATTTATGTCGAGGGAATCAGCAACATCTCACTTTCCGACATTCACGCTGCGCGTGAACTCGGCTACCGCATTAAGCTTCTGGGCGTCGCCCAGCGGACGGCCACGGGGATCGAGCAGCGCGTTCATCCGACCATGGTTCCGCTCGGGTCGGTGATCGCGCAGGTCGACAGCGTCACGAACGCGGTCGCGATCGAGGCGGATACCGTCGGTTCGCTCCTGTTGTCGGGCCCCGGTGCCGGCGGCGATGCGACGGCATCGGCGGTTATTGGCGATATCGCCGATATCGCCAAGTCGCGCCCCGGTCACCAGGAGGCGCCGGTGTTCGGCCGTCCGGCGGAGGAGCTGGAGCCCTATCAGCGCGCGGAAATATCGACGCATGCCGGCGGCTACTTCATTCGGATGACGGTTCACGATCGCATCGGAGTATTTGCCTCACTCGCCGGCCACATGGCCGAAAACGGCATCTCGCTCGCATCGATCGTCCAGCACGGTTCGCCGAATGGCGAGGAGAATGCCATGAAAAATGTGGTACTTGTCACCCACGAGACCACCGAATCGCATATCCGCGCCGCCCTGGATGCCGTGCTGGCCGACGGGCACCTTGTCTCGAAGCCGCAGGTCATTCGCATCGAGCCAGCAGGCTGAAGCAGCTTCCTGCATCAAAATCGATTAGATCGGGATTTACTTCCAAAAGGCGGCTGTCGCGCTGTTGCGCGGGCGTGCGGAGTGCGTCTAAACGGATGCGAAAATCACGAGGGCGAGGATAACCGCATGAACGACAAGCCGAATACCGGTTCCAGACGAGCCGGGCTGACACGCGAACTCTCGCTGGAACTTGCGCGCGTGACCGAGCGGGCCGCGGTGTCGGCCGCCCGTCTGCGCGGGCGCGGCGACGAGAAGGCCGCGGACCAGGCCGCCGTTGATGCAATGCGTTCCGAGCTGAACCGCCTCGCAATTCGCGGCACCGTGGTGATCGGCGAAGGCGAGCGCGACGAAGCTCCGATGCTGTATATCGGCGAGGAGGTCGGATCCGGCACGGGGCCGGAAGTCGATATCGCGCTGGATCCGCTGGAAGGCACGACGATCTGCGCCAAGAACCTGCCGAACTCCCTGGCCGTCATCGCCATCGCGGAGAAGGGCGCGTTGCTGAACGCGCCGGACGTTTACATGGAGAAGATCGCCGTCGGCCCCGGATACCCGGCTGGGATCATCGACATCGATGCTTCGCCGGAAGACAATATCAACGCGGTTGCCAAGGCAAAGGGCGTGCCGGTCACTGAAATCGCTGCCTGCATACTCGACCGGCCGCGCCACAGCGCCCTGATCGAGGCGGTCCGCGCGACCGGTGCCGCCATCCGGTTGATCGGCGACGGCGACGTCGCCGGCGTCATCGACACGTCAGCGCCGGAAGAAACGGGGATCGACATCTACATGGGAATTGGCGGCGCGCCGGAAGGCGTGCTGGCTGCATCGGCCTTGCGCTGCGTCGGCGGCCAGATGCAGGGGCGATTGGTTCTCGATACCGACGAAAAGCTCGCGCGCGCGGAGCGTATGGGGATCGCCGATCCGAAGAAGGTGTACAGTCACCTCGAGATGGCGCATGGCGAGGTCATCTTCGCGGCGACCGGCGTTACAGACGGCAACATGATCGGCGGCGTCCGGTTCATGCGCAATTATATCCAGACCGAAACCATTGTCATGCGCTCGTCTTCCAAGACGGTTCGCGAGATCAAGGCCCGCCACCAGGACATGGACAAGTTCTGACGATGGATTGTCCTGCCGGCGGCTTGACGTCGCCGGCTGCGCGGCTCACATAGCCGCATGAGCTCGGCACCTGCTTTTCTTGGCGTGGAGCGCTCCGCCAAGGGGCGACGCTGGATCGATCGAATGACGCCTGCCCAGGCGCAGGTGGCGCTCGATATTGCGCAGCGCCACGGCATATCCGATATTCTTGCTCGGGTAATGGCCGGTCGCGGCGTTGCGGTGGATCGCGCGCTTGAGTTCCTCGACCCGACAATCAAGTCCCTGATGCCCGATCCGCGGTCGATCACGAACCTGGAACATGCCGCTACGCGGATCGCGGACGCGGTGAACAAGCGCGAGCACGTGGCCGTATTCGGGGACTACGACGTTGATGGTGCATCCTCGGCGGCGCTTCTGGCGCGTTACTTGCGCTTTTTCGGTGTTGAGACCGAGATCTATATCCCGGACCGGATATTCGAGGGTTACGGTCCCAATCCGAACGCGATGAAGGAGCTTGGCGCGCGGGCCTCGCTGATCGTGACCGTCGATTGCGGCACCAACAGCGCGGAAGCCTTCAATGCCATCGCGGGCCGGGAAGGCGACATCGTCGTGCTCGATCATCACCAGGTCGGCGGGCCGCTTCCGGAAGTCGCGGCCGTGGTCAATCCGAACCGGGACGACGACCTTTCGGGGCTCGGGAACCTGTGTGCGGCGGGCGTCGTCTTCATGACCCTTGTCGAGGTTTCGCGGCAACTGCGTGCCAGGGGCGTTTCGCCCTTGCCGGACCTGCTGGCCATGCTGGACCTGGTGGCGCTGGCCACGGTTTGCGATGTCGTTCCGCTTACCGGCCTCAATAGGGCGTTCGTCGCCAAGGGGCTGGTGGCCGCGCGCCATCTCGGCAATCCGGGCCTGGCGGCGCTGGCCCGCGTCGCGTCGATTGGCGAGCCTCTGAATCCGTTCCACTTCGGCTTCCTTATCGGACCGCGCATCAATGCCGGCGGGCGTATCGGAAACGCCGCGCTGGGGTCGATGGTGCTGAGCGAAAACGATCCGAACCGTGCTGCCGAGATCGCTGCGGAGCTCGACAGGCTCAACAAGGAGAGACAGGCCATCGAAACGCAGATGGTCGAGGAAGCCAAGGCGGAAGCCGAGCGCGAAATGGCGTCCGGCATGCCGCCGGCGGTGGTTGTCACTTCGAGCAGGGATTGGCATCCCGGCATTGTGGGGCTGATCGCCGCCCGCCTGAAGGAACATACCCGAAGGCCGGCGTTTGCGATTGCGCTGGACCCTTCAGGCAAGGGAACCGGGTCGGGGCGGTCCATTCCCGGATTCGATATGGGGAAACTCGTTCGCGGCGCCGTGGAGGCGGGCCTGTTGGTCAAGGGCGGCGGACATGCCATGGCGGCGGGCATTACGGTCGAGCAGGAAAGGCTCGGCGAGTTGCGCGCCTATTTCGAGGAGAAGGCGGCGGCAGCCGTGAGTTCCATTCTCGATAACGAGACGCAGGCTATCGATGCCGCAATGACCGCACGGGGCGCGACCGTAGAGATGATCGGCGAGATCGAGAAGGCCGGTCCCTACGGGGCGGGCAATCCGGAACCCGTTTTCGTGCTTCCGAACCACCGGATAGCCTCGTCCGCGGTGGTCGGAAACGGGCATCTGAAACTGCGGCTGATGGCCGAGGACCGTTCGCAGCTGGATGCGATCGCGTTTCGCGCGGCGGACAGCGAGCTGGGCCGTTTCCTGTCAGACAGGAGAGGTGCGCCGGTGCATGTTGCCGGTACGCTGTCCATCAATCACTGGAATGGCCGGAGAACGCCTCAGATGCGCGTTCTCGATGCCGCGTCGTCGCCCTAGCGCCCCGTCACAAATAAGGCCCGAGACGCCTTCCCGCTTCCAGATATGTCATCGGATTGACCGCCTTCTGGTTGCGACGCACCTCGAAGTGAAGATGCGGACCGGTCGATCGGCCGGTTGATCCCGATGCGGCTATCTTCTCGCCGGCCGCGACGGTCTGGCCGGGCTTGACGTATATCCGGCTCAGATGCGCATAGCGCGTCGTCAACCCGCCTGCGTGACGGATTTCTACCATGTTGCCGTATCCGCCATTGCGGCCGGCCCTGACAACGGTGCCGGAGCCGGCGGCGTATACCGGCGATCCGGTCTTCAAGGAAAGGTCGATACCGGAATGAAAGGCTGATTTTCCGATGATCGGGTCGCGGCGATATCCGAAATTGCTGGTTAATCGATGGCCCGGGGCGGGATTGGAAATCGGAAAGGCGCGGAGCTTGCCTCGAATGTTTTCGAGCGCCTCGAGTTCCCGGTTGAGTGCCTCCAGTTCATTCTCGAAGACTTCCGGAGCCGTATCTTCCACGCGCGCAGGAATGAATGGTCCCCCGGTTCCTTCGGTTTCGGGAGCGGGTACCTGCAGCGGCAGCCCGGCGTTTCTCGCGTCGGTGACGATCTTGCGGCGAAGGGCACGGGCCGACGATGCGAGGGCGCTGATCTGATTTATCTGGTCGCTTTCAAGGTCGTCGAGCGACGAGCCGAGCCGCGAAAGCGCGATAACTGGCGTCGTGCCGTCTCCGGGCGTTTCAGCCGGGCTCTCGGCGGCCGCCTGATCGGTGCCGGCACGTACCGGTGTCTGCGGTCGGAAGAGTGTGCGTTTCGAACCGTCGGGTTCTTCGCGGATCGCCGGAACCGGGATACTGGCCGGATCGAGCCTGCCTCCTTGGGGGGCGATGCCACTCGCACGGGCCTGGTCGAGGAGGGGGGCCAACCTCGAGCTTCGCTTTGCTAGGACCGACTGGCGCGAAAGCAGTTCGGCGACCTTCGTTTCCATGAGTTGCTGGTCCAGCAGCCGATAGGAGGTGATCCGATCGACCTGAGAGCGCAATGCGGCAATGCGGTCTTCGTAGGCATGTTGCATGCGCGCCTGGCGTGCGATCGCCGCGCCCAGCATGTCGTCGCGCAATACGAGATAGCTCGTCGCAAGCAGATAGCCTACGGCGACCGCGACGAGCACTGTCGCGAACAGCGCCGCAAGCCACGGACGGACGGTAAAATGACTGATCCGGTCGCCGCGGGCGATGATTATCGTATGAGGTTCTTTGCGTTTTCCGAAGACTGCAGTGTTACTCAAGGCAAACCATCGCGAATGCTGGATATGGCGTTGCCCGATTACACTTTATTAGGGTTAACAAAGCCCTTCCGTTACGTCTTACTCCGGACCTATCGCGACATGGCGGCCGATGACAGCGAGCGGTAGAAAAGCGGTGTCAGTCCGGCTGCAGAGCGCGCCCGATCATTGAAGGGAGGCTTTATCTGCCCGTGGAAGTGATCGCGGACCAGTGTGCGGAACCGATCTGCCGCGTTCACGCCTTGCCGGACGCAGAAGAAGCGGAACCACTTGGCACCGACGGCGACGTGAGTTTTCTCGTCATTGTAGATGACATCGAGTATCGCCGCCGTCTCCTCGTCGCCGAAAGACCGCAATTTGGCGGCAAGACCCGGGGTGACATCCAGACCGCGAGCCTCGAGTACAAGGGGGACAACCGCAAGGCGGGCGACCAGGTCGCCGCGCGTGTCCATCGCTGCCTGCCAGAGGCCATCATGGGCGGGCAGGTCGCCATAGTCGGCATCAAGCGAGCGGAGGCGGTCGCGCAGGAGGGTGAAGTGACGGGCCTCGTCGTCGGCGACCTGCATCCAGTTGTCGAAAAAACTTTTCGGTATCTGCATCGACGCGAAGCGGGCGACAATGTCGAGGGCGAGATCGATGGCGTTCAGTTCGATATGGGCGAGAGCGTGCATGAGGGCAATACGGCCGCGCACGGTATTCAGCGAGCGCTTCTTCAACATGCGCGGCGGCACGAGTTCGGGGCGATCCGGCCGGCCGGGGCGTGCCGGGACCGGCGGATCGGAAGGCGTGCGCAATGACAATGTCCGTTCGCGCCACTGGGCCTGGGCGCGGCGCGTGATGGCCACCTTGTCGTTTAGGTTCGCTGCTGCGAGGGCTTCGGTCGCTGCGGCACGAAGGCTTTCCGTCATCTTCCTGGCCTCGCCGGAGTCATGCCAGTTCCCTGGCCGCGGCCAGCACTTCGGCGGCGTGGCCGGCGACCTTCACCTTGCGCCAGGCGCGTGCGATACGGCCTTCGCGATCGACCAGGAAGGTCGATCTTTCGATGCCCATGTATTTTCGCCCGTACATGCTTTTCTCGACCCAGACGCCATAGGCCTGCGCCGCGCTCTTTTCCTCGTCGGATATTAGCGTGATAGCGAGGTCATGCTTGGCGCTGAACTTCTCGTGCCGGGTCGGATTGTCCGGTGAGACGCCGAGGATGACCGCTCCGATCGTGTCGAACTCCGGCTTGAGGGTGGTGAAGTCGACGGCCTCGCGCGTACAGCCGCTGGTGTCGTCCTTGGGGTAGAAGTAGAGCACCACAATCTTGCCGCGCATGGATGCCAGGTTAACCGTCGTGCCGTCGCCGGCGGGCAGGGAGAAGTCCGGTGCGATCGATCCTTCGGCGATCTGGGTCATCGTATTTCCTTCGGATTATTGTGCATGGTTCGCGACAGCCAGCGGTATATTGTGCAAAGTGGTTCCGTCAAACCCGGTCATGTGCATCCGAAGGCACAACCGGGGGGCAGCTGGGAGCTCTACGACTGAATTGAACATCGAACGCGTTCACAAGATGAGGTTCGGTTCCGCGCGACGACGCCTAGGTTCATTGCCGTCCTCTTGCGCGCAAACGGCACCGCCGCTGCGCAGCCCGCTGTTCTCGCGCCCGCGAAGACGCCGTCGGCGGCGCTGGCTGCTGGGAAGCCTCCTGGGATTGCTCGCGGTTCCGCTGGTTCTGCTCGGCTTGCTGCAGTCGGGTCTGTTTGCACCGATCATAGAACGTGAAGCCGTCAATTCCCTTGCCGATCTGCTACCGGAAAGCCTCGAAGCAAAGATTGAAGGAGCGGAATTCGGTGTCAAAGGTTTGGACGGAATTGGTGTATCGCTCGAAAAACTGGTTCTGACCGATAAGCAATCGGGCAAGCTGGTGTTCAGCACGAATGCAATGCGTCTCGGCGTGCGAGCCATCTCCGCCTTGCGCGGAAAGCCGCAGGTACGCAGCCTCTCGCTCTCTGGTGTGGAGATCAGACTTCCAGGTCCGATCGGCAATACCGAGGGAATCCCCGCGATCTCGGAAATCCACACTGCCCTTGGTCTCCTCTTCGATTCCACGAACAGGCTCTTCGAGCAGACCACGGTCAACGGTTCTCCGGTAGGAATCGAAATCTCCGAGATGCGCTTGACGGGACCCGGCGTTCCCACAGGGGAAATTCTTGTCAAGAAGGCCGAGATCCTCGCGCGGCCGAGACAACGTGCTCTCAATGCAGAAATCAGTTTCAGGGGAGAAGACATACAGGTCTTGGCAATTCTGAGTCGCGACAGCCCGAACGACATTTCGGTATCGCTCAAGGCTGATGGCGTACCGTTGCCAATAGGTGCCTTGCGCACCCTGTTCTCAGCGGTCGAAGAAGACCATTCTCCCGGTCTCACGCATCCACCGGTCCTGGCGAGTGTCGCGTTCATCGCGCGACGCATGCCGGGGGATGTCCCTGATGAACTCACATTCGAAATCGATCCCGGAACGGTGCCGCTCAAACTGGACGAAGGCGATTTTGTCGATCTTTCGGGGCGCCTGAAATTTTCCTGGATGCCGGAAAGCCGTGTCTTGTCACTGTTGGAATCGCCGGTCCGCTTTGGCCGTTCTTCGGGGGTTCTGTCGGGTGGGATCAGGGATGTATCCGATAGCGGGATTGCAGGTGACACGCGCGACTTTCAGTTCGAAATTCTGCTGAACGATGCAATCAGCAATCCGCTGGATTCGCCGGAGCCCCCGGTGAGGTTCGCCGCGCGTTCGGTAGGCACCATCGCGCCGGAAGAGGGCAAAGCAGAGATCTCGCGTATCGAGATCAAATCTTCAGCCGGCTATGCCGAAGGCGTGGGAACACTCGATTTCACCACCGCGGTACCCAGCGCCATCTTTGCCCTATCCGTCAGCGATTTCGATCTGGCAGGCGTCAAGCAGTTCTGGCCGGGTTCGGTGGCTCGCGCCGCGCGCCGGTGGGTGCTGTCAAACCTCGCCGGCGGGCGGGTCGTCGAGGGTGATTTCCTGATCGCCGAACCACTGCGGCGGCGCGTCGAGGGATCGGACGAAAAATTGAAGGGCGACACCGAGGTGTCCTTGCGTGTCGAGGGGGTGCGCTTCGATGTCGCCGGTGACATTCCACCGGTGCGCGATGCGAATGGCAGGGTGGAGTTCAAGGACGGGGAAACTGTCATTTTGCTTGAGAGCGGTACCGCGTATCTGCCGAGTGGCCGGACTGCCGATGCCTCGGATGGTCGGCTGGTGATCCATCCCAAGGACGAGAATGGCCTGGTCTTCGCGGACATGGATGTGAAGGTTGCCGGCACGGCCGATGCGCTTGGCGAACTGATTTCGTACCGGCCAATAAATGCGAGAGAACTGCGCGACTATAGACCCGAGGAATTGTCCGGAGAGGCCGATGCACGGGTGCAGATGCGTTTCGCTCTCAATCGGCGTGAAGGGGCGCCGCCGCCGGACTGGACCGTCACGCTCGACGTCAGAAACGCCGCACTGTCAACGCCGTTCGAGGGGCGAATGCTTTCGGAAATGAGTGGCCGGATCGAGATCGATCGGCGTCGAGCCGACATTGACGTCAGTGGAAAAATCGACGGATTCCCCGCGGAAATCTCTATGATCATGCCCTTCGGGGGCGCGCAGATAGAGGCGTCCCGCGACATCCTGCTGAAACTGACCGATACGGACCGGCAAGAAATCGCACCCGGGCTTGGCGATATCGTGAAGGGTCTGACGGTGCTGAATGTAAAGTCGGGAGGAGATGACGGGCATGTCTCCATCGACGCAGACCTGAAAGACGCGGCGCTGTTCCTGCCATGGATCGGGTGGACGAAAGGCACTGGCGTTCAGGCGGAGGCGTCGTTCGATCTTGTGTCGAATGACGGGGAGACGCGGATTAGCGACTTTTCACTGGATGGCGGCAGCTTTTCAGCGCGTGGCGACATCACGACCGGTCCGTCGGGGGTGAAATCCGCCCGATTTGCCAAGGTTAGCCTCAATCCGACGGACGACATTTCGGTTTCCGTGAACCGCAAGGGGGGGCGTCTGGAGATATCCATAAGCGGTACATCGTTTGATGCGCGTGCCTTGATCCGCCACATACGCAAGGAACTAAGCGCAAAGGGAAGCGGCAAGGGAACGCCGGTCGACCTGACCGCGAAAATCGCGGAGGTCCAAGGGTTCGGCGATGAATCCTTGCGGAATCTCGAGGTCGTGATGCGCCACGACGGCACCGCGGTAACCGAGCTAACGGCTTCGGCCATATCCGCCGCGGGATTCCCGGTCAATTTTTCGCTGAGAGGAGCCCGCGGAGACCGAACCGTACGACTCGAGGCGCTCGATGGCGGGGAAGTCCTGCGCTTTCTGGACATTTACGGGCAGATTCGCGGCGGGGTCCTCACCCTGGCGCTCTCGGGAAACGGGTCGGATAGGCTGTCCGGCACGGTGGATCTCAACGACTTTCGAGTCTTCGACGAACCGAGGCTGAACGCCCTCGTTTCGACGAAAGCGGGCGAATCTGCAAGTATCAACGAAGCGATCGGGAAAGAGATCGATACACGCGAGATCAGATTCGAGAAGGCGTCTGCAACCGTTTCCCTCGCACCTTCGATCCTTGAAATCGAGAACGCCATTATTCGCGGACCCGAGGTGGGCGCGACCTTCCGAGGGACGGTCTACGACGAAAACGAGCAGATGCGGATCGCCGGCACCTTCATGCCGGCATATGCGATCAACAGCCTGCTTTCGAATGTTCCGATTGTCGGGCTGGTGCTAGGAAACGGAAGCGATCGAGCTCTGATAGGTGTGACTTTTCTCTTGGCCGGCGACGCGAAGAAACCGAAGATCACGGTCAATCCGCTGTCGCTGATCGCTCCCGGCGTTTTCCGTTCGATCTTCGAGTTTCGCTGACCGTCCTATACCGGCTTGACGAGAGCGTGCTTCTTCTTGCCCAGCGAAAGCTTGATGACACCGTCTCGCAGGTGGCTTTCGTCGAGCATCATGCGTTCGTCGGAAACAGGCTCGTCATTGACCCGAACGGCGCCGCCCTTCACGTGGCGGCGCATTTCGCCATTGGACGCGGCCAAGCCGGCCTGCACGAAGGCAGCCAGCATGCCGATCCCGGCCTTGAGTTCCGAACCGGGAATCTCGATTGCCGGAAGATTTTCGGAAACGCCGCCTTCCTCGAATGTCTTGCGCGCCGTCTCGGCGGCCTGCTCGGCCGCTTCGCGGCCGTGCAGGATGGCCGTGACCTCGGTGGCGAGGATCTTCTTCACATCGTTGATTTCCGAACCTCCCAGCGCCGAAAGCCGTTCGATCTCCTCCATCGGCAGCGTTGTGTAGAGCTTCAGGAAGCGCGAAACGTCGGCATCCTCGGTGTTTCGCCAATATTGCCAGAAGTCATAGGCTGACAGCATTTCGGGATTGAGCCAGATGGCGCCGGTGGCAGACTTGCCCATCTTCGCGCCGGACGCAGTGGTCAGCAGCGGTGATGTGAGGGCATAGAGTTGCGGCGTGCCCATCCTGTGGCCGAGGTCGATGCCGTTGACGATGTTGCCCCACTGGTCGGAGCCGCCCATTTGCAACCGGCAATCATAGCGCTGGTTGAGCACCACGAAATCGTAAGCCTGAAGGATCATGTAGTTGAATTCCAGGAAGGAAAGCGACTGCTCGCGATCAAGCCGCAGCTTCACGCTGTCGAAGGACAACATGCGGTTGACGGAGAAATGGCGCCCGACATCGCGCAGGAATTCGAGGTAGTTGATCGAACGGAGCCAGTCGGCGTTGTTGATCATCAGCGCGGGGCGTCCGCTGTCCTCGTAATCGAGATACCGGGAAAATACCCGCTTGAGAGAAGCGATGTTCTCCTCGATCTGATCCACCGACATGAGCTTGCGGGCCTCGTCCTTGAAAGACGGGTCGCCAACCATTCCCGTGCCGCCGCCCATCAGTGATATCGGGCGGTGGCCGGTCTGCTGGAACCAGTGCAGCATCATGATCTGGATCAGCGAGCCGGCGTGCAGGCTCGGTGCCGTCGGGTCGAAGCCAATATAAGCGGTAACGCTTTCCTTGCAGAGAAGTTCGTCAAGGCCCGTTTCATCGGAAATCTGGTGGATGAAACCGCGTTCGTCGAGGATACGAAGGAAATCGGATTTGTAACCGGACATGTTGCTTGCCTGCATGCTTGGGGAGGAGCGCACGGTGGTGCTCGGCGCGGCGCGGCTTTAGCATTAAAAGGCGAGTACGGACAAGGAGCAGCCGGAATGGGCATGATGCGGGCGATCGGCCTGATGAGTGGTACATCAATGGACGGAATCGACGTCGCGATGGTGGAGACGGATGGAATTCGCGTCGATCGTCGTGGTCCCTGCCTTTCCGTTCCCTATGCTGCGGACTTCCGGCGCCGCATCGAGGTCGGGCTGGCGGACGCGCAGGCGATTGGCACGCGCGAAGAGCGGCCGGGAACCCTCGCGGAACTGGAGCGGGGTCTGACGATGCACCATGCCGATGCCGTCAAGACGTTCCTGGACGAATACGGCATCGCGCAGGACAGCGTCGATGTCATCGGGTTCCACGGACAGACGGTTTTGCACCGGCCGGAAAAGGGGCTGACCCTCCAGATCGGCGATGGATCGTTGCTGGCGCGCTATACGGGCATTCCGGTGGTATCGGACATGCGCGCCAATGACATGAAACATGGTGGTCAGGGCGCGCCGCTCGTGCCTGTCTATCATGCGGCTCTGGCCATGAACCTCCCGCCTGCGCTCGAGCCGGGGTTCGGGCCGGTGGCCTTCGTCAATATCGGGGGAATTTCCAACGTCACCTTCATTGCATGCGGGCAGCCGCCGATGGCCTTCGACTGCGGGCCCGGCAATATGCTGATCGATCAGTGGATGGAGCAACAAGCGGGTGTTCCCTTCGATGATGGCGGGCGGATCGCCGGCGAGGGAAACGCGGACATGGCCGTCGTGAAGCGCTACCTGTCCGCGCCGTTCTTCGCGAAGGACGGGCCGAAGTCGCTGGACCGCGGCGATTTCACGTTGGACGGCGTGGCCGGAATGGAGCTTTCCGACGGAGCCGCGACGTTGGCGATGCTGACAGCAGCGGCCATCGTCAAGTCGGCTGAAAGGCTTGAGGTGCCGCCCGCGCTCTGGATCGTGTCAGGTGGCGGCGTGCGGAACAGGGCAATCATGGCCTCCCTGCGTGCCGTGGCGGGCCGCGGCGTCGTGATCGCGACCGCCGGCGAGGCAGGCTTCAATGCCGACATGATGGAGGCCGAAGCTTGGGCCTATCTTGCGGTTCGTTCGATGAAGGGCCTGCCGCTGACCTTCCCGACGACGACAGGTTGCGACAGGCCGGTGACAGGCGGTGTATCGTGCCGGCCTATTTGAGCCGCTTGACCGTTTCGGGCACCAGCTCGCCGCGCAGGCGGGCATCCAGGTAGTCTGCGCACTCGTCCATCAATGTCTCCATGTGATCGGAGAAGAAGTGGTTCGCACCCTCAATTGTCTTCTGGGTGATCAGAATGCCCTTCTGTGTGTGCAGCTTGTCCACCAAACCCTGAACGTCCTTCGCAGGGGCAACCTTGTCTTCCGAACCGTGAATGATCAGGCCGGATGACGGGCACGGCGCCAGGAAAGAGAAGTCGTAAGTGTTCGGCTGCGGCGCGATGGAGATGAAACCCTCGATCTCCGGTCGGCGCATGAGCAATTGCATTCCGATCCAGGCGCCGAAGGAATAGCCCGCGATCCAGCATGACTTCGAATCGGGATGCAGCGACTGCACCCAATCCAACGCGGCCGCGGCGTCCGACAGCTCGCCTGCACCGTGGTCGAACTCGCCCTGGCTGCGACCGATGCCGCGGAAATTGAAGCGCAGGGTGGTGAAGCCGCGCTTCTGGAACATGTAGAACAGGTTGTAGACGATCTGGTTGTTCATCGTCCCCCCGAACTGCGGATGGGGATGAAGAACAAGCGCGATGGGCGCGTTCTTCTCCGACGACGGCTGGTAACGGCCTTCGAGCCGGCCCGCAGGTCCGGCGAATATAACCTCAGGCATGGATGCTCCGTGTTGCTGTGAGTCGTTCGATGTCGGGCGCATGAGGCGCCGTTTCGGTTTGGTTGACGGTGGTGAACGGCATCACTATGACAAGTTCATACGGTTCCAGATTGGCAGCGTCATTGGACGCAAGGTCGCTGTCATAAGGTGTTTGGACCGGAAAATTCAAGGAAATTGATCGTTTCTTGGCTGATGGCGTCGGGAATGAAGGCCATATACCTCGATTACAACGCCTCAGCACCGCTCCTGGCCGAAGCGCGGGAGGCGATGCTGTCCGCGCTTTCAATCCACGGCAACCCGTCTTCCGTTCATGCGTCGGGACGGGCGGCAAAGGCAAGCCTGCAGAAGGCGCGGCGGCAGGTTGCCGCACTGGTGAATGCCAGACCGGACCATGTCGTCTTCACCTCCGGGGCCACGGAGGCGGCCGCGACGCTGCTCAGCCCCCGATATTCCTTCGGTCGGTCGCCACTGGCATTTTCAAAGCTTTACGTGTCGCAGGCGGATCACCCCTGCATCCTGGCCGGGGGAAGGTTCGCGCCGGAGGACGTCACCAGATTGCCGGTATCGCGAACGGGCTTGCTGGACCTGGATGTGCTGGACGATGCGCTTGCGGGTCATGACAAGGGAGCGGGACTTCCGCTGGTCGCCATTCACTGGGCGAACAACGAGACCGGCGTGATACAGCCGATTGCCGAAATTGCGACTCTCGTGAAGTCGCGAGGCGGAGTCCTGGTGGTTGACGCCGTGCAGGCGCTCGGGAGAGTTCCTGTCGATATATCAGATGGGTGTGGGGACTTTCTGATCGTGTCTTCGCACAAGATTGGCGGTCCCAAGGGCGCAGGTGCAATCGTCGCGCATTCGGACCTGATGATGCCGATGCCGCTGATATCCGGCGGAGGGCAGGAGAGAGGCCATCGCAGTGGCACCGAAGCCGTCGCCAACATTGCGGGATTCGGCGCGGCGGCCGAACTTGCTGCGCAGCGCCTCGGGGAGTTTCCCGTCTGCGCGGATCTGCGCGACCGTTTCGAACAGGCGGTGCTCGAGGTGGCAGCGGATGCCATCATTCACGGGCGCGACGCACCGCGGCTGGCCAATACCCTGTTTTTCACCATTCCCGGAGTGAAGGCCGAGACGGCGCAAATCGCATTCGATCTCGCCGGGATCGCGCTTTCCTCCGGATCCGCCTGTTCCTCCGGGAAGGTCGGCAAGAGCCACGTGCTGGCCGCAATGGGGGCGCAGACCGACGATGGCGCCATTCGCGTTTCCTTCGGGCCGGAGACGGAGGAGGGCGTTCTTGTCCGGTTTCGCGACGAACTCGGTGCGATCGTTGCGCGGGCTCGCGAGAAAAACCACCCTGCCGGGGCTTGAGAAACCGGCTTGGGGAAAACATATGTCATAAAGTCATATTTTCACTTTAGAACTTTTCAAAACTGGATTATCACCTATTTCGATTGACCGAGTGGCCGGTTCGGCGAGGACCGGGGATGTGACAAAGGAACGGAGACGGTTATGCCGGCTGTACAGGAAACGATAGATCAGGTCCGCAAGATTGACGTCGACCAGTACAAATACGGCTTCGAGACCGTCATCGAGGCCGACAAGGCGCCGAAGGGCCTATCGGAAGACATAATCCGGTTCATTTCGGCCAAGAAGAACGAACCCGAGTGGATGCTCGAGTGGCGGCTTGATGCCTATAGGCGCTGGCTGACTATGGAAGAGCCGAACTGGGCGCGCGTCGAGTATCCGAAGATCGATTTCAACGACATCTACTACTATTCCGCACCGAAGGGCACGTCGGGACCGCGTACCATCGACGACGTCGACCCGGAACTGCTGCGCACCTACGAGAAGCTGGGCATTCCTCTCGCCGAGCAGGAGATTCTGGCGGGCGTGCAGGAGCGCAAGGTCGCAGTCGACGCCGTGTTCGACTCGGTATCGGTCGTCACGACGTTCAAGGAAGAACTCGCCAAGGCGGGCGTGATCTTCATGTCGATCTCCGAGGCGATCCGGGAACATCCCGATCTGGTTCGCAAATACCTGGCGTCGGTGGTGCCGGTGTCGGACAACTACTATGCTGCGCTGAATTCCGCCGTGTTCACAGACGGCTCTTTCGTCTACGTGCCCAAGGGCGTTCGTTGTCCGATGGAGCTGTCCACCTATTTCCGCATCAACGAGAAGAATACCGGGCAGTTCGAGCGTACGCTGATCATCGCGGAGGAGGGAGCCTATGTCTCCTACCTCGAAGGCTGCACGGCACCCCAGCGCGACGAGAACCAGCTTCATGCCGCCGTGGTCGAGCTGATCGCTCTCGATGACGCGGAGATCAAGTATTCGACAGTCCAGAACTGGTATCCGGGTGACTCCGAGGGCAGGGGCGGCATCTACAATTTCGTCACCAAGCGCGGCGACTGCCGGGGCAAGAACTCCAAGATATCCTGGACGCAGGTCGAGACCGGCTCGGCGATCACCTGGAAATACCCGTCCTGCATCCTGCGCGGCGACGGCAGCCGCGGCGAGTTCTATTCCATTGCCGTTTCCAATGGCGCGCAGCAGGTCGACAGCGGCACCAAGATGATTCACCTGGGCAAGAACACGTCGAGCCGCATCATTTCCAAGGGTATTTCCGCTGGCCGGTCCAACAACACCTATCGAGGTCGCGTCTCGGCGCACCGCAAGGCGGAGAACGCGCGCAACTTCACGCAGTGCGACTCGTTGCTGATCGGCAATGACTGCGGCGCGCACACGGTGCCCTATATCGAGGCGAACAACGCGACGGCGCAGTTCGAGCACGAGGCGACGACCTCGAAGATTTCCGATGACCAGCTGTTCTACTGCATGCAGCGCGGGATCCCCGAAGAGGAAGCCATCGCGCTGATCGTCAACGGCTTCGTCAAGGAAGTCATCCAGGAACTGCCGATGGAATTCGCCGTCGAGGCGCAGAAGCTGATCGGCATCTCGCTGGAAGGCAGCGTCGGCTGATCGGGGTCGGAAACCAGGGAACAACCCGCTGCGGGCTCGCGGCGGGAACAAGGACAGAAAGACGAGACGGAACTATGCTTGAGATCAGGAACCTGCACGCACGCATCGCCGAGGACGGCACCGAGATCATCAAGGGGCTCGACCTGACCGTGAAGGCGGGCGAAGTCGCGGCGATCATGGGGCCGAACGGCTCCGGCAAGTCGACGCTTTCATATATCCTCGCCGGCCGCGACGACTACGAGGTCACCGAGGGCGAGATCCTGTACAATGGCGAGAGCATCCTCGAGATGGACCCGGCCGAGCGCGCGGCCGCGGGCATCTTCCTCGCCTTCCAGTACCCGATGGAAATTCCCGGCGTTGCGACCATGCAGTTCCTGAAGGTCGCGATGAACGAGCAGCGCAAGGCGCGTGGCGAGGCCGAACTGACCACGCCGGACTTCATCCGCCTGGTCAAGGAAGCCGCGGGCAGCCTCGACATCTCGATGGACATGCTGAAGCGCCCGCTCAATGTCGGGTTCTCCGGCGGCGAGAAAAAGCGCGCCGAGATCCTGCAGATGAAGCTGCTGGCGCCGAAGCTCTGCGTACTCGACGAGACGGATTCCGGCCTCGACATCGATGCGCTGAAGATCGTCGCCGACGGCGTGAATTCGCTGCGCGCGCCCGACCGGGCGACAATCGTGATCACGCATTACCAGCGTCTGCTCGACTATATCGAGCCGGACACGGTGCACGTCCTGTCAAAGGGCAGGATCATCAAGACCGGCGACAAGTCGCTGGCGCTCGAACTCGAGGCGAAGGGTTACGCCGACATCATCAACGAGGCGGCCTGAGGCGCCAGGAGAGAACGACATGACCGTTCAGTCGAAACTGCCGCTGACGGCAGCCGAGACCACGCTGGTCGAGACATTCGGCGAGCAGTTCAGCTATCTGCCCGGCAATGCGGAAATGGTGTCGCATCGCGATCGCGCGGTGCAGGCGCTCAAGGAATCCGGCCTGCCGACGCGCAAGGTGGAAGCGTGGCACTACACCGATTTGCGGCGGCTGCTGACAAGCATCCCGTCGCATGATGACGGTGCCGTGGCAGACGACCTCGAATGTCTGGTCGAAGGATCGGCGCGGCTGGTCCTCAACAATGGAAAGATCGCCACGACCGAGGCGGTCGACGGAATTACGGTCGCGTCGGTGGCCGACGCGTTGCGCGCAGAGGTTTCCGGCGTGACGCTGAGCGATCACGGCAGGTTCGATGCGGTCGGCCTGATCAATTCCGCATTTGTCGCCAACGGATTCGTGCTCAAGGTCGAGGACGGCGCCGAGCCGGACCGGCCGATCGAACTGCAGTCCCTGCATGACGGTGGCCAGGTGCATACGCGCAACATCGTGACCGTCGGTGCGGACGCGAAGGTTACCTTGTTCGACCGGCAGGCCGGATCGGACAAGAGCGTCCTTGCAAGCAACGTCACCGAGCTTGTCGTGCGCAAGGGCGGCGACGCGAAATGGATCTGCGTGCAGGAACAGGGCGGGGAAGCCACCCATCTCGGCCAACTCAATGTCACGCTGGAGGAAAACGCCAAGCTGACGGTATTCGTCGTCAACCTGTCGGGGCAACTGGTACGCCAGGAGATCAATGCCGACGTCGTCGGTGAGGGGGCGGACCTGACCTTCCGCGCAATCAACCTGATCGGCGGCAATGCCCACTGCGATATCACCCTTTCGCTCGGCCATCTCGTGCCGAACACCACGTCGACCGAAGTGGTGCGCTCTGTCGTGACCGACAGTGCCCAGGGCGTATTTCAGGGCCAGATCCGGGTCGACCGGATAGCCCAGAAGACAGATGCCCAGATGGCTTGCAACACCTTGCTGCTGTCCGACGACGCCGGATTTTCCACCAAGCCCGAACTCGAGATTTTTGCCGACGACGTGGTGTGTGCGCATGGCGCGACGGTCGCGGAAATCGATCACAACAGCCTGTTCTACCTGATGGCTCGAGGGATCAGCGAAAAGACCGCGCGCGGTCTGCTGATCAAGGCGTTCGTGGCCGAGATCATCGAGGAACTGGACGACAACACGCTTGTCGAGGCACTGGAAATGCGAATCGACAAGTGGCTTGAGGCATACGGCTGATCATGGACGCGAAAACACCAGGTTACGATGTCGAGGCGATCCGCGCGGATTTCCCCATCCTTGCGCGGGAAGTTCACGGCAAACCGCTCGTATATCTGGACAACGGTGCATCGGCGCAGAAGCCGCGATCCGTGATCGATGCGGTGGCATTCGCTTATGAGAACGAGTATGCGAATGTGCATCGGGGTCTGCATTTCCTCTCCAACAAGGCCACGGATGCCTATGAGGGCGCGCGCGAGAAGGTTCGCCGCTTCCTGAATGCTTCTTCCAGCGAGCAGATCGTGTTCACGAAGTCGGCCACCGAGGCAATCAACACGGTGGCATATGGGTATGGCATGCCGAATATCGGCGAGGGCGACGAGATCGTCCTGTCGATCATGGAGCACCATTCCAACATCGTGCCGTGGCACTTCATCCGAGAGCGGCAGGGCGCAAGGCTTGTTTTCGCACCCGTCGACGATGATGGCGCGTTCGACGTGGAGAAGTTCAAGGCCTGTCTGAGCGAAAGAACGAAGCTTGTCGCCATCACGCACATGTCGAACGTGCTTGGAACGGTCGTGCCGGTGAAGGAGATCTGCCGGATTGCGCACGAGCGGGGCATTCCAGTACTGGTGGATGGCAGCCAAGGGGCCGTGCACATGCCGGTCGACGTGCAGGACATCGACTGCGACTGGTATGTTTTCACCGGTCACAAGGTCTATGGCCCATCGGGCATCGGCGTTCTCTACGGCAAGAAGGAGCGGCTGGCCGCGATGCGCCCGTTCCAGGGGGGCGGCGAAATGATCGGGGAGGTGACCGTCGACACGATTACCTACAACGAGCCGCCGCACCGGTTCGAGGCCGGGACGCCGCCGATCGTGCAGGCTATCGGACTCGGTCACGCATTGGACTACATGGAGACGATCGGGCGCGCGGCGATCGCGGCGCACGAGGCCGATCTGAAGGACTATGCGCATGAGCGCCTGGGCCGTATCAACTCGCTCCGCATCATCGGCAATGCGCCGGGAAAGGGTGCGATTGTATCCTTCGAACTGGAAGGCATCCATGCGCATGACGTGTCGATGCTGATCGACAGGTCCGGCGTTGCCGTGCGTGCCGGCACGCATTGCGCGCAGCCGCTGTTGCAGCGTTTTGGCGTGACATCGACATGTCGTGCCTCATTCGGGATGTACAATACGCGCGCCGAAGTGGACATACTGGCCGAAGCCCTGGAGAAGGCGCGCGGCTTTTTCGCCTGACGAGGATCGCATGACGGAAGACCAGCACAAGCAGGATGAAGATGCCCGGGTCGCCGAGCCGCAGGCAGCCAATGACGACGCGGGCCGCAGTTCCGCAATTCCGCGCGATGAACTCGCGCGGATGACGGACGATATCGTTGCCGCGCTCAAGACGGTGTATGATCCGGAAATCCCCGCGGACATCTACGAGCTGGGCCTCATCTACAAGGTCGACATCGAGGACGATCGAACGGTGAAAATCCAGATGACGCTCACGGCCCCCGGATGTCCGGTCGCCGGCGAAATGCCCGGCTGGGTGGAAAATGCCGTCAGGACGGTCGAGGGCGTGATGGATGTCGAGGTCGAAATGGTGTTCGATCCGCCATGGACGCCGGACCGCATGTCGGAAGAAGCGCAGATCGCGGTGGGGTGGTACTAGGTCGTCGCTTGCCTGACGACGGCCGCGTCCCCAGATGAAGGCGCAAGGAACACGGGAGCCGAGCATGCCAATGCCGATCATGACCATGACCGATGCCGCGGCGAACCGCGTGAAGGAAATCGTTGCCTCGCGCGAGGGCGCGAAGGGCGTGCGGGTCAGCATCAAGAAGGGTGGCTGCGCCGGCATGGAATACACGGTCGACCTGGTGACCGAGCCGGACCCGAAGGACGATCATATCGAACATGACGGCGCGCATTTGTGGATCGATCCCTCGGCGATGCTCTACCTGCTCGGCACGGAGATGGATTTCGAGGTGACAAAGCTTCGCACCGGCTTTGTCTTCAACAATCCGAACCAGTCATCCGCCTGCGGGTGTGGCGAGTCGGTGGAATTGCAGCCTGCGGACCTCAAGCAATTGGCCGAGGCGCGCGGCGAACTCTAGTTTCGAGACAAGTTCCGGGATCGGATGCGCCGTGCAGGGCGGGCACGACAGGCGCCTTCCGGCTCTCTCTACTGGCCGTTCATCATGAATGCGGGGATATCCTCGCCGAAACCGACCGGAACGCGCCCGTCGTCTTCGCGGCGACGATCCTTGCGCTCGCGTTTGGGTTCGGAGCGGGGCTCCTGCTTCTCCGGCTTTTCCCTAGGCTTGCGCTCCTCGGCAGCCACCGGTGCAGTCTTGTCGGATTCCGGTCGGGCTTCGCGTTCACGACCGCGTTTGCCGCGCTTGTCGCCACGTCCGCGCTTCTTCTCGGTTTCGGAATCGTCGGCCGCATCACCCTCGGGTATCGGGCTCAGCCATTCGATCTCGGTGGTGATCAGCTTCTGGATCGCTTCGAGGTGCTTCATCTCCGACCTGGAGACGAGCGTGAAAGCTGCTCCTTCTCGGCCCGCGCGGCCGGTACGACCGATGCGGTGCACGTAATCCTCGGCGTGAATCGGCACGTCGAAATTGAAGACGTGGCTAACATCCGGAATGTCGAGGCCACGCGCGGCGACATCGGAGGCAACGAGAAGCTGGATCTTGTTGTCCTTGAAACCCTGCAGCATGGCCATTCGCGAACGCTGGTCCATGTCGCCATGCAGCGCGCCTACCGAAAAGCCGTGTCGGTCCAGCGAACGGAACAGCTCGGATACATCGCGCTTGCGATTGCAGAAGATGATTCCGTTCTTGAGGTCCGTCTGGTTGCGGATCAGTTCGCGCAACACGGCGCGTTTTTCATAATCCTTCTTCGGGACGCCGACCAGCCGCTGTGTCACCGTCGTTGCGGTGGAAGCGGCGCGAGAGACCTCGACCCGCACCGGTGCGTGCAGGAACTGGTCCGCCAGACGGGTGATTTCGGGAGGCATCGTCGCCGAGAAGAACAGCGTCTGGCGAGTGAAGGGGATCAGCTTCACGATCCGCTCGATATCGGGAATGAAGCCCATGTCCAGCATGCGGTCGGCCTCGTCGATAACGAGAACTTCCACGCCGGTCAGCAGCAGCTTGCCGCGTTCGAAGTGGTCGAGCAACCGCCCGGGGGTGGCGATCAGGACATCCACGCCGCGCTGCAGCTTGCGGTTCTGCTCCTCGAAGGAAACGCCGCCGATAAGCAGTGCCACCGTAAGCTTGTGGTTGACGCCGTACTTGCCGAAATTTTCCTCGACCTGTGCGGCGAGCTCGCGGGTCGGCTCGAGGATCAGGGTGCGTGGCATGCGAGCGCGTGCCCGTCCGCGCTCGAGCCTCGTAATCATCGGCAGGACAAAGGAGGCGGTCTTGCCGGTGCCCGTTTGCGCAATGCCGAGCACATCCTTGCCCTCAAGCGCATGGGGGATGGCTTGCGCCTGGATTGGAGTCGGTTCCGTGTAGCCGGCGGCCTCAACGGCCTTCAGGACTTTCTGTGAAAGACCCAGATCAGAAAATGAAGTCAATGGAGTTCCACGCTTCGCAAATCGAAAACGGTATTGTGTGCGCCATTATTGGCACTCTCGGCCCCGGACGTAGGCTCTTGAAGTCGCAAAGTCAACAGAAAGCCCGGTATTCCGCCATTCAGATGGTGAATTTGTATTGTCCAATGGTTAGCGAAGACGTGGTGCAATTTCGACGCATCGGTTGCCGTCAGTAACGGAACTGTTCCGCGAGGATGCGCTCGTCCCACGAGTGACTGGCATCGAACAGGATGGTTGCCGTCGCATCCAGGGCTTCCGCGATCTCGACCCTGCGGACCGACTTGACCTCCGAGTGATCGGCGACAGCGTTGACCGGGCGCTTTTCGGGCTCGAGGATGTCGAAAGTCACCGACACCCTGTTGGGCAGAAGCGCACCGCGCCAGCGGCGCGGACGGAACGGGCTGACGGGCGTCAATGCGAGCAGCGGGGCGTCGATGGGAATGATCGGCCCCTGGGCGGAGAGGTTGTAGGCTGTCGATCCTGCCGGCGTCGCCAGCATGACGCCGTCGCATATCAGTTCTGCCAGCCGCTCCTTGCCATCGACATGAATGGCGATCTTGGCGGCCTGATAGGACTGGCGAAACAGCGACACCTCGTTGATGGCAAAGGCTTCCGTGATATTGCCGTCCATGTCCACGGCTCGCATTCGCAATGGCCGTATGGTTTCCGGGACCGCGGCGGCGATGCGTTCGCGCAGATCGTCCTCGCGGAAGTCGTTCATCAGGAAGCCGACGGAGCCACGATTCATGCCGTAGATCCGCTTGTCGGCATTCATGAAGCGGTGAAGGGTCTGCAGCATGAAGCCGTCGCCACCGAGGGCGACGATGATTTCGGCCTCCTCCACAGCTTCCTGCCCGTAAAGGGTCGCCAGCAATGCGGCGGCCTCGCGCGCCTCGGGCGTGTCGGAGGACAGAAATGCAATGGAGTCGGTCGTCATCGATCAGGGTGTCCGTTCACTGTTGCATGGTGCGCTTAGCACAGAGCCGGGAAATAGTCTCTTTACAGCCCGTCTGTATATGCTATCGGCATGGTGTGCCCTTGTAGCTCAGTTGGTAGAGCATCTGATTTGTAATCAGAGGGTCGGCGGTTCGAGTCCGTCCGGGGGCACCAACATTATTAAGCCACCGTTTTTTCTTCTTTATTTTCAATGTCTTGCTTGTGGTGGTGCCCCATTTCGCAATACTGTGCCCCAAGCGTGGTCCTCGCTCGGCTGTTTCTTGCCACTGCGGCGCACATGCGATGAAAGTCATCGTCGCTCCAATTCAGGCGCGCCATATTCACGATAACCGTAGTTACGCGAACGTTGTCTCGCGTGTACCCTCCAGCATTGTTGATCCGGTCCAGACTCATTCGGAATGGGCCGGCGCCACCCTTGCGCGGGTATTTACTGGTATCGAAGAACATGCCGCTAACGGCGCATTTCCCGTCCTGCTTCTCGAGAATTTCGATAACGTCCTCGGGAGTGAGGTCGAATTTGATTCCTTTCCTTCTCGCCCTGTCTTTTGCCCGAGACAGCATCACGTAAATATTTGACATAAAGCCTGGACGGCGGCGCATCGCGTTTAGCCGCATGGGCGTGTAGTTAGTTGCAACACCTTTACGCGCCTCATTGTATGCAGCATTGAAGTCTTCGTCGGACAATCCAGATGGGATTGTTATTTTCCGACTTATATCCCCCTCCACTCGGACGCGGATTCGCTCATTCCCGCTTGGGAGTATTTCTACGGTAAGTCCGGGGTATTTCGAATAATCAATCATGTCTATTTATACCACCAAACACCTGAATTCGCTACCTTTCCCAGCCCATCAAGTGCCAGTCTCCACCGCTCCACGCGGCGAGTGTAAACCTCCGAAGTCTTGGCTTCGGAGTGCCCCAGGATCGACATGATCCCGTATTGAGAGCAGCCCAATTCAGCAAGCAGCTCTGCCAGGCCTTTGCGCACCCCGTGGGCTGACAGATGGCCCAAATCCGCGTCCTTGCACCACCGCTTGAACATGGCGGACATGGAATCGCCGCTTGAATACGGATTGCCGCCCTGACCGAGCACGTATGTCCGGCCCTGCACGGTAGGTGCGCGGGTGGCATCCTTGAGCGGCGGGAATATCGGTACTGTAACTTCCGTCGAGCCCTTCTTGAGCGGCGTCCAGCGGAGCGCCTCAACGCCGTCCAGAACGCATTCGTGTTCACGCCCAAGGATGATCAAGTCCTCGATGCGGCATCCGGTCCACAGAAGCACCGTCATCGCGACGTGCGGCTTCGAGCCAAGCTTGTGGCGGGCATAGAACTTCCGAACGTCATCGGCCTTCCACGGCTGCGCTCCGGGGCCGTCGCGGTAAATCTTCTCGATACCGACGACCGGATTTTCCCTCACATATTCGCGCTTGAGCGCCCAATTGTACATGCCACGCGCTGCCATGATGAATGCGTCGGCTTGGGCAGGCGTTGCCGATCGCTCGTCCTGCCACCGCTGCCATTTGCCGCGACTGACGAACATATGCACATCCGTATGTCGCATGAGCGGCGCCAGCAGGTTGCGCTTTTTCTTGAGCGTCTTGTGGCTCATTGTCCCGGCCTCAACGGCGCGCTCAAGGTGTTCCAGGTATGAGGCGACCAGCCACCCGAGCGAGCGTGGTGTCGCGTATTCCGATGCGCGCTTGACCGGCTTCTGCCTTTCGCCGGTGCGGGCTGCGAGGTACTGCCGGTGAAAGTCCTCATGGCCGGGCTCGGCGTAGATCCTGATCTTTGTCTTTGGATCGCCATCAACGCGGACGCGATAGCGGTACCGGCCGGATGGCAGGCGTTCCTTGAGTAGTCCGGGATATTCGATGTTCATGGGGCTCCTCACCATTGCTTGAGGCCCCCATGATTTTCGTGTGAGGAGTCGGCTTCAACGGACCGCGTGTGGATTTCGACTTGTCCACCCTTTACGCACAGCTTTTCCACAGACAGGCCCTTTTCTGCCAAAACGTCGAGCGCGATTTCCAGCGCCCGTTTCGAGGCCCTGACGCGTGTCTGTTTTGGCTTGTCGAGGACCGGCGCGCTCATGGCTATTCGGCCTCCAGGGCGCGGATGGCGGCAGCACACATCCGGTAATTTTCGGCGTGCTGCTGCGCTGCCCATGCCGCGCTAAGGCAGCCTGCACGCTCAAGGTCTTCACTAATTTCTCGGCACTCCCTTTCTTTGGAGCCCAGCCATTTCCCCGCCTTCTCGCGCATTTCCTCGGCGGCGCGCTTGGCGATGAGAGGGGCGATGGATTCGAGGGCCTTTCTCATGATATGTCGCTCCCACGTCCTGACGTATTCGACGTCATCTGATGACGCCTCCCCACTCGCTTCGCTTTCGTCATCTCTGAAAATGTCCGGCCATACTTTTTTGCAGGCCGCCTCCACCATCTCGTCGGTGACGTATTCAGCCATTGTCGCCTCCTTTGATCGCTGTGAGGGCAGCGCGGGCGATGCGGGCGGACTTCGTAACCCAACGGTCGCCGATCGCGATCTTCTCCAGCGCCTCTACAGCCTGTGCGAGTTGTGCGCGGAGCCTCGCGATCTCGGTCATGTCCTCATATGCATCTGCCAGTTTGTGTTCTGTCATTTCTCAATGCTCCTGTAGATTGATCTGGCCGGCGGGAGGGGCAGCTTCTCCGTGCGTTCCTTCTTGCCGAACCCTCTCGACTGGATACGCCCCTTCGGCTTCACCGCCCCGATGTGCTTCTGCCGTGTTCGGTTTACCTTGGACTTGCGGGCGGACTCCTGAGCCGCCTTCGCCAGATTGCAGTGAGCGTGTGCCGGCGCGAGGTTTGATTCCTTGTTCTCGCCTCCCTCGATCAGCGCAATGACGTGATCCAGGTGCCATGTCTCGCCGGGCTTTATCGGCAGTTTGCAGATATGGCATACGCCTTCATGCCTATCGAACACCCTCTGCCTGACGCGTGGCGGGGCTTTGGTGTCCGGCGTCTTGCCTGTCCATTCCTTGACGGCGCGGGCCATCCTATCCCTTCCATTCCATCCCAAGCTCACGGGCGAGTTGCCTGTGCTTTTCTTCCTTGAGCGCCTGCCAGTCCCTCTTTGCCACCCGGTAGGTGTTTATCGTGACGTAGCGGCGAAACAGGTAGCGTATGATGCGGGTCATTTGGCCTTCTCCGGCTTCCAGCGCTTGCGGTAGTAATCCACCTTCGCGAGCCATTCACCGAGCCATCCGGGGAAGGCGAGGAAGATGGTACCCCACCAAATTATAAAGAATGCCAAGCCACTCATGCCGCATTCTCCTGCTTCTCTCTCGGGTCCGTCAGATCAACGCCGTGCGCCGCGCCAAAGGCGAGGATGATTTCAATCAGGTCGCTGAACTGCTCTTTCGTCATGCGCGACGTGCTCTGGCCGAGGACTACCATTGTGCCTCTGTCGATGCCTGGCACCGCCTCATAATGCCTGTGCGCCGCCGTGAAGATGTGCTTCCAGTCGTCTGGTGTCAGGTACTGTCCGTACCATTCGACCTCCTTGCTGATCTTCGTGAGCAAGGGCCAGAGCATGGCGTTTTGGTCCAGCGTCCTCTTGTCGCCGCGCTCGAACGTCAGGCGCGTATCACCAGGCAGCTTCGGATTCTGGATGAGGCGTATTGCTTCATCCTTCATCTCCTGATTGCGCAGCACCATGACGTATTTCCCGCTCATCGCCGTACCCTAAAACGGCAAATCGTCGTCAAGACCGGGCGCGTTAGCTGGCTCATGTGCGAGCTGAGCGTCGGCCTCGATGTTATAGCCGGACTGCTTATCGTCCATCTTTGGCGCGTCCAGCATTTGCAGGTCGCCACGGTACTTCTGCAGGACGACCTCGGTCGTGTACTTGTCCTGTCCGCTCTGGTCCTGCCATTTGCGCGTCTGCAACTGGCCCTCGACATAGACCTTTGAGCCCTTGCGCAGATACTGCTCTGCGACCTTGGCAAGATGCTCGTTGAAGATGACTACGCGGTGCCATTCCGTGCGTTCCTTCTTGTCGCCAGTGTTTTTGTCGCGCCAGCTTTCGGAGGTCGCGACCGAGAGGGTGACAACCGGCTCGCCCGAATTGAGCCTGCGCACCTCAGGGTCAGATCCGAGATTGCCGACGAGGATTACCTTGTTGATCGATCCGCTCATTGTTCCAGCTTCCTTTCTGCTGCCTTGTAGATTCCTGCCAGCTCTTCATACTGGACCTTGCCATCAAGGGCGGCTTCCAGGTCGGCAAACTCGTTCGCAAGTTCGTCAATGTCCTTGCAGGCATCCAGACGTTCCGTCGCCTTTTCAAGCCGGTTGAACGTTATGCGTTCCTTGGCTTTCCAGTAATACGTGTCAGGCCAGTACCCGCGCCGCTTTTCGATCCACTCGGCTTGCTTGTCGAGCGTTGCTAGGTCCTTCGCGTTGTCGATCTTCGATTGGATTGCGGCCCAATTCAGCTCTTCCTTGGCTTGGTTTGCCGACATCTTCTCACGCGGCCCTTCTCCGACCGGGGCGGCGTCCTTGCCATCTGTGTCATCGACAGCAGCAACGCCTACGAGCGAGGTCAAAGCGTAGCGCCTGGCATACGTCATTGCTGCGCCCATCGCCTGATGGTTCCCGTTCAGACTGCACACCGGATATTCGCTCTCGATGCTTTCGTCCTTGAATGAAACCCGCGTAATCAGCACAATCGTGTTGTCGCGGATGACCGTAGGTTGCGTCAGCGCAAGGCCGTGGCGGGATAGGACAGGCAAGACAGTTTCGAGAACGTCTCCAATGTCCGCATAGTTGTACTGGTACTTGCCGGTGTCTGCCTTCTTCGACTTCTCCGGGTTGCGCAGTTCTCCCTGAGCTGCAGCAAGCGCAGCGTACAGGTTTTCGTGCGTTACGGTTTCATGCTTGGTCATCTTCTGCCCCTTCCCGCCATCTACCGGCGTGAATGTGTCGTGCTTTGCTGTCATTGGTCAGATCCCTTGATGGCGGTGAGGGCGGCGCGGGCGCGGCGGAACTGCTTCAGCTTGTAGACATCGAATAGATGCCCAGCCATGCAGAGATCCAGTTCATTGTCATCCCTGAACCCCTCGGTCTCGAGTTCGAACATCTCTCCAGTCATCGCAAACGGCTCCAACGCCTCAATTGCGACGGCAATCTTCGCGCTGTCGCTTTCCAGCCGATCGACCAGCCAGGCGTTCCACGCCTCGGTGTCATGCGGCAGGCCGTTTGACCGCCGGATCGCCTCCCAAAGCGCCCGATGGTTGTCGAGCGTGCCGAGCCGCCGGCGCTCGCCCAGCGCCGCGACCTGCGCCTTGTCGGTGTCGGTCATGCCGCCCCTCCCATCATCGCGATCATGCGGGCACGCTTTGCGGCGATAATTTCCAAAACGAGCGCCCGGTGCCGCATTAGCAAATCAATGCGTTCGTTCAGCTTTTTGGCAGCCTTCTCTGCCTCCTCGATCTCCCTCGCTAGACTAACCGGGGTGTCGTCGTTAGCGTCAAGTTCGCCAAGTTCGTCTGCAATAGTCTTTTCCAGTTCGTCCATGCGAATTCCCCCGTCTCAAGCCGCGCCGCAGCAGCCAACGGCGGCCGCGATGCGATCCCATTGCGTTGCGATTGCGAAAATACCGATCATCAGCGAACCGGCTGCCACCACCGCGACCGCCGCTGCATCGCGCAGTGCCTGGTGTGCTTGTTCGGCCTTGAGGCTGTGGTAGAAGTGTCCGCCGCGCATCTCGGCAAGCATGGCGTCGTATTCGTGAGAGGTCATGATGATTCTCCTCGGGCTTTGGCAAGGGCGGCGCGGGAGCTTGCGCAGCGCGTGCACGGCTTCTTCTCCGGGCTCTCCTCGGTGATCAGGTCCAGAACATCGACCGCCATTCCAGTGCCCTTGCAGACCGGGCAGTTGCGAACCTGCATGTCGAGTTCGTGGTACAGTTCCGGCGCGGCTGCCATGAGGTTGCCATTGGCTCGCGCGATATTGTACGGACGCTTGAGGTTGATGGTGCAAATTACTCCCTCTGTTTCAGAGATAACAAAGGGAGGTTCACCGGGGTCATATGGATTACCGCCGCAACGCCACGGTCCCTTCGTCCACTTCTCCGTCATCTCCGCCTCCCTCAAACCGTCTCGAACCAGCCAAGCCGGTGCTCGGCGTTCGGATCGACGCGGGGCAGGTCGTCCATTTCCTGCTCGATCCTGTCGCGGATCGGGGCAACCAGGTCTGCCCATGCGTCGGCCAGTGCTTCGCGGAAGCCTGCCGTGTCGATCTCGACATTGGCGTCTATCGCCGCCTGCAATGCGCCGGCACAGATCAGGTCGATTGCGGCTTCATTCGTCATGCCAGCATCGCGGAGAATGTCGGATGCTGTCTGCCAGCCGGGCGCCTCAACGTCGATGGCCGGGAGTGCGTCGGCAATAGCGACCAGCTTGCGGCCCGTTTCGTTGGTCGTGTTGTGGAGCGGGTGTTTCATGACGCGAACCTCCATGTGAGGTTGGCGTGCTTTTCCGCGTCGTAAGGTGCCCACTGCGTTCCGCAAATCATCGCTCCGCAGGGGAGCGGCATCCATTTTTCAAATGGGTCTATTACGACCCCGAAGTGCTCATATTCGCCGGGAAGGCTGTGGTGTCGGTACTTGCCCCACGCGGCCACGACCGGGAAGTCCATCATCTCGTTGCGCATCCAGACCCACCGGCCATCCTTTGGCGCGGATTTGACATCGCGCCAGTCGAGGCCGTAGTCGTCGGATTTGTATGCCGTCTTCGTCTCTGCCTGTGTCATCGTCTCTCTCCATCTTCCCGGACGGGCCGGGTGTTGAGCTGTCAGTAGGACGGGCCACGTTCTTTCGAGTCGGGGTGGTATTGGGTCGGTGCTGTAGACCGCCAAGCTCCGTTTTTATCCACGTAGGCCGTGCGCCGCGCCTCTGCCTTCATCGCCTTGGTGCGGTAGGGCTTTCGGTTCGTCATGTCGCGCACGCCTTCGCGCGTCAGCTTGGTCATGAAGGCGATCTGCGTCGCGGTGAGAAGGTGGCGATTGATCATTTTGCTTCTCCTATCAGTGCGGTTTTCCATCTTCCCGGATGGGCCGGGGTATTGGGTTGGATTAGTTGGCCGGGAATGCCGCGTTCTTGTCGATGTGCTTCCAGTACGCTGCAACGATGTCGGTGCAGGCACCTTCCTTCGTTTTGTCGGCGCCGGTCGTAATCGAGCGTTCCTCGCCATGAAGCGACCAGAACCATTCATTGGACCAGCCCGGCTGCCAGACAGCGCCACGGCGCTTGCCGTCCTCGTTCAAGTAGATGATGCGCTCGTTCTGCTCGTCGTAATCGAAGGTGAGGGTCGCCATTGTTCCTGTCCCATCGTTCGGTGTTGATGGTGGTACTATATGCGGGGACATATCCCCTTGTCAAGGGACCAATCCCGAATTAATTGTAGCGCAATCGGGATCAATCCCTTATAAGGGTAATCATGGAACAGGAAGAGAAAGCAGAAACCGCAAAATGGCTCAGGCGGCGTGACGCGTGGATACGTCACCTCGTTTCAAGCCCGCACGTGAGCCGTAATGCAAAGGTCGTCGGCGTTTATCTGGCGATGAGGATGAGCGCTAAACGGCCCTTCACCTATCCGGGCATCAAGACCATTGCACGCGCTCTCGATACATCATCGAGACACGTGTCTAGGGCTATCTCGGATCTTGAGGAGGAGATGTTTATTAGGGTTGACCGCCCAAAGGGCAGGGTGCCTCGTTACAGGCTAGACCTATGACACATATGTCGTGACCACCCATGACACATATGTCATCCGAAATACGGAAAGCTGAAATACGGAAAGGGTTTTTATTTTATAGGATATCAGGCTCTGAGTCTGGAGTCTGATATCTCTAGGGCCTGAGCGTTCAAAAGGCCCACCACGAGATCAGCGATATAATCGGCCCGCTGATGGCGATTTTTTTGAGACGACATAACCGCCAAAACGGCACGCCTTACCTGATCTTCGGTAAACAAATTTTGGGGGGTGTCGTCCCGAACGGGCTCGTCCCCGGTTAGTTCGGAAACCGATACCTGGAGCACAGAAGCCAGCTTTCGAAGGCTCTCTATCTGAGGGCTCTTCACCTTTTTCAGGTCACGAATGAAGCTTTCCGACAATCCGGCAGCCTTCGAGGCAGCGGTCGCCGAGATGTTGAGCTTAGCCAGACGCTCTTCGATGCGTTTTATCAGCTTTTCATTCATGGCGTCGATTCTGCATTTTCTTGTCCCCATTTCCATCGGGAAGTTTCCCTTGACACATCGGGGACGCATCCCCTATATTGGCTCCATGATGAGCAAGAACAGACTTCACCTGACACAGGACAAGATCAGAGAGGCCCTCATTTCCAGGGCCGAGGCGTTCGGCGCGAAGCGTGGGATGAGCCTTTCGTCAATTGGTCTCGCATCCGTGCGGGATTCCAAGTTTCTGCATCGCGTGAAGAACGGCGAAAACTTCAACATCAACACGTACCAGCGTGTCGTTGACTGGCTCGATGCTGCCGAGAGGGACGGGAGGGCGGCATGAGTTGCGCGACTTTCATCTACGCACTTGAGTGCGAAGGGTTCGTAAAGATTGGGGTGACATCCAGCCCGCGCAACAGGCTTGCAGTCGCTCAGACGATGTCCCCGTTCAACGTCGAACTCATAGGCTTCTTTGAGGGCACAGAAGGTGACGAGCGCGATCTCCACGAAAGGTTCGCTGATTTTCACCATAGGGGAGAGTGGTTTAAGAAAGAAGGGGACCTTGCGAGGTGGTGTGATGGCATCGCTGGTCGCGGATTGAATAACAGCGCGATTGTTCATTTGAGGAAGTACCTGAAGGCCAAACGCGGTCGTCTTACGTCCCTTGCCAACGGCATTGGTGTTCGACCTGGAACAATATCGCAATGGGATCGCATCCCTGCTGATCGTGTATTCGCGGTTTCGAGGCTTACGGGAATCCCTATCGAGGAGCTCCGCCCTGACCTCGTTAATGCATGCGATGACGGGAGGGCGGCATGACCCGCATCATTCTCATAGTAGCGACGGTATCTCTCGCAATCACCTGCATTGCTGCGGCCATCATCTGCGCGGGTGCTGGAGACCCATTCATGCCGCTCATGTACCTGTTCGGCGCAATGCTGAACGGAGCGTTCGCCGGCGCACTCATTGGGATTGGGCGAGAGTAATGTTACGCCTTCATCGCCCATACCTTCCCGCCAAGAAACGCGGCAGTCCCCTTGATGCAATCCGTTATGACTGCTCTCGGCATAATGGCCTTCGCGATGATGTGTTTCTCGCGGGTGCCATCCAGGCCGGATCGCTGCTCGGAGTAAAACGCTATCCTCCACACATTCGGCGCGACCTCCTCCGCGTATGCGATCCCAGAGATAAAAACATCCGGCACATAGACCGGCTCGATGAACTGGTCCGACACGTATCACTCCCCAACGTAAGGGAAGTTTCACGCCACAATCCTTACCGAAAGGTAAACGGATTCGCTCACATTTGCGGGAGGGCATGAGATGGGTAAGCGTTCCAGCTTCAAGCGCAGACCGCAGGACGATTACCCGACCATTGACGGTCGGGCCGTGCATGCCCTGCTGCCGTTTATCCGCGACGTTCACTTCTATGCCGAGCCATGCGCCGGCAAGGGGAGGCTTATCAGGCACCTCGAGGCATTCGGGAAATATGCGGCCTTCTCCGGTGATATCGCGGATGGCTTCAATGCGCTTGAATGGGACGGACAGTCCGATCAGCCGTTCGACGCTATCATCACCAATCCACCATGGTCGCGTCCAATACTGCACCCGATGATCGATCGGTTTCAGCGGATCGCGCCTACCTGGCTGCTGTTCGATGCTGACTGGGCGCACACCAAGCAGGCCGCGCCGTTCCTCCCACATTGCAGCGATATTGTTTCGGTCGGTCGCCTGAAGTGGATCGAGAATTCGCCGTACACGGGCAAAGACAACTGCGCGTGGTACCGATTCGACGCCAAGCACGTGGCTGGCCCGAGGTTCCATGGACAGAGAGTTGAGGAGGCTGCGTAAATGGCTTGGGTTATCGCTGCATGGCTGTACGTTTGCGGTACGTTTCTTTTGTTCGCCTTTGCGAGAGGGGAGGGCATTCTCCCTTCCAAGGCTGCAGACTGGCTTTTGTTTTTTGCGTGGCCCCTTTGGGCGTGGGTGGCTCCAGTGTGGGGCATCGTTGATTGCATTCGCGCGAAGGGGAAAGGCTGACATGCTCAGAGCCCCCTCAGCACCCGCACAATCGCATCATGGATATGCACGACATTGCTATCCAGTTCAGTTTGCGCGCGAGGTTTCTCCTCCCTCCCTCGCAGCGCCCCGCGACGGCCGTTTGATCGGCAATCCTCCTCCCTTGTTGGCGCGGCCGTCGCGGGCTCGATCGTTTTCATCTCCTTCATCGGTAAATCTCCGTTCCTGGCAGAACAGAGAAAAGCACGATGGAGAGACAAGGTGTCGGAGAAACACACCGCAGGCTTGGAAAGGTGTTCCAAAAAGAGAATGCCGCAAACAACAGGGAAAGGCGAAGGAATGTCAGACGTAGTATTCGCCAAGGATCTAATTCGAGAGGCGTACCCTCCGAACAGGTATGGCAACGCAAAGGCGGCGATATGGGCCGCGTACCGTGGGCTAGGTCTCCGTTCAATACGGCGTGCCCGTGGCCTCTACAACGGAGAGGTCCGCAGGGTCGATGCGTATGAGATGGATATCCTCAGACGGGCAGCATTGGAGCAAGCAAGACATGAACGTGATAGAGCTATGGCGCGGATCGAGGCGCTTGAGGCCTTTGTCAAGGGTGAGGTTCATACTGGCGTATAAGCTTCGCCTTCTCGCCAACCGTATCGAGGGCGACACATGGCGGGAGGATGAGCACGTATGATCACCCGCATCCTCCACCTATTCCGCAAGCCCCACCCGCAGACTCTCAAGCGCCTCACATGCTGGGACGGCACGGGCGCCAACAGGCACGCAGTCAGGCTCACGATGTATGGCAGGGAGATTGCGGGGTGAGCAAGCTCAAGGTTCTAGACCTGTTTAGCGGGATAGGCGGGTTTTCTCTCGGTCTGGAACGAACGGGCGGGTTCGAGACCGTCGCATTCTGCGAGATAGAGGATTACCCGCGCCGCGTTCTCAAGAAGCATTGGCCGGATGTGAGGATTTACGATGATGTCAGAGAGCTTACCGGATCAAGGCTTGCTGCCGATGGCATTACCAGAGTGGACGTCATCACCGCAGGATTCCCATGCCAAGACATCTCCATTGCAAATGGGGTCTGGGGCAAGCGACTCGGACTCCGGGGAGAACGATCAGGCCTATTCCATGAAGCCTGCCGTTTGCTTGGGGATCTGCGACCTTTTGTGGTCATCTTCGAGAACGTGCGAGAGCTGCTCAGGAACGGGTTGCTCGAAATGCTCAAATCCCTTGCCTCGCTCGGGTATGATGCAGAATGGCACGCTATACCAGCTTCCTACGTTGGCTCCCTCCAGAACCGAGACCGAGTTTGGGTTATTGCCTACCCTCGCGAAATCGGAATCAAAGGACTTTTCGAGGGGAGAGGTGTTGGCAAGGCTCGACAAGGGTGGACGTGTTGCCAGGCGGATTTGCCGCGAATCTTCGCTGCGCCACTCGTCGGAGATAGTTGGCCTCAACCCATTATTCGCAGAGGCTCTAACCGGCCTGCCTATTGGGTGGACAGAATTGCAGCCTGCGGAAACGCAGTCGTTCCCCAGATCCCGGAAATGATTGGCTATGCAATCCTGGACGCAATTGAAGGCGAGGAGGCCGCAGCCTGATGGGTATCCCGAAATACAGAGCCAAGCGAGACATATCCGAGCCTGAAATCGTAAGGGCACTGGAACAGATCGGCATGACGGTCTGGCGCATGGACCAGCCGGTAGACCTCCTCGTTGGCTGGCGTGAAAAGACGCATTTGGTTGAGTGCAAGACCGGCAAGGGCAAGCTCAACAAGAACCAACTCGAGTTCACGAACATTTGGCGCGGCTCTCCGGTGGTCGTCCTCAGGGACGCTCAGGAGGCGATAGACTGGGCTATTGAGGTTAGCCAGTCCTGATTTTCATACATCGAAAGGGCACACGATGGCGAAAAAACCGCTCACAACGAAGGCAGACGAGACGCCTGAATTTGTCGAATTCTGGGAGGGTCCGCTTTTGCCTGACGGCACGCGAGACCGTCGCAAGGGATGGCGATCGATAGCGCGGCACACGGACGGCCGTGGCGATGCACGCGATGCCTTCCTGAAACACATAGAGGCCGGCGCAGACGGGCAGGACATAGCGGACGGCGGCAAATGGTTCATCCACAATCTGAAGGACGGTGACCGGCAGTATGTCCCGCTTGTGGCCACCTGGATCAATCGAAGGGCCTACGAGGACGGCGCGGAGATGTGGCGAGACATGCAGGAGAAGCTGCAAGAGGCTTCAATACGCAGATCCGACAATGTGACGCGCATCCAGCAGCCCCCGAGGCGCAAGACGGCATTTCTTGAGGCATACGAGCGCGAACAGGCGAAGAAGCAAGCCGCACAGTGAGGTGAGTCATGTTGGTTGATGCGTACAGTGAACCGAAAACGGCGGCGGAGATTTTTGCACGCCGGGCCGAGTTGAAGAGGAAGTTTTTCCCGACACGGGTGAAGAACGTTGCGCGTGAGTGCAAACGGGAAT
This sequence comes from Oricola thermophila, assembly GCF_013358405.1. NCBI lineage: Bacteria > Pseudomonadati > Pseudomonadota > Alphaproteobacteria > Hyphomicrobiales > Ahrensiaceae > Oricola > Oricola thermophila. The sequence continues at coordinate 1,021,137 of NZ_CP054836.1, forward strand.
GGACCGAACAGCACGATGCGCACGTGAAGGCGTATTTGTCTCATGAGGCAGAAAGGAAATTCCGAGAGGTCATATCCAAGTACCGCGTCGTTGAGACGAGCGCCGGTAAGATTTCAGTAGAGCAGATCATTCGCGAGGAGGCAGCACGCGCCGGTATAACTCCTGGGGAGCTGAAGGGACGCAGGCGGAAGAAGAACATCGTCGAGGCGCGGCAGAGAGCAATTGCGCGGGCATACCGCGAGCGTCCAGATCTTTCCCTGCCGCAACTTGGCCGGCTTTTCGGTGGTCGTGACCACAGTACGATTCTGCATGCAGTGAAGAAGCTCGGCGTCCATACGCCATGCGAAATCGAATACAAGAGGTAGCCCGATGGAAGGCACTCCAGAAGCGGCTCTGGCGTCCGCAGTCATAAGCCAGGCAATCGCGGACGCAACCAGGAACGGTCTTGGGTGTGAGTCGATAGGTAGCCGTCTGGTGGCTATCCGTGAAGCCCGTATGTTTCTGACGGATACTAGCGGGAAATGGAAAGAGGCGCGAGAGAGTTGGTGTGCGTGTGCCGGTGTAGACCCTGAGGAGATCAGGCGCAAGGCAATCAAGATGATCGAGGAATCGGATTCTGGCATCAATCCGCTGAGCGGCAAAAGACGCGCCAAGCTCAAGCGCGGTAGGTTGTCAGCCGACAACTTAGAGGGCACACATGGCTAAACGCCGCAGGCAAAGGCGAACAGAGAAATCGACGGCGACGCACTTGATGCCGGCAATCCAGGTGAATTCAAAAGCGCAGGTGCTATACGTTGAGGTGGATAACCCCCGCTATGAGCGAGCGCATGACGGGCGGAAGGACAACCCGAGAAAGACCGGCGCCTTTCTCAATATTCGCGAGAGTCCAATTGTCTGGTATCGCGCAAGGAGGCAGGTAGATGACGCTCAAGCATTGGCCGGCGATGCGTTCCGGCGCTATTACGAGATGGCAGGTGGTGCTGGCGTGCAAGCAATGGACTACACGAAAGAGCCGGTGGACGGCGGGTTCATCTCGGACGGTCTCACGGATGCAAAGGCTCGCGCAGCCATGAAGCTTTCGGAAGCACACGACATTCTAGGCGTGCAGGGATATAGGCTTGTCGAGAGTGTTTGCGCGCATGGCATGTATGTGAAGGACATGACGCGCAATCATCGAGAGGCAAGCATCATGCTGAACAATCTGCGCATGTGTTTGGATGCATTGGCAGAGAGCTGGGGAATGCAGACACGGAATCGCATCAGGCATTCAAGGGAGGCTTGATTGACGGGAGTAGTTTTGGTAAAAGAGTGATAATAGGTGATTTGCGCGAAGGCGCATACATGTATTCGGGGTCGCTACCCTGTCCAGTGACTCCGTCTCAATGCGGGCAGGTGCTCGGTATATAGGCGAGGGTGTACCGATAAGATAACCCTGTTGTAGCGCGCCTTCAGGGTATCTCGCCACAGTTTTGCGCGAAGGCGCATACGAGTTGGGGTGTACATTCGGCAGGTGCAGTGGTCGGCCTGCCGTTAATCCCGTTAAGGGCCACTATGCGGGATGCCCCATTCATTCAAGCTCACCTGCCACGTGTAGGAGGAGCTTTCGAGGCCGCTGAGGTTTCTTGGCGGTCTCAGCCACTCTGGCGGGGCGCTAGGCGCGTACCGACCGAACGGGTGGAGATGGCCGCCCGCCTGTGAGGATCGATAAGAGAGAAGCTGCAAATGCTCTCCCCCGCTCCAGAGGTTTTTGAGACAGGATTGAAATAGCGGGACCGCATTGCGCATATGCGCGGCGGATACCCAAAGGCTCACCGTATGGGGGCCGCCCGCTAGCCCCCTTGCTTGCTGACAAGGCCCCACAGGCTTCGGAAATGATAGGCAAGATCGCCGATATGGTGGGGGCTAGCCCGCATCTTATGCGCTATGTCTCTGAGGGCATCGATGACAGAGGGCGCATTGAAGGAAAAAACATGGGCGTGGTACGCTGACGCGGCTAGCAAGCCCGTTGATGACCGGCTCATGCGACTTGTGGTCATGCGCATCAAGCAGCGACAGGAAGAAGAGCGCCGCAATTCATCGCAGTGATGCGATCACGCTCCCTCAACGCGGCAGAAATCACAGATAGGGCCATGACGGCAGAGGTCATAAACATACAGTCGAGGCGCGAGGCGTTCATACACGTATCTGACCATGACGATGGGCCTGTGTGCATTCTGTGCGGTCACAAGTTCTCTGAGGGCGAAAGGTACGTCAGGTCGGAAGATGGTGCAGGCTGTCCTGCGCAGATGTGGGGCAGGCAACAGGATTGTTACGCGCCAGTCGATGGCGAATAGTTCACACAGATAGGGCCGGCGGACTCCTTACCCTGCCTCTACCCGGCGCGGTGGGCCAGCCTCGGATCGTCTGCGCAGAGCAGCATGTCACCGCCGGCCTCTTGCATTTCGGGGCATGTAATCCGAGGAAAGCCGGGGTTATTGGTCGGTCTGATCGATTGCCAGGCGCAGTCTGATCATGGCCTCAACAGTCATAGCGCACCGGACGGACGGCCACCGGCCGTGCTCGCCGGAATAGGCCATTTCAATCTCGTCGGCGGCATGTTTGCGGATCAGGTCAAGCGCGGCCTCTGCTGCTTCGTCCATGAGGTCGTAGAGGTCAGCCAGCTCTTTGATAACGCCCAGAGGCGGGTCGTTGCGACCCTGACCCCACTTCTTGATGGTGTTGAGCGGGACGTTGAGGAAATCGGCGGCCTCCGATTGTGAGAGGCCGCAGATCGAGAGCATTTGAGCAAACGGGGTGGTCATTGCTGGGGTCCGTCCTTACTTAGCCAGTCTTTCAACAGCATCCTTGAAGCTGGAAGCGTCGAAGATGTTGAAATCAGGATTCGGGTGGTCTGCGCTTGTGCGCTCGTGGTCAGAAACGCGGATGGTTTCAACGTCAAGTTCGTCGTTCGGGATGACAAGATCGATGTAGACAGAACCGAACTGCGGCGAGATGTAGATGCGATTGATTTCTCGCCCGGCTTCTTCTGCGGCCTTTACGACCTTCTTGACGCGGGCCTTGAACTTCACGCGAGCCCATTCGGACTTGTGGATGTTCCAGCGGTCGCGGAAGCTGTCGGTTTTGGGGAAAAGCTTTTTGACGAAATCGGGTCCGTAGGCGCGGGCGTAGAATGCTACTTCAGCTTCCCAGCGGTCGCCAAAGGCGTTCTGCAGCGTTTCGATCTGGTGGGGTTTGAGCATCTCAATCGGGTTCATTTTCAGGTCTCCGTTACCTCTTGCAGCAGGCCAACCCCGCCGCGTTGATGGTCTGAATATAGGCACTAAAAGTGCCGTTGTCAACAGGTAGTGAGCGAAAAAATGCACCACACACTCGCACAACTCGCATGGATCATGACGACGGCTCCGATCGATTCCATGTCAGACGAATACGCAGCTATCGTGAAAGCACATAACGTGCTGGCGAGGACGGTGGGATGACGGCTGAGATCGTAACCCTCTACGACACCAACCATCGCGATCCGGCCGGCAAACTCCGTTCAATAGCAGACACCATAGACGCAGGTGAGTATGGCGAGGTTGGCTGTCTCGCGGTTGTCCTATTGGGGGACACGACAGAAGTGTTCGGGGCTGGCCCCGACAGTGACGCCCCTTCGGTCGCGCTTCTTCTCCATGCGGGATTCATGCGCCTTTCCTGTGCCGTCGCTGATCACGGCAGAGAGACGGAAGCATAACGCAAGGCAATTTGTACAGATTGATGGGTAACGATATGGCAGGCAGACCGACAGACTATACGCCGGCAATAGGCGATGAGATTCTGTCCCTCATGGCGGAGGGGTTTTCCCTTGCCGCTGCGGCTGCCGAACTCGGTATTCATCGCCAGCGCGTTTACGATTGGGAGGCCAAGCACCCTGATTTTGCGGACACTATAAAGCTTGCACGTGCAAAGCGGCAGCTATTTCTGGAACGTAGGCTCCTTTCTGCAAAAGAGGGTCCGGTTGTAACATCATCTATCTTCGCCCTGAAGAATGCTGCGCCCGATGACTGGCGCGACAAGCGAGAGCATGAAGTGTCAGGGCCTGGCGGCGGTCCGATGGAGCAGGTAACGCGCATCGAGATCGTTGCGGCTGAAACGGATGACAACGGCAAGGATTGAGCTGCCGCCCAAGCTGGTTCCGGTATTTGCGAAGCCGAGGGGCGCGGTCCAGTACCGTGGGGCATATGGCGGTCGCGGTTCTGGCAAGTCGTTTAACTTCGCCAAGATGGCCGCGATATGGGGCTATACGGAGCCTCTACGCATACTGTGCGTTCGCGAGTTCCAGGTATCCATTGCTGAATCGTTCCACGCCGAGCTGAAGGCGGCTATTGCGTCCGAGCCTTGGCTTGATGGGGCGTACGAGATCGGCAGGGACTACCTACGGGGCAAGAACGGTACCGAGTTCATCTTTCGTGGGTTGAGGCGCAACACGCAGTCGATCAAGTCGCTGGCGAAGATTGACTTGACGATTGTTGAGGAAGCGGAGGACGTGCCCGAGGAATCGTGGCTTGCCCTCGAAGCGACCGTGTTCCGCCAGCCGAAATCGGAACTATGGTCGATATGGAACCCGCGCGACGAAGGGTCGCCGGTAGATCAGCGTTTCAGGAAGTGCCCGCCCGATAATGCCGTCATCGTGGAGATGAACTGGCAGGACAACCCGTTCTTCCCGGAGGGGCTAAAGACGCTTCGGGAGAGGGAGCAATCGCGCCTTGATCCGAATACTTATGCGCATGTTTGGGAAGGCGCGTATCTTGAGAACAGCGACCGCCAGGTGTTCGGCGGGAAGGTCAAGGTAGACGAGTTCACGCCAGGGCCTGACTGGGATGGGCCATATCAGGGCGTTGACTTCGGATTTCGGCCTGATCCGCTCTGTGCGGGCCGGGTGTGGGTTCATGACGACCGGGTATGGATTGAGCGTGAGGCTTATGGCGTCGGGGTAGAGATCGACGCAATGGCTGGCTTCATCAAGGAGAATATACCGGATTTCGACCAGTACGTGACGAGGGCAGATAGCGCGGAGCCGAAGACGATCAGCTATGCAAGGCGCAATGGCCTGCCGAGAATAGAGCCGGTCAAGAAGTGGCCTAACAGCGTGATGGAAGGTATCCGGTTTTTACGAGGGTTCCGTGAGATCGTCATTCATCCTCGCTGCCCCGGCTGCATCCGTGATTTCAGGCTCTACAGCCACAAGGTGAACACGGCTGGCGATGTTCTGCCGGACCTGATCGATGCGGATAACCACGGCCCGGACATGGTTCGGTATGCGCTCGCTCCGCTAATCAAGGGTAAGCCGACCGCACGGACATTCATTGGCAAAGGGTTCTATTAATGGGCGTTGAGACAAAGCACCCAGATTTCACGTCTGAGAGGCAGGAAGAATTCCGTCTCATGCGTGACGCCTCTGCCGGTGAATCCGCGATCAAAGCGGCCGGCAAGCGTTATCTGCCGATCCCGAATGGGTTTGCTACCCAACCTGACGGCGGGCGGAGCATGTATGGCGCTTACATCGAGCGAGCGCAGTTCCCTGAGATCGTGGCCCCCTCAATCGCGGCTATGGTCGGTATCGTCCATGGCAAGCAGATTGAGATCGAAACGCCGGACTCCATGGGGTACCTGTGGGAGAAGGCTACCAGTGATGGCCTGACGCTTGAGGCATTCCACCGCAGGATTACTGCCAACCTGCTCCGCCTGGGCCGCTACGGCGTTCTGGCAGATGCTCCGGCCGATGGTGGCGACCCATACCTCGCAGGCTATGCTGGCGATCTCGTTATCAATTGGGAGTCGGACGGTTCGTTTTTCGTCATTGACGATAGCGGGATGGTTCGCAATGGCTTCGATTGGATAGACGAGGAACGCTACATCGTTCTGCGCCTTGAGGAAGGCCGGTACGTCCAGGAGATATACGATAGCGGCGGGCCGATTGATGAACCTGTGATCCCGACTGCGCTTGGCGGGCAGGCCCTGCCTCGCATCCCGTTCGTTGTTGCGAATGCACGGGACATATCGACTGACATGGTCCCGCCGCCTCTGATCGGCGTAGCGCGCGCTGCAAAGGCGATCTACCAGCTTTCGGCGGACTACCGATGGCAGTTGTTCCTGAGCGGCCAGGAAACGCTTGTAGCGATTAATGGCGCAGCCCCGACGATTATCGGTGCCGGGGCTATTCATGAGATGGTTGGCAGCGGCGAGCAGGGGACACAGCCGGATCTCAAGTATGTTTCGCCGTCCTGTAAGGGCATCGAGGCTCACAAGATCGCGATGGAGGACAATCGCGAGGCTGCAATCATGGCCGGTGCCAAGCTGCTCGCGCAGGAAACGTCCAATACGAACGAAAGCGGGTACGCCCGCAAGCTCCGGTTCGCGTCCGAGACCGCCACGCTGTCCACTGTTGCGAAGGTATCGTGCGAAGTTCTGGAACGTTCCTTGCGCAATATCGCAATGATGCTTGGTCTTTCCGACGCCGAGCAAGAGAAGATCACGGTACGCCCGCCTGAAACGCTGATGGATACGACGCTGACACCGCAAGAGGTCAAGGTGCTTGTTGAAAGCTGGCAGGCTGGCGGGTTCAGCTACCGAACTCTTTACGAGAACCTGCTTCGTGGTGGCATAGCCAACCCTGAGCGGGAAGTTGAAGACGAATTGTTGCAGCTAGGCGATGACCCGGATGCAATCATTCACGAGCGGGCCGAAGAGGATGCCGCTTAACCCGCCGTCGATGACGGCTACCAGAACAGGACTAGAGCGATGCTCAAAACAGTGCTTGAAACCCTTGATGGCGTCGATGACGCGATCAAACCCTTCTATGCCGAGAAAGACGGCAAATTCTTCCTCCAGGTCGAAGGCATCAACGAACACCCAGACGTGGTGAACCTAAAGAATGCCTACGAACGAGTGAAGGCGGACAAGACCAAGGCCATCGAGGAGCGCGACGCGTTCAAGGCTAAGGCAGAGGCCGTCCCAGACGATTTCGACCCGAAGGTTTGGGACAAGGCCAAGACCGGCAAACCCGACGAAGCGGAAGTCATCAAGATTCGGCAGGAGCTTGAGGGCAAGCTTGCGGCGACGGAACAGGCCAAGGCAGAGGCCGAAGCACGGCTTCACCGCTTCGCCATTGAGCGTGATTTGGGCGACGCCCTGATTGCAGCCGGCATTAACGAACCCGCCTATGTAAGGGCCGCACGTGCGCTGCTCGAAGGCAACGTGAAGGCCGGTGAAGACGGTAAGGCCATTGTCGAGACGGATATGGGACCGATGCCGGTCACCGAATACGTCAAGCGGTGGGCTGCAGGCGAAGGCAAAGCCTTTGTGACGCCACCGAATGGTGGCGGTCGCAGCGGCGGTGAGGGTGAAGGCACGCGCAAGAAATGGAGCGAAATGACCGGTGACGAAAAGGTTGCGCTCCATCGTGAAAACCCAGCGGAATACGAGCGCCTCAAAAAGGAAGCGGGCGCTAACCGCAAATGATGAGGTAAATCAAAATGGCTGCTACTCAGCTTTCCGATATTATCGACGTAACGGTCTTCCAGGACCTTGACCCTGTCAACTCGCCCGAGAAGACGGACTTCTTCCAGGCAGGTCTTGCGGTCCGCACCGACCTGTTCGACACGCTCGCCAATGCCGATGGCAAGATCGCGGAACTCCCGTTCTGGAAGGATCTGAATGCGGATGACGAGCCCAACTATTCGACCGATGACACCGGTTCCTCGGCCACGCCGAAGAAGGTGACGCAGGGCGAGCAGATCACCCGCAAGGCGTTCCTGAACCAGGGTTGGTCCGCGACCGACCTTGCTGTCGAGCTTGCTATGGGCACGGACGCCATCCAGCATGTCCGCAACCGTGTTGGCACCTACTGGATGCGCCAGTGGCAGCGTCGGCTCGTCGCTTCCGTTCTTGGCGTTCAGGCCGATAACGCGGCGAATGACGGCGGTGACATGACGCACGATATTGCTGTCGAGGACACCACCGCGCAGGGGCCTGGAACCCGCTGGTCAGAGCAGGCGTTCATTGATGCCGCCTACACCATGGGCGACATGGTGGATGGTGTGACCGCCATTGCTGTCCACTCCATGGTTGCCAAGCAGATCACGGAGCAGAACGGCGCGGAAGACGTTCGCGACTCCGAGGGCAACCTGCTTTATCGCTCGTACAAGGGTCGCCGCATCATCGTTGATGACGGCCTGCCGGTCGTTGCCGGCACCACGAGCGGCTACAAGTACCTGTCGGTGCTGTTCGGCCCCGGCGCGTTTGCTTATGGCGAGGGTTCTCCGACCGTTCCGGTTGAGATCGATCGTGCGCCCGAGCTTGGCGACGGTGGCGGCGTTGAGACGCTGTGGACCCGCAACACGTGGATCCTGCATCCGTTCGGCTTTCAGCAGACTGGTACGCCGGCCGGTGTGTCGTTCACCAATACCGAGCTTACTGACGAAACGGTTTGGGACCGTGTTGTCGAGCGCAAGAACGTCCCGATGGCGTTCCTGTGGACCAACTAGGCGAAGCATCGCTTTGCAGAGGGGCGGGCATTTCTGCCCCTCGACAAAACGATGGAGGCTTTTGATGGCTGATGTGAACAAGGATGGCCTCATACCGGGGCAGATCGTCCCCTTCGATGTCCTGATGCGCCTGGAAAAGGCGAGGATCAAGGGCGAGGCCAGGGCGAAACCAGCTGAGGCTGGCGACCGTGTCGATATCCCCGAGGATTGGGAATCCCTGCACTGGAAAAGGCAGGTTGAGCTTGCGAACAGGATTATAGGCGGCGAAGGCCCGCTTGTTCCGTCCGAGGGGCAGACTGTGGCCGAGAAGGCCCGCGCAATCATCATGTCTGAGGTTTCGGACCGCTAGGGGTGCGTCATGGCGCTTATCGTTGAAGATGGCAGCATAGTCGCTGGTGCGGACTGCTACGCGGACGTGGCGGCATTCGATGCATGGGATACCGACTTCTACGGTACTGCTTCGACCGCGACGACTGCGGACAAGGAAGCCGCCATTCGCCGCGCTGTCGTCTATCTCGATAGCTTGTCGTGGAAGGGGCGCCGCCTTGAGGGCCGCTCGCAGCCGCGCGCATGGCCGCGTGAGGGAGTGGCTGACGGGGAAGGTAACATAATTCCGACCGACGAGGTTCCGGCAGAGGTGATTTTTGCTCAGCATCGTCTTGCGCGTGCCGAACTGACGAGCCCAGGCGCGCTCGATGCCGAGTTCAAGGCGTCCGATGCGGTCAAACGTGAGAAGGTCGGGCAAATCGAAGTGGAGTACGTTCGTGGCGCATCTGTAGCGGATGACGCCCGCACCATCGTCGCAATGGCAATGGATGAAATCCAGGGTCTTCTGACCGGCGGTGACGTGACGGGCGGGGGCACTAGCTGGGTATTGCGGGCATGACATTCAATTACGCCAAGACGCGAGATACTGCGGACAGGCTTATCGCCCGCTTCGGACAGGTCGCCAAGCTGATTGTGCTCGATGCGACCGGTGGAGACCCGTGGAATCCGACCGTCACGGAGACCGAAACGGAAGTCACGGTTGCGGTGTTCGATTTTGCCAATAGCGAGGTCGATGGAACGCTTATCCAGCAAGGCGACAAGCGTGTTTACCTCGCTTCGGATGGCGGCAGGGTAACGCCGGATACGAGCAACAAGCTTGAGATCGGCGGCGTGCGGCATGAGATAGTCAGGGTATCGCCAACATCGCCGGGCGGGCTTGATGTGTTCTATGAGATACAGGCGAGGCGCTAATGGCCCGCAAGACCGATGCGCAAGTGCTGGAGGAGTTGCTCAGCAAGCATGATCCAGCCGTCCGTCAAGCCTTTCTTGAGGCAGTGAGCGAGATCAGCAACAGCATCATCCTCAGCACGGTCACATCGCGGTTGGAGCATGGCGATATTTCGGGTGCGATAGAGGTACTCAGTCTTGACGAGGACGCGTTTTCGCGTGTCGAGGTTGCACTGCTGGAAGCCTATAACGATGGCGGGCAGTCCACGGTGGATAACCTGCCCCGTGTGACGCAGCCAGATGGTGTGCCAATTCGGTTTTCGTGGGGTGTTCGCAACACTGTGGCCGAGCGTGCCCTGAGGGACCATGCCGCCAACATGGTGCGGGAAATCACGGCCGATCAGAAGGACGGGTTGCGTGAGGTTCTGACCGAAGGTCTTGCGCATGGCGACAATCCTTGGTCAACGGCCCGTCGCATTGCTGGCTACCGCATGAATGGCAGCAATGAGAGAACTGGAGGCCTGATCGGGCTAACGTCCCGCCAGATGGAAACCGTAAGCTGGATCAGGCGGGCCTTGATCGAAGGCGATACGGTCAAGCTCAGGCGGTATCTTGAATTGAAGAACAGGGATGCCCGCTTCGACAGGACAATAGCCAAGATCATTCGCGATGGCGGCAAGCTGCCAGCAGACAAGGCAGATGGTATTGCAAGCCGCTACGCAAGCATCGCGCTGGACAAGAGGGCAAAGACCCTTGCGCGGCATGAAACGTTCCTGGCGCTCTCCAAGAGCCGCCATGATGCCATTCAGCAGCAGATCGACGCGGGCAAGCTGGTCGCGTCCGATGTGACTATGACATGGAAGCACACGCCACGCGAAAACCCACGCTTGCAGCATATCGCGATGAACGGACAGAAGGTGCGGTTCGGAGAGGCTTTCACTGCCCCGGACGGCACGACGCTTCGTTATCCGCACGATCCCGATGCGCCGATCCGGCACACCATCAACTGCATGTGCCGGGCGGAATACAAGATCGACCACACGGCTGCGGCTATTCGCAGGTATCGGGCGAGGGTGGGCGGATAGATGGCCACCTACCGCTTTGCCGCCACCGTCGAGGAATGGTGCAAGGACGTAATTGAGGCGCAAGAGGCGATCTTCCGCGAGGCCAGCCAGCGGCTTGTGCATGAACTGGACGACCTGATCACGCAACTGATCTACAGCGACCCGAGCACGGACTATCGCCGCACCGGGTTTTTGCGCGCCTCTCTGGTCGCATCGACAACGGCCATGCCGGGGCTCACCAAGCCCAATCCGGGCGTGCCGGTGCAGGCCGATTACGGCGACGTGATCCTGACGATCAACGGGCTTGAGATCGGGGAAACGCTGTATCTCGGCTACACGGCCAAGTATGGCGCATACGTTCACTACGGCACGTCGAAGATGAGACCCAGGCCGTGGGTTCAGATGGTCGCGCAGCGGTGGGAAACGATTGTCGAGGAGGAAGCGGCGAAGGTCAGGTCTCGCTTCGGTCTTTGATCTTGGCGAGCATTTCCTTGACGGAGAACAGAACGACATCGCCGGATCGTAGCTTTTCGAGCCTGAGAAGCGCAGCGATATCGCAAGACACGACGAGGCGCAAAATCTCCTCACCGAACGGCGTTTCCGCCTTGAGCGGCACAGAGACGCGCAATCGGTCGTGAATGAAGGTTTCGATCTCGTCGTCGGATAGCGGCTTATCCTTGGACATCACTGCCCTGTCATGGCGCGAACACGGCTCATGTAGCCATCCATGAATGAGCGGGCGCCGGCGTTCCAGGTGAAGTCGTTTAGCCCGACCATGATGTTCCCGGTGACTGTGGTCGGTGACGATCCAACGATGGAGAATGAGTGTTTCAGGTCCGATCCGCCGCGAAAGCGCTGCATGACAACCTGATGGTCGCTCTCGCGCTGCACGATGAAGCCGTCTGCGGAATAGACGCTGACAATGGTGGCCTTGGTCGCGTCTGCAGGTGCGTTGAAGGTGTAGGTCGGCGGTGTTTGCGGTTCTGTGCTGACGCAGCCTGCCAGGGCGAGTGCGGACAGCACGGCGGGTATCGACTTCCTGATCATTGCTCTCCTTCCATTTGACGAAGGCAGGAAACTAGCATCATGGCCAACACAACGCCAGCCCGGATATTCAACGGCCTGATGCGGCATCTGCACGCGCTGTCGCTCACGCCGGCCCTGCCGATTGCAGATCCGAATATCGACTTCGATCCGCCAGCCGATGGCCGGTACCTGCGCGCGACATTCGTGCCGAATACGACCGATCGGCTGTTCATCCAGTCAACCGGGCTGCACCGCTACACCGGCCTGTTCATGGTCGATGTGTTCGACAAGCCGGGCACGGGCGAGACGCGAGCCCGAGACGTGGCCGGGCAGGTCGCAGAGCACTTCCCGTGCGACGACCGGATCACGGAAGAAGGCGTGACGCTTCGGATCATCACGCGACCGAATGTCGGGCCTGCCATCATCGAGGATCAGGCCATTCACGTACCTGTGACAGTCGAGTTTTGGGCTTTCGCCTGACGCCGCTGACGCCCCTTCGGCAAGGGCAATCATCAGAAAGAGGAATGTCTCATGGCACTCACCCTTGTGTCTGGGAGCACCATTGAAATCGGCGGTGTTCTCAATGACAAAGCAACTCCATTCGTGGAGTCCGATTTTGACGGCCAGTCGTGGATATCAATCGACGGTTGGCAGCAGGCCGGCGCCATTGGCGATACTGCCGAGATCGTCACGTCGCAGCTCATCAACCGCGGCCGCGATATCAAGCAGAAGGGCACGGCCAACGGCGGCTCGATGGAGAACATCTTTGCCATCATCCCGGATGATCCCGGTCAGGATGCGCTTCTTGCTGCCGCCGATGGCTCGAACAAGAACAACTACGCGTTCCGCATCACGTGGCCGACCGGCGAAAAGCGCCTGTTCATCGCGCTTGTCACGACCAGCCAGGAGGCAGGCGGCACGGCCAACACCATCCAGACCCTCAACGTGACGCTGGAGATCAACTCCAACATCGTCCGCGTGGCGGCACCGTAAGGAGGCATGAAGCATGGCTGACAAGCCGAAAATCGGTGCCGGAAACGTCGAAATCGAACTGGACGGCGTTCCCTACACACTCAAGCCGACGCTGCGGGCAGCTCGCATGGTCTCGCAGAACTTCGGCGGATTCCAGAAAGCGCTTGCCGCAATCGGCAATCTCGACCTCGATGCGTATGTCAGCGTGATCGCTGCCGGCGTTGGCGCCAAGGCGAGCGATGTCAACGAAATCGCGGAAGCCGTGTGGCGCACCGGGATGCCCGGCCTTGCCGATCCGGTCGTGACCTATCTGACCAACCTTGCGAATGGCGGGCGTCCGCTCGACAACGCCGGAGGGTCGGGAGACGAAAACCCTCAGACGGATCAGTAGATCCGGATGAGGCGTTTGCCACCTTCGCGGCTAATCTGGAAAAGATTGCGATTGGTTGGCTTGGCTGGAGCGAGGAGCAGGCACTCGACTCCGACATCAACGCGATCCTCGTGGGATTTGAGGGCCGCGTTGAGATGTTCGAATTCGTCGGCTGGGTAAAGCGCGATGATCGTGCACCGGACCAGCCGCTGACGCCTGAACTGTTCGACGCCATGTTTTGAGGTAACGCAATGACCGTTGCGAAGCTCGGCTACGAGATCGAGAGTTCCGGCGCGGCCAAGGCTGCGGCTGACCTCGAAAAGATGAGCAGCGCCGCCACCAAGGCGGAGGCGGGGCAGAAGAAGCTTGCATCTGCCTCGAAACAGGCGTCGCAGGCCACGTCCAGCATTGCCACAGCGTCGCGCAGTGCGGCCGCTGCGTCCGCCCAGCTCGCCGGCGCGACAAAGACCGTCACGACAGCGACCAATGCGCACACCGCCGCTGCGAAGGCGAACGCGATGGCGGTGCAGGCGCAAATGAAGGCGGCGCGTGCTGCATCGTTCCAGTCTCGCCAGTTGTCCTATCAGCTCATCGACATCGGGCAGGCCATCGCAACCGCGCCGACGATGGGGATCTATGCGCTCCAGAACCTTGGCTTCCAGGTCGCGCAGATCGGGCAGCTCTACATGGGTAACGGCGGCTTCAACCAGGCGATCAAGGACAGCGCGAGGCAGATTGGCACGTTTGCGGCAAGGCTTGGCCCGCTAGCTGTGGTGGCCGGAGGTGTCGCGGCCGCATTCGCAGGCCTGACCTACGAGATCAACCAGACGGAGGGAGCGACGGTCGGCATGGGCGACGTGATGCTCGCCACGCTGTCGCTGATCAAGGACGGCATCTACAACGTTATCAAGCCCGCCATCGACGCGCTTGCGCCTTGGTTCGCCAGTGCGTGGGATATGATTGTCCGAGGCGTGAAGGTGTATACGAACTTCCTTGTCGGCTATTGGGTAGGGGCGTTCAACGCCGTCAAGGCCGTGTGGGAGGGCCTGCCGGGCGCCCTGACTGATTTGGGTTACAAAGCAGCTCAGGGAGTCCTTGATGCATTGGCATCAATGGCGCGGGGCGCCGCCGGGATCTTCAACGACATGATGCTCGGTATTCAGAAGCAGCTTCGCAAGATCGGAGTGTATGCTGATGTCCCGACAATCGACGCTGCGATCTATGCGCCGCAACTCAACAACCCGAGAGCTGGCGCTGCGGCTGATCTGAACGCGGCGATCAACAAGGCATACGAAGACGCATTCAGTAAGGACTACGCCGGCGCGGCATTCGACGCCATCGCCAAGCGTGCCCGCGAGATCGCAGCGGCCAACGAGGAAGTAGAGAAAAGCGCGAATAAGGCCGGCAAGGCGCTCAAGGACGCTGCCGACAAGGCCAAGAAGGCGTGGGAGGAGATGCAGCAGAAAATCCAGTCCGCCGTGTCCGGGCTGGGGCAGAGCGTTGGCGGCATCTTCCGCGGGCTTCTGGACCAAACCCTGTCGTGGAAGGATGCCGCGCTGCAGGCGCTCAATTCCGTGTTGAAGTACCTGAACGACATCAATCTTGCTCAAGGCGGTTCAGGCGTCTTCGGCGGCGGGTTCTTCCAGTCGCTGGTGGGCGGCTTCCTTGGCGTCAACTTTGCCGGTGGCGGATACACCGGTCCGGGCGGCAAGTATCAGCCAGCAGGCGTTGTCCATGCCGGCGAATACGTCATGACGGCGGAGGCCACGCGCAAGATCGGCGTCAAGAACCTCGACGCGCTCAACTACGGCTACGCCAAGGGCGGGTATGTCGGGGCGGCGAACAGCAATGCTCCGGGTGCTGCAAACGACAGCATCAACGTCACCTATGCGCCGCAGATCGACGCCAGGGGCGCGGATAGCGCCGCCGTGGCGCGGCTTGAGGCCGTCATCGCCAGAGACCGCGCAGAATTCGCAACCCGCGTTGTCGAGACCATCCAGAGTGCGCAGAAGCGCAGGGTATTGAAATGACGCTGACCTTCCCGCGCCAAATCCTCAACGACCGCCTCGCGGAGTGCACAATTGACCTCGATCCCGGCACGGAACAGGCCGTTCACAGCCGGGGCAGGCGCGCAACCGTGTCGCGGGTCCGCGAGCCGGTATGGTTCGGCACGTTCGAAACGCCGCAACTCATGGATGGCGACCGCATTGCGTGGCAGTCGTGGGGCAAGTCTCTGCGCGGCGGTCTCCGCACCTTCCTCGCATGGGACGCTTCGCGTGACCTGCCGTTGGCCTATATGTCCGATGGACAGATGCCAGACGACGGCGGCTCGCCGTGGGATGGCGTGGCGACGGTATCTAGCCTTGCGACACCAGGGCAGATCGACCTGACCGGCGTCCCGGCTGGCTATCAGGCAACCGCGGGCGACCGGATCGGGCTCGAACAGGAAATATCGTCACGCGATCGGTATGGCTATTTCGAGATTATGGAGGACGCAACGGCTGATGGCTCCGGCAACCTGTCCGTGACCGTTGAGCCGCTTGTGCCGTCCATGTTCACCACGGCAGCCGTCGCCAAGCTTTATCGCCCGTTGTGCGAGTTCCGGCTCGTCAAGGACAGCTTTTCGGCGCCGTCCCGCGTCGGCTACCCGGCAGTCTCATTCCAGGGCGTGCAGGTGCTATGAGGAACTACCCGACAGCAGTTCTAGCCATGCTGGACGAGGGCAGGACGGCCATTGCCGGCATGATCCGCTTCGATCTTGGCGAAGGGCCGTTCGGCATCATCCAGGCCGTGTCGCCATACGAATGGGGTGGCATCACTTATCACCCTTTCCCGGCCGGCATCATCTCGATTTCCGACATTCCCGGCACGACCGGCACGGCAGCGCAGGGCTTCACGATCACACTGTCCGAAAGCAGCGATGACGGCCTGACGCCGCAGGTAATCCTCGATATCGAGAGCTACGACTACCGCGACCGGCCGGTGACGATCTACGACCTTCATACGCATCCGGATACGGGTGTGCCGCTTGGTGATCCGATTGCGATGATGCGGGGCTACATCAATGCCATCTCGCACGCGGAGGAGCCGGATACCGGCCATATTGCCACCATCGAGTGCGAGAGCCGCGCCATCGACTACAGCAGGACCAATGGCCGGATCAGAAGTGACGATGACCAGAAGCGCCGCAATCCCGGCGACCGTTTCTTCGAGCACGCCGCGACCACGGGGCGCGTGAAAGTCAAGTGGGGTAAAGACTGATGCGCCGCATGGATTGGGAAGCACGGCTGAAAGCCGTCATCGCGAAGCACATCGCCGCACCGGGCAAATGGGGCCGTTCCGACTGCTGGTGCATGGCGTGTGACGCGTACAAGGCCGTGACCGGCAAGGCGCTGCTGCCGCACCTGCGCAAATACTCGAGCGAGGCGGGCGGATACCGCCTGTTCAAGAAGCACGGCTTCTCCACCGTTGGCGAGGCGCTTGCGAGCGTTCTGCCAGAGGTCAACCGCCTGTCCGCGATGCGCGGCGATCTCGCGACCATCATTCGCGATGGTGTCGAAAGCTGCGGCGTCGTCACGTCACGCGGGCTGGAGGTCAAGACGCTGTACGGCGAAGGCCGGACCATCACGCATTCAGCCGTCGAGGTCTATCCCGTCACGGCGATCAACAAGGCATTCAGGGTCGAATAATCCATGCCAATCATTTCCGCGATTGCCGGGGCCGTTGGCGCGGTCGCCGGGGCCATAGGCACGGCTGTAGGTGCGGTCGGCTCGTTTGTCGCTGGCCTCGGCGCTATCGGCAAGGCCGTCCTGTCCATCGGCCTCAATCTCGCGATCTCCGCGCTGTTCAAGCCGAAAGAGGCAAAGCCTGTCTCCGGTGTCGAGCTGGACGTGCAATACGGCGCCGACCAGTCGCGCACTGTCCGCTGCGGGCGCTGGGGCATTGCGGGCCATTACGTCTATGCCAACACGATGGGCGCCGCGAACAAGTATTTCCAGCAGGTCTATGCGGTCTCGGACTTCTACTGCACGTCTCTGGACCGGGTGTGGATCGACGGCGAGGAAGTCACGCTCGGCGCTGTCGAGGGCGGCAGGGGCAATGTCGTGGATAGCGGCGAGTATGCCGGGAAGATATGGGTCAAGTTCATTGACGGTCGCCAGACCACGGCAGACAGCTACCTGGTCAACGGATCGGATCCTGCCGGCCGGTGGACTTCGGATCATGTCGGCCTCGGCGTGGCATATATCATCGTCACGCTGGAATACGACCGCGAGAAGCTTGGCAATGTCGTGAATTTCTTCTTCGAGGGGAAGGGCGCACCGCTCTACGACTGGCGCAAGGACAGCACGATGGGAGGCTCCGGCAATCATCGCTGGGACGACCCGTCCACGTGGGAGTTCAGCGAAAACCCGGTCCTGATGGATTACGCCTATCGTCGCGGGTTCAAGATCAACGGCGACCTGTTCTGCGGCATGGACGAGGACGCCAACAACCTTCCAATCGAGCGCTACACCATCGCGGCGAATATTTGCGATGAAGTTGTCGAGGATGGCGGGCCGCGCTATCGCTGTGCCATCGGCTTCGACTGCAACGCGGAACACGGCGACAATATCGACGCGCTGATGACTTCGTGCGGCGGGATGGTGGTGCACGCCGTGGATGGCGTGTGGCCGATCATCGGCACGGATCAAACGCCGGTCGCAACGCTGACCGATGACGACCTGATCGTCGGTGAGCGGGTGCAGTTCCAGAGGCTGCGTCCGGCAAGTGAGCTGGTGAACTCGGTTTCCGGCACGTTCCCCGACCCCGACAACCAGTGGTCGCCTGTGTCCTACGAGCGCGCCACGGACGTCATCATTGTTGCGACGGATCGCCGGTCCAAGGACGTGTCGATGAACTTCGGCACGGTCCCGTATGCACGGCAGGCCGCGCAGCTCGCGTCGATCTATTTCAGCGAGAACCGGTTCGAGGCGACTGCGACGATCACGGTGCGCCCGCGATGGCAGGTTCTGGAGCCCGGCGACTGGATCGTGTGGGAATCCGAGAAATACGGCACGCGGACATATCTCGTGACCGACACGAGCCTTGTGACGCTGCAGAGCGACAAGCCGCGCTGCGTCGTGCTGCAGTTGCAGGAGCGTTCCGGCGACATTTACACATCGGTCGGCACAGTTGCCCCGCCGCCCGTGCCGCTTGGACCGGCCACGCCTGCATACCAGTCCGAACTGCTCGATTTCTCGGTCACGGGCGTGACGGGCGCCGGCAATGACGGTCGGCTTTACCCGGCCATCCGGGCAGGCTGGACGGCGGTCTATGACCCGACCATCACGGCGATCACGCTGGAGTACCGTGCCAAGGATCACCCGGACGTGGTATTCGAGCGCACGGTGCAGAGCAATGCGACCGTGGCCTACCTGGCAGAAGGTGTCCTGAGCGATACGGTCTACGAGGTCCGGTATTTCTTCGAGACCGATCCGACGCGCTCAGTCACGCCGTCAGCATGGGTTGAGGTCACGACGCCGGATGTGCCGACCGGTGATGTTTCTGTCGGGCTTGGACAGGTCAAGGACGACATTTCCGACCTGCTCAAGCGCCATTCGACGCTGCTTGACGAGTTGGCGCGCAATGTCGAGCTGATCGCGGCAGACACGGCCATCGGTGCCGGTAGGCTTGTCGAGCAGACGGCTGTTGTCAAGCGCACGGACAGGAGCCTCGCAGCCGCGATCCAGACGCTCGAGGCTACGGCGACGGAAACGGAGGCGAACGCGCAGGCCATCACGCAGGTTCAGGCCAACGTTGACAACTTGGCAGCCGGCGGCCTGATCAAGTTCGAGGCCAATGCCGGGCAGGGTAGCGTTCTGGTCACAATCGACATTCTGGCCCGCGCGACCATCAACGACCAGTTCGCGCAGTCCGGCCTGTCCATCCGGGTTTCAGACGATGGCAATGGCGGGTTCATCCGTGACGTGGTGATCGACACGGGCCGTTTCGTCGTGACTGACGGCACGAACGATGCGCTTCCGCTGGTGTTCGAGAATGGCGAGTTGGTGTCCGAGATCGCTCGCTTCCGCGAGGCCATCGCTGAGGGCTTCGAGACGCCATCCGGCAAGGCGAGGTTCGGCATTCTGGCGCCGAACGTCGAAGGTGTGGAGATCACGACCTGATGCCAAAGATGTGGCTCTATCACGACAGCAACGCGAACCAGAGTGCGTTGCGGATTCTGCGTGACGGCATATCGGCAGAACCGCACGAACTGTCCGTCTCGGATTGGGGGTCGATGCACTTCGACTCGCTGAATCCGAACCAGTTCGAGCCGATCAGCATCTTCACCAAGGAAGCGCGGGATTTCGGGTCGTACGGCGATTTCAGCTATCGCTTCTGGCCGTCCGGCACGAACAAGAACACGGCTCAGTATAGAGTATTCTACGGGTCGTCATACCAGTACGACATTTACGAGCTGATCAAGAACACGCTCGGTTACAACTATCCGAATGTCTGCATCTCGAAGAAGTTTACGTCAGGCGGCTGGCTGAACGGGAATTACGGCTATCGGTATGTGAGGCAGGCTTCTGGCACCGGCGGGTCTGTCATCTTCACCGGCCACTATACGACCTACGGATCTCTCGCCAGATATTGGTGGAACACTGGCGAAAGCCAGGCGAGTGGTGGCTACGTGGGATGGGAGTTGTACTCTGATCTCAACTTTGCCGATCCTGGCTCCTCCTCTTATGGGAGTGGGAACGATCAATATCCGATCATTTACTGCCACCTCCCGCTACCAGCCGATAACCGGGCGTGGAACCCGGTCAGCGGGACGCCATCGCCGGGGCAGAAAATCGTCAGTATCACGCCGACGCAAGCAAAGGTCGCGCGCCCCGGTTTCGATGTGGACACGGCAAACGCGAACCAACTGCTGATCGACTCGACAAAGACGCCGCTCAAGGTCGTCAAGTCGGGCCAAGTCACCATTTCTGCAAACTCGACAGAGACGATTCCGCTTCCGGGCGGCATAAACTACGGCTCGAACCTGTTCGTGGATTACATCGTCTGGCGATCAGGGACGCCGGCATATCACCCGCCTCTGTACGAAGGCGGCGGATCGGACTCGAATTGGGCGCTCGGTGTTCAGTCGAAAGTGAGCGGGGGAAATCTGCTGCTGCGGAACCCGACGCAGTACAACGTCATCTGCCGATACATCGCATTCGGATACGACGACAGGCCGCAGACCAGCGGCGGGTCGAAGGTGTTGTTCAAAGGCGTCGCGGACGGCGAAGAATACATCCAGATCAAGAAGCCCGGGTCGGCTGCAACGCCAAACCTCGCGGACGTTCTGGTCGATAGCCGGTTCCCGTACTGCCCGGTGATCGCAGAGGGCTACGTCACGGTCAACGCGAGCAACAAGACGCGGGTCATCAACTTCCAGAACCCCGGCGGGAAATTCTATCCGTACCCGATCTGGATGGCTCAAATCTACAGAAGCGTCGGGACAGGGTACACGTACTATTACGGCCCGATGGCCCGTAAAATGATCGCTCTGAACATGTCGCAGGGCCACCAATATCACGGTCAAATGTCAGCCGACAGTTGCGTCGCAAAAATCGAAGACACCAAGGTCACGTTCATCACCGAGCCGGGCAATCCGAGCGGCCTTACATGGAACAGTAATGACGGCCTCGTCGTCCAGTACGAGGAGAGGGTCGTCGGCATCCGCTATTACATCTTGGCCCTTCCAGTCACCTAGAGGGAAATCATGACGCAGAGATATTCGGACGGGACCGTCACGGTCTCGAACGGCAGCACGACTGTAATCGGATCCGGCACCGCCTGGGAGGTCGCTCTCGTAGCGGGCGGCATCCTGTTTGTCGGCACCGATGCAGCCGTCATCGAGGAGGTGGTGAGCGACACCGAGCTGACGCTCACCCGCCCGTGGACCGGCGATCCGGCGACGAACGCATCCTATGACATTGTGCTCGACAGCGCGGAGGCTGCGCGCACCATCATCGCCAACCGGCAGATGGCCGATATCGTGGCGAGGATCAATGCAGGTATCGCTCTGGATGATATCGGTGCAATGGGCACGCTGGCCGAGCGCGACGATTACGACGACGAGGCGCAGGGCTTCATCTACGGCGTCACCGATGACGCGAGCGGTGATCTGGTCGTCTACGTCAAGGCGTCAGCGACCAATGGCGATTGGGCCGGTCCGTTCGCGTGGCGCGGTCCTGCCGGTCAACAGGGGCCGCAGGGGCCGCGTGGCGACGGCTTCGACTATACCGGGCAGGGCACGCCTTCCGACAGCATCGGCAATGACGGCGACACCTATCTCGACACAGACACGGGCGACACATACGTCAAGGCCGGCGGAACGTGGGGCAGCCCGTCCGGGTCGATCCGCGGGCCGCAGGGCGTGGACGGCGCCGATCCCGGCATATTCATGACCTTCGACACGGCCACGGCTGACGCCGATCCGGGCGCCGGCAACTTCCGGGCCGACGATAGCGACCTCTCCGCCGCGACCGAACTCTACGTGTCGAAAACGAACCGTGGCGGCAGCGATGTTTCGGCATGGCTCCTCGCGCTCGACGACAGCACGTCCGCCGTGAAGGGCACGCTGACCATCACGGACCCCGACAGCGAGGCGCAGACCACGTTCGACGTGACCGGCGTCACCGATGCGACGGGCTACGTCAAGGTAGCGATCTCCAATCATGGGGGCGCGACTGCGTACCCCGACGAAACACCGATCGGCCTCATGTTCTCCCGGACCGGTGATGCCGGCACGGGCGCTGTCTCAAGCGTCAACGGCAAGAGCGGCGCCGTCACGCTTGTTCCGGGTGATCTAGGCGCTGGTACTGTCGGAGAGGGTGTTTTCGAGGCTGACACTCAGTCCGAAGCGTGGACTGCGCTTGGAGAAGTGCCGGAAGCGAATCTCACCAACGCGCTTGCGGCCACGCTCTCAAACTCTGGATTGATATACAACGGGACGGTAAGCAGCATCGACATTGATGCCGTTGATGCCGGGTTCAAAGGTCTGGTGGACCCCGATGGGGTCGGAAACTCTGGCACCTTCCCGCCGGAGACCGCATCATTTTGGTCGATTTCTGTTGAGGCGCAGTACAGCGGAACAGGCCGGGCCGTTATGCGCGCTGTTAGCTATTCCGCCGGCGACCCTGACGCGTCGGGCCAGAACGTGTCCACATGGGTACGATATAAGGGCTCTTCGTCATGGGGACCGTGGTCTCAGGTTCTGACGAGCGGCAATCTCCCGCAGGCCACGCAAGCCGAGATGGAGGCCGGTACCGAAACGGCGGTTCGCTCCATGTCGCCGGCGAACGTGGCTCAGGCAATCGCCGCCCTTGCGAGCGGTGGCGGCGGTGGCAAAAACTTGCTGATCAACGCGCTGGGCACGATCAACCAGCGCGGCTATACGAGCGGATCGGCGACTTCCAGTGCAAACGAATACACCGTTGACCGATGGCGTGTCGTCACATCTGGCCAGTCGCTTTCGTGGACGGAAAGTGAAGGCGTCCGCACGTTCACGGCGCCTGCTGGTGGCGTCGAGCAGGTCATCGAGGGCGGGGCTATCCTGTCCGGCGATTACGTTCTGTCGTGGGATGGGACGGCAACGGCAACTGTCAATGGCAATGCCGTATCCAACGGTGGCACCGTCACGCTGACCGGCGGCAGTGATGTGACGGTTCGGTTCTCCGGCGGGACGTTCTCACTGCCTCAGCTTGAGATGGGCGACAAGGCGACAGATTTCGATGCGCGCCATCCGGGGCAGGAATTGTTCCTGTGCCAGCGGTATTACGAGGAAGGCACCGATCTGAACGGCATCTATGTCCAGTACAATGCTTCGTATTGTCGGTTCAACCGCGTTGGGTTCAAGGCCACAAAGCGCGTCTCGCCAACAATGACGATTTCCGGGACGCGAGTTGGCGGCGGTTCCGGCACGATCGGCTCGCTGTTTAACTCCAATGAAGATGCAGACGGATTTGCACCGATCTTCTCGATATCCGGCGGCGCATCCGGCAATGTTTTCGTTGGAACAGTCACGTTCACGGCTGATGCGGAGTTGTGACCATGATCGACAGCGCGAAATACACCGTGTCCGGCACGATCATCGCCATCATTGACGGCAAGCAGGTATCTGTCCCGGATGATCCTTCCAACCGGCATCGCCGGATGATCGCGGAATGGGAGGCGAGCGGAGGTGTGATCCAGCCATACCAGACGCCCGCGCCTACCGCCGCAGACGTGAATGCCGAGCGCGACCGGCGCATTGCGGATGGGTTCATGTTCAATGGCGTCCAGTATCAATCCGGGCCGGAGGATCGCGAGAACATCGCGGGCGCAGCTACGGCGGCGCTGGGCGCGATCATGAACGGCGCGCAGCCCGGCGATTACCACTGGCATGGCGGATCGAGCGATTTCGTCTGGATCGCGGCTGACAACACCGAGCACGCGATGGACGCGCAGACAGTTTACGCATTCGGGCAGGCAGCTTTGGCGCACAAGCAAGCGCACATTTTTGCGGCGCGCGCGCTCAAGGATTCCGACCCGATCCCGGCAGACTACGCAGACGATCAGTACTGGCCGTAAGGCAACCCCTCAACATCACCTGACACAAGCAACCGCGCCGGGCGACCGGCGGGAAAGGAACGCTATGGACCTCGACAAAGGCCACACGCGGTTGATCATCCGCACGGCGGAGAAGCATGGCCTGCTGCGTACCCAGCTGGCCTATGTCCTCGCCACGGCTTGGCACGAAACAGCGCACACTATGAAGCCTGTGAGGGAAGCCTACTGGCTGTCAGAAAGCTGGCGAAAGAAGAATCTGCGCTATTACCCGTGGTATGGCCGCGGCTTTGTCCAGCTCACCTGGAAGTTCAACTACGAGAAGGCAAGCCGCGAGCTGGGACGCGATTTCCTGTCCGATCCCGACGCGGTGATGGAGCCTGAGGCGTCCGCAGAGATCCTCGTGGTCGGGTCCAAGGATGGCTGGTTCACCGGCAAGAAGCTATCCGATTATATCACGCTGTCCAAGTCCGACTACCGCAATGCGCGCCGCATCATCAACGGCATGGACAAGGCCGCTGACATAGCGAAACTCGCCAAGGAATACGAAGCCGACTTGAAGGCCATCGGGTACGGCGAAAAGAAGGCCGCAGGCGCGCAAAAGCCGGTTCCCGCACCCACCCACCAGAACAACACAGAAACCGCGCCACGGGCCAATTCTGGCGGCATTCTGGCGCGTTTGATCGAAGCTATCCTGGATATCATCGCGAGGGCACGCAAATGACCGCATGGGCACGCATTCTTCTGCGCTATCTTGTTGGCGCGGCGTTTTTCGGCTCCACGGAGATCGGCCGAGAGCTGGCCGCCGACCCGGACTTGGTTGAGGTCGTGGCGGTTGTGATCGGCCTTGCCGTCGAAGGCTATTACGTCATTGCCAAGAAGCGGGGATGGTCGCTTTGATCGGCACCATCCTTTCATGGCTCACGGGCGGGACGCTAAAGCGCATCCTCGATACCGTTGACCACAAGGTTGATAACGAGACCGAGCGCGAGCGCATCAAGACGCATGCAGTTGAGACCTACGTGGAGGCTCAGGCGCGGATCCTGACCGGCCGGGGGTGGTGGTTCCCGCTGTTCTTCATTGCCCCCTTGGGTTTCTGGTTTGCGTCGGTGTGCATCTATTCGGTGTTCTTCTGCGCACGATGCGCGTTTCCTCAACCGTGGTCGATCGCCGCCCTGCCTTCTCCGCTTGATGAGTGGGCGGGCGTGATTATCGGGTCACTGTTCCTTGCGAGGTACGGTGAGAGCCTGCTTGCGAGGCTGAAGAAATGAGAGGCGGGACGGCTTGCGCCAGCCTTTTCTGCGTCCGGGTTCCCAAGGTTGCGACTTACGTGAGCAAGTCTCCCGACCTCGATGTGCGGTGTTACCGTCATCCGTGTCATCGACGCCGCCGCCTCTGCCTTCAATATACCATAACAGACTTGAGCCAATCAAGCATCTGAGCGGCCCCCGTACCAAGGGCACACAAAGGTACGAGGGCCTACCGCAACCCTCCTAGACAGGGCGCGGCTTAATCCTCCCATAGCCGCGAAATCGTAAATGAAAAATTGCATCATCCGCGTGGTGCTGCTCGCCTATGTCATGGGCGCGCTGCTCCGCAGAAAGGCCAGCCATGCTTAAATATGGTATCGCTGGCCTGAAATTCACCGTCCTTTGCTTCGCCGCCATCCTGGTCGGCGTGACGCTGAACACCTTCCAATCCCCCCAAACAATCCCCGTCGATTCCGCCGTGAAGGTCATCAATGGCACCGGTCACGGCACAGGATTCTATGTCGGCCATGACATGGTGATCACCGCGCAGCATGTCGTGGATGATGCGGCTACCGTCACGATAAAGACAGCCGATGGCGAGACCGTGACGGGCGAAGTCCTCTGGACCAACGTCAAGTACGATATCGCGGCAATCCGCGTATCCCTACCTATCTCCCCAGCCTACCTCTCATGCACGACGCCCGCATATGGCGACGAAATCGTGATCCACGGCAATCCCGTCTCCGAGGAGTTCGTGTCGGTATGGGGCCGCGTCTCTGGATCCGAGCATAGCGCCGGCCGGTGGGCGTCCATTGTCCCCATCAATGCCGCTGTTGTCCCCGGTCAATCCGGTGGACCGGTATACGGCATGGATGGTGCTGTCGTCGGCATGATCGTCGGGGCTCCAATCGCACGCTTGGGTATGGCCGCATCGCTGACCGGCCTTGGTGCCATTGTCCCCGGAGTCGAAATCTGCCGGATGATGGGGAGGGCCTGAGATGACCGCAAACGAGCGTGAGCGTCTTGCCGTCCTCGAGACGCAGGTGGAAAGCCTGCTCAAGCAGGTGGCAAAGATGAACGACAAGCTGGATGACCTCGACAAGAAGTTGACGGGCAGCAAGGCATTCCGGCTCGGGCTTCTCACCGCCCTTCCTCTTGGCGGCGGGGGCATCGGCGCGTGGCTACAGAGCTATTTCGGATCAGGAGGGCCAACAGGAACGCACTGACGTTACCGACACTTTTCCGAAATCTGTCTGTAGAGGCACAATATGGCTAAACGAGACCCGCGTGCAATCACACCGGAACAGCACGAGGCGGCGAAGCTCGCTGTCCAGACGCATGGAACCAAGAAGGACGCCGCGCAATCGCTCGGCATTTCAGAAAGCGCCCTGCAGCGCTGGCTGAAAGCAACCTTCGAGGACGATGAAGACCGGATCGAATATCCAGACTTCGTGACGCTCGGAGACGACGAGGAACCAATCGAGGCAATCATAGACCGTCTCGAAAAGGGCTTCAAGCGCAAGCACAAGGCCGCAGCCGCAAGGAAGTGGTTTCAGGTCCGCGTGAAGGAAACCAAGCCCTATGGCGTCATCGCCTTCGGAGACCCGCACCTTGGCGATCCGGGCTGCAATGTTCCGCTCCTGAAATCCCACCTCGAAATAGCCCGCCGCGACGGCGTGTACGGCATCAACATAGGAGACACGACCAACAACTGGGTCGGGCGTCTCATGAGGCTGTATGCTGAGCAGGAGACCAGCGCGGCGACAGAGAAGCGCCTTGCCGAATGGTTCATGTTCGATGCCGGGGTAAAGTGGCTGTGCTGGATTCTCGGCAACCACGACGAGTGGAACGGCGGATCGGACTTCCAGAAACGATTGGGCGGGACGCATATCCCGATCATTGATTGGAAAGCGCAGTTCAAGGTCACGCACCCGACCGGCACCGAGATCAAGGTGGACGCCGCGCATGGCCGCAAGGGGTCTTCGATCTGGAACGAGCTGCACGGGACGCTCAGGGCCGCGAAGCTCGGTGACATGGCTGACGTGTATTACACCGGCCACACGCACAATTTCGCGCTTCAGGATTTGGAGATACCCGACAAGGGCCACAACGCATGGCTTGTCCAGTTACGCGGATACAAGTGGCATGACCACCATGCATTGGTGAACAGCTTCCCCGAGTACCAGCGCGGCGCTTCCGTGTTCACGATCTGTGATCCTCGACCGGACGCAAGACGGAGGGTACAATGTTTCGAGGACGTTGAGTTCGGGGCGGACGTTATGGAATGGATGCGAGGCAGAGCATGACCGATAACCCCAAGGTCTCCGATTACCTGTTCCGGCTGCAAATACTCCTGCACGTGTCGGGGTATGAGGCTATCGAGTGTCACGACATGATTGATGAAGAGGGGTGCGGTGAGGTGTTCGCCGCGCTTGTGTTCCAGCGATGATGGAATCCCGCGACTGGATCAGGATGCTCTATATGCACCGTGACGGTAAGGGCATCTACGTCAACACGCCGGATGGTCGCGTCTACATCTCAAGGCTCACCGCAGCTCAGGTGCTGAAACATAATGCTGATGCGCTGGCAGGGCAGTTCGTAGCCGATAACGAGTTTGACGAGCGTTAGACATCGTTGAATATCTCGTCATGCTCACGCCAGCGCTGGCATACCGTGCATTTAGGGTCAAACTCGATGCAGCGCGGCCCCCACAGCCGGCGCAGATACAGCCACGAAAGGAAATGGTCGATTAAGCCTGACATTGAGGTATCCTTGACAACCAACGCATTATAGCCTTTTTCTGCCCCCTTGCCAACAAGGGAGAGAATGATGGCAGAGAGAACAGTTGAACAGGTTGAGGCAGAGATTGCGCGGCTCCAGGCTGAGAAGCTTCGGCTTATGGAATCCGAGATAACCGAGAAGAAGAAGCAGGCGAAGGAAGCCCTGCTATTCCTCCACGATGCCGGCGCACTACCAAAGGCATTGAAGGAGGCATTGACCGACAAGCGCGGGCAGATAGCTATCAAGAAGTTCTTCCCTGAGCGCGATTGATGTGGTATAGGGAAGGCAGAGGCGGCGGCGTGGGAAGCAGACACGCATCGTAGACTGACGTAAAGCGCCGTTTGGGCATATTATGTCCGCTGCGAAAAGCAGCTAGGGAACGGAGATGCATCGAGTCCGTAAACGCGGATGCCGGAGTAGCGCCCGGCCCGCCTCTCACCCCACCCAATAGAACACCACAGACAGCACCACCGCCACGGCTATCAGCTTGAGAGGGTGACGCCAGATCAGGCGGTGCATTACAGCAGCCATTCCGGCAAAAAGCCAAACATCCAGAGAAACACCTCAATCGTAATAATCGCCATGATGGTGCTCTTTGTCGTTGACCATACCCTTCCCATCTTCCAATCTCCTATCTCTACCTGGTGTCAGTCTTGAGTTTTGGGCGGCTCGTAGCTAAATATGCCCGCAGGGCCATCAACCGGGTCTCCCGTGTCCAGATCAACGACTAGCGAGCCCTCTAGACATTCCGCGTGGCATATACCGAGGTCGATATCAGTAGAACAGAGGTCGCCCGTCTTGAATGGTACGGCGCAAATCGGGCATTCGTGATCGTCTTGCATGTGTTTGCCCCCTGTGGGCGGCGCCGGAAGAGGCATCCAGTGGGTAGGTTCCCAAGACGCCCCGAAGATTTGCCAGCCTCCAACATCTTCTCGCCACCCTCCGATCTTTATACGCCAATCGTTCGGCATGAACTCACAAGCCAAAAGCAGCAAAGCATCCTTCGGCGCGGTCTCAATTAGTCTCCATTCGGTCATTCTTTAACCCCTTCCTTCGCCATTCGCCGGCATCGACAGCACCGACGATATGTCGCCAAAGTCGCTGACCAGGTAGCACGGCACCAATCCGTGCATCTCGCCCGGATCGCGGCACGGCACGTCCAGAGCGCGCTTGTATCGCACCTCGCCATCCGCGTTGGCCTGTATGAGCCCGAGACGCGCCACGGGGACGTTGCCATCGTATCTGCACGCGCGACCATCTTCGCGGCGATAGAACGTGTTGCGCACCTCGCCATCCAGAACGTCGCGCGTGACGAACAGCGTTCCCGTTGCCAGATCACCGACGCGGTGCATGTCGCGGTGTGCGGTCATTCCTCGGGCCCCCTTCTACAGTGGTGGGTTAGGCGTCAAAACTACCACGCGCATTCTCCGGCTTCCGCTTGGCATAAGATGCCCTGATCATCAAAGATCCAGTCGCCCTGCCTCTCAATGAATTGGCGAAGCTCGTATTTTGACCATTCTTCTCGGAATCTGGCCCCATTTGGCAGCCTCGCTGTATTCTCTGCCATTTTTTCCATACGTTCCCACCACGCATGGCGCTCTGGGAACTCCCTGGCTAAAGCCGCTTGATTCTTCTCGCTCTTTAGAAAGCATCCATCGCAATTCCCGAGCCAGCAATTGCCCCCAACGTTCGGGAGTCTAAGATCAAAGGTCTGCGAGGCCCAAAATTCTGCGACGTCGCGCTTTGTTACTCCTGCGTCAATTAGTGGCTGCCATGCGTAATGTCGTGTTCCCTTCACCTTTACGCCCTTAGGTTGGCGTCGGTTCGGCTCGTCTGCGCGGATCCCGGTGCAGTTGGTCCATTCGGACCACCCACAAGCGACCAGATAACGTCTCGACGTGTGCACTTTCATTTCCACAGAGCAAAATCGGTTGACGCGATTTGGCAGGAACCCGCGCCGTTTTATCAACTCCTCGAACGGCTCCCCATTTCGAGATGCGCTGTTGTGATTTACTACCTTATAACGCGGTGGCTCGTTCATGTACTCCAGCCATATGATTGGGACACGCCACCGCTCCGAGCATTCTTGGATAAAATCGAGCGTTTCCGGCATCTCGCGCCCCGTGTTTTGGAATGTGACTTTGACGCGATCAGGCAGGTCGCCATTGGCCTCTAGTATACAGTGCAGCATGTATGCGCTTGTACGCCCACCAGAAAATGCAATATGCACATTCCCCTCTGGTAGCCTGTAGTGGTGATGGAATGCCATCTTCCTATCCTTTCTACAGTGGTGGGTTAGGCTTCGATCGCTTCCGAAACCAGATCGGGAAGCCGTTCCCTCAATTTCGCGACAAATTCTTTCTTCCACTGGAGCTCCAATTCTGCTCTGGATGGGCGGGACGGGATGCTACCGGCACCGGCTTCGCTTACCTGCCGCCGAAGTTCCTGCCACAACGCCTCGCATCGTTCGCCGTGTATCTCGGATGCGGTTTCAGGATCGATCTTCCACAATCCAGACTTCTCCGCCTCGAACGCTGACTTAGCCAATGCAAGGATACGTTCGTGCTCTCCCGTGGCCATTCTCTCTACCCTTTTCCACAGGCCCCGAAAACTGTTGATGGCGTGGGGCACCCGCCATGTAACCGATTGATTCATAGTGACCGTAAGCGCATGGCGCGTGGGGCACATTGATGCCGGAAAACAAGGGGTTCCAGCGTTTTTTCGAGTCCGTCCGGGGGCACCAGTATATCGTCCCATCATTCACGAATCCGGACCTCGTTTTCGCGAATCGGCCAGTTCGGACGGTTGCCGAGGCGCAACACGAGATGTGTCGCCATCGAATTTCAGGAGATGCGACTCGCAGGTCCGGCAGTCGGTGCTGCCGAAGCCGCGGACCGCGATGTCGAGGGCCGGGTGCCGGAGCAGCCGCTGTACGAGGCCGCATTCATTTCCGCCCGGTACGGGCAAGGCCGCGAGAGCATCGGCCGCGACCGTCAGACGATCGATATGCCAATGCAGGTTCTTGTCGTGGCGGAAATGACGTCGCAATCGCGCGCGCAGGCCGCCGGGGCCCCGGGCGCTGCCGCAATAGGCATACCAGCCGGGGCGCAGCTCGAGTCTTCCGGTGCCCGGGAGCCGGGTTTCCAGTGGCCCGGCGAGGCGAACCAGAAGGACATAGGCTCCCTTCTCGTCGGTAGCGTCCTCGATATCCGCGGGTGTCAGAGGAGGGGCGGAAACCCCGCATTCGTGAAGCGCGGCCAACAGAACGTTCAAACCTGCCAGCGCCATGTCAAGCGGCGGCGCCCTGCGTCCCGCCGACGCGCTCGCGGAAATCCCGTGGCGCCATGCCTGTCGCCTGGGAGAAAACGCGGCTGAAATAGGCCGGGTCGTTGTAGCCGAGGGCATAGGCGATGCGAGAGACGGGCAGGTTGGTGTAGACGAGATTGCGACGCGCCTCGCGGATCATGCGGTCCTCTATGACACGGGATGCCGGCTGTCCGATCGCCGCGCGGGTGACGCGGCTGAGATGCGTCGGAGATACGGAAAGTGCCTTGGCGTAGTCGGCAACGGACCAGTGTTCGAGAAAATGCTCCTCCACCAAAGTTTCGAAACGTCGGAACAATCCGGAGCCGTCGGGGTTGCCGGTCGCAATCCCGTCATCGGACAGGCCACGGGCCACGCGACCTAGCAGTACGCCGGTCAGCGATCTGAGGATCTGCGCGCGGGCATAGCCGCGGCCAGCATGTTCGGTGAAGATCTGCTGCATCAATGGTCGGGCCATCGAGTCGGCGGGAAAGACGGCCGGACGGGCAAGCGCATGCCGCAGGCCTTCGGATGGCTCGAGCGTCTCGTCCATCATTTCGGAGGCAATCGTCACCACCCAGCCCTCGGTGCCCGGCGTGAAGGAAAAGCCGTGCACGGCACCGGTCGGCACATTGACGAGGGTATGAGGGCCAAGCGGCCATGCATCGTCTTCTAGCGTGGCGCGACCGCCGCCAGCTTCGATCAGGAGAACCTGATGGAGGCGGGCGTGGCGGTGGGGAACGAGCTCCCAGTCGTGCAGCTTCGAGCGTGTCTCGATGGTCTCGCAATGCACGACATCCGGCAGGTCGCCGGCTTCGCCAAACAGGTTGCAGTTGAGTATCGACGACGGATCGGGCTTTTCCATGTTCGATTTGTACAAGAGATATCCCGTGACGTCCATTCATTCTGCCGTGCCGTTCGGTAGTTTCGTCCAAAAATGGAGGAAACGTCATGAAAACGCAGGTTTGCATTATCGGTGGCGGTCCGTCGGGGCTGATGCTGTCGCAGCTCTTGCACCTGAAGGGCATCGACACGGTGGTGCTGGAGAAGCGCAGCCGGGAATATGTCCTGTCGCGTATTCGTGCCGGCGTGCTGGAGCACGGCTTCGCGGAACTGATGCGCGAGGCGCAGTGCGGCGAACGCATGGATCGCGAAGGCGAGATCCATGAAGGCTTCTACATTGCCCATGACGGGGTGCTCGACCGGGTGGACCTGCACAAGTACAGCGGCGGCTCTTCGGTGGTGGTCTACGGGCAGACCGAGCTCACGCGCGACCTTTATGAAGCGCGCGACAAGATGAACGGCGTGGTCATCCACAATGCGGAAGACGTGACGCCCCATGACCTGACCTCGGACAAGCCCTACGTGACCTATCGCAAGGGCGACGAGGTCATTCGCATCGACTGCGACTTCGTGATCGGGGCGGACGGCTTCCACGGCGTCAGCCGCAAGTCGATCCCGCGCGACGCCATTACAGAATACGAAAAGGTCTACCCGTTCGGGTGGCTCGGCGTCCTGTCGCGGACCAAGCCGGTGTCGCCGGAACTGATTTATGCCAAGCACCCGCGGGGCTTCGCGCTTTGTTCGCTCCGCTCCCAGGTGCTCAGCCGCTACTACATCCAGGTTCCGCTCACCGACACGGTCGAGGACTGGTCCGACGACGCGTTCTGGGCCGAGCTGAAACGCCGCCTTCCGGAGGAGGTGTCCGCGCGCCTCGAAACCGGACCGTCAATCGAGAAGTCGATTGCGCCGCTGCGTTCCTTCGTCGCCGAACCGATGCGTTACGGAAACCTCTTCCTGGCAGGCGACGCGGCGCATATCGTGCCGCCGACCGGTGCGCGCGGCCTGAACAGCGCGGCATCGGACATCTATTACCTCTACCATGCGATGGTGGATCACTACATCAACGGCAGCGACGAGGGGCTCGAGAACTATTCCGCCAAGGCACTTGCCCGGGTGTGGAAGGCGCAGCGGTTCTCTTGGTGGATGACGACGCTGCTGCATACCTTCCCCGACAGGATTCCCTACGACCAGAAGCTCCAGCAGACCGATCTGGAGTACCTGTTCTCGTCGGAAAAGGCGCTCGGCTCGCTTGCCGAGAACTATGTCGGCCTGCCTTTCTAGGCTTCGCCGCCGCTAGACCGCGAATTCGGCCCGGGTGCAATCGGAAAGCACCCGGGCTTGTCGTTTCCGCACTCCGGAAATCAGTTCATCAGTGATGGCAGGAACAGGACGATCGCCGGGAAGGAGATCATGACCGCCACGATGACCAGGTCGGCTAGCAGGAAGGGAATGACGCCCTTGAATATCTGAACGACCGTGGCGTATTCGCTGGCCACGTTTCGTATGACGAAGACATTCAGGCCGACGGGCGGCGTGATCATGCCGATTTCCAGAAGCTTGACGCAGAGAACTCCGAACCAGACGAGGTCGATACCCTGGGCCTTGAAGATCGGCAGAAGGACCGGAAGGGTTACCAGCATCGCGCCGAACGGCTCCATGAACATTCCGAGGAGCAGGTAAAGCACCACGACGATGAGCATCAGTTCGACATAGCCGAGGCCGGCGCCGCTAACCGCGCCGGAGATGAAACCCGTCAGCCCGGTGAGGCCGAGGAACCGGGTAAACATGGATGCACCGACGCCGATAATGAACAGCGATGACGAGGTCATCAGCGTCTCGATCATCGATGTCTTGAAGATGTCCCATGTGAGGCGCCGCATGGCGAGCGAGATCAGGATCGCGCCGAGTGCCCCAACGGCGCCGGCCTCCGTGGCCGTGAAGACGCCCGAGAAAAGGCCGCCGAAAACCACGAGCATGAGCAGCAGAACAGGCCAGATATCGAGGATGGCCCTGCGTCGGTCGATCTTTTCGGCATCGAGCGGGCGCGGTGGCGCAATGTCCGGTCGCAGCCAGCAGGTCAGCAGGACCACGATGGAATAGGCGAGGGCGGTCAGCAGTCCGATCGTGATGCCACCCACGAAGACCTTGATCACGGATGTCTCGGCGAAAACGCCATAGACGATCATCAGGATGGACGGCGGGATGAGTGCGCCGATGGTGCCGCCGGCAGCGATCGACCCGGTCGCGAAACTCGGCGAATAGCCCGACTTCACCATTTCCGGAATCGCGATCCGGCCCATGGCGGCGGCGGTGGCGAGCGACGACCCGCAGACTGCCGCGAATCCCGAGCAGGCGAAGATCGAGGAAATCGCGAGCGCGCCGGGAATGCGGCGCAGCACCGCCTTTGCTGCATCGAACAGACCGCCGGTCAGCCCGGTGTGGAAAGCAAGAAAGCCCATCAGGAGGAACATGGGCACGGCCGACAGGGTCCAGTTGGCGACGAAGGAAAACGGCGTCGAGGACAAGAGCCCGATCGCCGGAGCCCAACCGAGAAGCCAGGCGATGCCGAGCACCGGCACGGCGATGAGCGCCAGGGCCACGGGAACGCGCAGCGCGAGGAGCAGAAAAAGGGCGATGATGCCAGCAAAACCGGTCGCGACACTCATCCTGCGATCTCCGGATGTCCGGTGTCCCGCCGTGGCAGGATCATGCGGATGAAGGTGGTGAGCGCGGCGAGCCCGAAACCGAGCGGCACGAGGAAGTAGGCCGGCCAGGTCGGGAAGGCGAGGTTCTGGGCCATGACGAAGACGCCGGTTTCGAAATTCTTCAACGCGGTGAGCCACGTCACCCATGTCAGCGCGCCATACACGATCGTCGAAACCAGGGCGACCAGCCGATCCGACCAGAGCAGCGCGCGGGCGTTCAGAAGTGGCTCGATCACTTCGACCTGCACCATGCCGCCGCGCCGTTCGACCCAGGCCAGGGGAACGAATGCAAGCGCGATCATGTAGTAGTTGGTTACGATCTCATAGGTGGCCGGAATGGGCGTGTTGGTCGTGTTGCGCAAGGCCACGTCCGTAACGACGTGGATCATCAGCGCGACGATGGCCAGGGCACCGATCAGTGCGAGAAGGGCAAGGAAGCCATCCTGCAGGCGATACAGCAGGCGCATGGGGGAAATCCTCAAACGGTGGTGACCGGAGAACAAGCCCGGGAGCCTCGAGGCTCCCGGTTGTCTGCGGGGAGATCAGCCGCCGTAGGTCGAGACATCGACTTTCGACCAGACCTCTTCGTAGACCCGTTCGGCCATGGCTTCCGGATCGCTGTCCACTTCCGCGGCTATGGCCTGCCATTTTTCGACAAGTCCGAGGAACTGCTGGATCTGTTCCGGCGCGTCCGAAATGCCGAACTGTTCCCTGGAGAATTCGCCGGCCGTCTTTATATCGGCCTGCACGAAATCCTCGATCGCC
This sequence comes from Oricola thermophila, assembly GCF_013358405.1. NCBI lineage: Bacteria > Pseudomonadati > Pseudomonadota > Alphaproteobacteria > Hyphomicrobiales > Ahrensiaceae > Oricola > Oricola thermophila. The sequence goes on from NZ_CP054836.1 coordinate 1,056,531, forward strand.
TGTATCAGCGACGGATCCGCCTCGATGAACTCGATGCCGGCCTCCCGGGCAGCGGCCTCGGCCTCCTCCGGCATGTCCCGGCCCCAACGGTTGGTGAAGTCCGCATTGGCACGGTTGGCGGCGCGGACCATGGCGGCACGGTCCTCTGCCGAGAGGCTGTCCCAGGTCGGTTTGGCCACCGTGAAGTTGGAGGTGGAGTGATACAGTCCGAGCGGCGCGGGCGTGACGTATTTCACGACCTCGACGAGGCGGAAGGACAGCATGTCGGCGACCGATGCCATCGTGCCGTCGATGGTGCCCGAATTGATCGCTTCGAACTGGTCGAGCACGGAGATCTGTGCAGGAGCGGCGCCGAAATGTTCCGCCAGGCGCGCCCAGGGCGCGCCGCCGGAGCGCAGGCGCAGTCCCTTCAGGTCCTCGGCGGTGCGTACCGGCTTGGTGGTCATGAACTCGTAGACATCGGACGCACCGGATCCGAGGAAGACGAAGCCGAGCTTCTTCATTTCCTCCTGGCAGGGCGCGCAGTTGACTATGAACTCGGTCACGGCGGCTCCCATCGCCTGGGAGTTGGTGCCGATCAGCGACAACTGCCCGGTGACAGCCATCATCGGCAGGTCAGCGGGGAAATAAAGCGGAAGCAGATTGCCGACCTCGGCGATCTGGGTCTGCAACGCATCCTTCATCTGGCCGAGTCCGACCACTTCCGGACCCAGGACCTTGGCGGTGAGCCGTCCGTCGGATTCCTCGGGAAGATATTCGACCATCTTCTGGTAGAGATGGCTGTTGGACGGATGGGCCGGTGGGGCGCCGGGCGCAATGCGCAGTTCGCGCGCATCCGCAATGTTGGCGGCGCCGAGCATCAGTGCCGATGCCGCAAGCAGGGTCGAAAGCAGTCGTTTCATGATTTTCCTCCCAAGATGCATAGCCAGATCAGAGACCGAGGATCCTCCTCGCGTTCTCCTTCAAGATCAGGGGGCGCACCTCGTCCCTGATCTCGATCTTTTCGAAGTCGTTGAGCCACCGGTCGGGCGTGATCGCGGGCCAGTCCGATCCGAACAACATCTTCTCCTTGAGGAGTGTGTTGGCGTAATGCACGAAGATCGGCGGGAAGTATTTCGGCGACCAGCCGGACATGTCGATGTAGACGTTGGGCTTGTGCTGCGCGACCATCAGGCCCTCCTCGGTCCAGGGGAAGGACGGGTGGGCGAGGATGATCGGCGTGTCCGGAAAGTCGACCGCCACGTCGTCGACATGCACCGGGTTGGAGTATTTCAGGCGCATGCCCATGCCGCCGTGCATGCCGGAACCGACTCCCGTCTGGCCGGAATGGAACAGCATGACCGCTCCTTCCTCGGCGATTGCCTCGTAAAGCGGATAGGCCCAGCGCTCGTTGGGGAAGAAACCCTGCATGGTGGGATGAAACTTGAAGCCGCGAACGCCGAATTCGCGCACCAGGCGGCGCGCCTCGCGGGCGCCGGCCTTTCCCTTCGCCGGATCGATGGAGGCAAAGGGCACCATGATGTCGGAATTCTCCGCCGCGATCTCGGCGACCTCCTCGTTGGAGTAGCGGCGGAAACCGGTTTCGCGCTCGGCATCGACAGGGAAGATCACGCAGCCGATGTTGCGCTCGCGGTAATAGGCCGCCGTGTCCTGCACACTCGGAAGCATTCCGTCCTTGCCGGCCGGGTTCCTGAAATATTTCGCCATGCCGGCCTGGAACTCGTCGTAGCCGTCATCGCGGTGTCCGCAGCACGGCTCCTCGGCATGGGTATGGATGTCGAAAGCTTTTAGGGCGTCGAAATTCACTTTTGCTCCTCTCCGGGAAACCCGGCATATTTGCGCAGCAGTCGCCTGAGCGTGACCAGTTCCGAGTCGGTCAGGGGGGCGTTCAGGTTCTTCTCGTGCTGCTTGAATGATTCGCGGTAGTTTCCGAGAAATTCCCGTCCGGCCTCCGTGAGGGTCAGGCGGACGGACCGGCGGTCGTGATCGGGAATGGTCCTCTCCACCAGGCCGCGATCCTCGAAGGCGCGGATCAGCTTGGTCATGTGTGCCGGCTTGATGCGCAGCGTCTGGGCGACCAGCCCCTGCCGGATGCCGGGATTGCGCCCGATCAGAAGCAGGGTCGAGAACTCGCCCGGCCGCAGGCCGTGCGAGCCAAGATCCTCGAAAAAGACCTCGTATGTCCTGACCTGCGCGAGGCGCGTCAGAAAGCCGATCGAATCCGTCAGGTCGCGAAGATCGATCTCTTCTTCCGTCGTTGCATCATTCTCGGCGATTGCGGGCATGTCAGTCCTTCTCGGGAATGTTCAGCCGCTTGGTTCGTTTCTCCAGGAACGCACGGAGGCGCTCTTCGGCTTCCGGGCTGGTGGCCGTGAACGAGGCCATCAGCGATTCCACGAACAGGCCGTCCTCCTTCGCCATGTCCTGGATGCGCGGCAATGCATGGATGATCGCGAAATTGGAGAGCTCGGCATTGCTGGCGGCCGATTTTGCCAGTTCCATCGCCCTGGTCCGGGCCTCGCCCGGTTCGACCAGGTACTGGATCAGGTTCCAGCGTTCCGCTTCCTCGGCCGAAGCGACCCGCCCGGTCAGCATCATGTCGGTCATGCGCGCGGCGCCCATCAGGCGCGCAGCGCGGACCGAGCCGCCGCCGCCGACGAAAATGCCGCGCTGGCCTTCGGGCAGGGCAAAGAAGGCGGTCCTGTCAGCCACGCGGATATGGGTGGAGGAGGCCAGTTCCAGACCGCCGCCGACCACGGCGCCGTGAAGCGCGGATACCCAAGGTATCGCACCATGCTCGATCATCGCGAACACGGTGTGCCAGCGCCGCGACCCGCGCACGCCCTCGAAGGGAGTCTTCTTTACATGCTCGGCAAGGTCGAGGCCCGCGCAGAAGTGATCGCCGTGACCGAAGATGACGCCCGCCTTCGCCTCGCTTTCGGCGCGCATGACCGCCTCGGCAATGGCCTCGACGAATGCGTCGCTGATCGCGTTGCGCTTTTGCGGGCGGTTCAGGCCGATGACCGCAACGTCGCCATCCAGTTCATATGTGACGAAACCACCGTCAACCACCTTGTTCATGCCTTGCATCCGTCCGTTCGAGTCGGGGAATATGCCGCCGAAATTGTTTACTGGGATAATGTTTTGAATTATACGAACGCAGCTGATCGCGTCAACCGCATTCGGTTTGCGCGGCACGGATACGGACCGATCTGGGAGGAATGGATGTCCAATGCTCCGCTCAGGGAGATCAAGACCTGGTCTCCGGAAATCGACTCGGAACAACGTCCCGACGGGACCTGGATCATCCGTCGCAAGGATACGCTGGGCGCCTATCCGGACAGGGTGACCGACCGGCTGGTCCATTGGGCGGAAAGGGCGCCGGACCGGCCGTGGATGGCCGAGCGCGACGCATCCGGCGAATGGCGCAAGGTGACCTACGGCGAGGCGCTGGTGAAGGTGCGGGCGATCTCGGCATTCCTGCTCGAAAACAATCTCTCGGCGGAACGTCCGCTGCTGATCCTGTCGCACAATTCCATCGAGCACGCGCTGATGGCGCTGGGCGCGCAGCATGCGGGAATTCCCTCGGCGGCGGTTTCGACAGCCTATTCGCTGATCTCGGAGGACTGCGCCAAGCTGAAGGACATTGCCGCGCAGCTGACGCCGGGCATGGTCTTCGCCCAGGACGGTTCGGCCTACCAGCGCGCGATCGAGATGGTGTTCGGACCCGATGTCGGCATTGTCGTCGTAACGGAACCGTTCGGCGGCGGGCGGGAATGCCACCTGTTCGACGATGTCGTCGGCACGCAGCCCGGGCCGGAAGTCGACGCGGCGCACGAGGCGGTCGGCCCCGATACCGTCGCCAAGTTCCTTTTCACCTCCGGCACGACGGGATCGCCCAAGGCGGTCATCACGACGCACCGGATGCTGTGCTCGAACATCGAGATGGCCACGGACTGTTACGCCTTCATGCGCGACGAGCCCCCGGTCGTGGTGGACTGGGCGCCGTGGAGCCATGTCGCCAGCGGCAACAAGGTGTTCAATCTCGTCATCCACAATGGCGGCACATACCATATCGATCACGGCAAGCCGTCGCCGGCGGGGATAAAGGAAACCATCCGCAACCTGCGCGACGTGTCACCAACCTGGTATTTCAACGTGCCGGCGGGATACGAGATGCTTGTCGACGCGATGGAGACCGACGACAGGCTGCGCGAGAGCTTCTTTCGCCGCCTCAGGATGATGATGTATGCGGCGGCGGCCATGGGCCAGCATACCTGGGACCGGCTGAACGAGTTCGCCGTGCAGACCACGGGCCATCGCGTCTTTCTCGGTAGCGGGCTCGGAGCGACCGAGACATCGCCATTCGCATTGATGTGCATGGAAGAGCAGGAGATCGCGGGCAATGTCGGCGTTCCGGCGCAGGGCATCGAGCTGAAGCTGGTGCCGCATGGCGACAAGCTGGAAGCGCGGCTGAAGGGGCCGAACGTGACGCCCGGCTACTGGCGCAACGAGAAGCTGTCCCGCGAGGCCTTCGACGAGGAGGGATTCTACAGGCTGGGCGACGCGCTGCGCTTCGCGGTCCCCGGCGACCCGGCGAGGGGATTCCATTTCGACGGGCGCATCACCGAGAACTTCAAGCTGCGCACCGGAACCTGGGTCGGCGTCGGCGCGCTGCGGGCGAAGCTGGTGGACCAGTTCGAGGGCTATGTGCGCGACGTCGTGCTGGTCGGCGAGAACCGCGACGAGCTGGGCGCCATCCTCATTCCGTTCTATCCGAAGCTGCGCGCGCTGATCGATGGCGGCCAGGAAATGAGCGACCTCGAGGTGCTGGCGCATGATGCGGTGCGGGCGAAGATGGAGGAACTGCTCGACGCCCACGCGGCGCAGGCGACCGGCTCGGCGACCCGCGTGGTGCGGGCGATCTTCCTGTCGGAGGAGCTGTCCTTCGACGCTGGCGAGATCACCGACAAGGGCTCCGTCAACCAGCGGGCGGTCCTGCGCAATCGCGAGGAGCTTGCGGAATCTCTCTATAACGATCATGACCGGCGCGTGTTCCTTGCGCGCAAGAAAAGGGAGGCGTCATGAAACTCGAAGGTGCAGGTGCAATCGTCACGGGCGGAGCTTCCGGTCTCGGCCGGGCCGTGGTGGAACTGTTCGCGAAGGCGGGCGCGAAGGTCGTCGTTTTCGACCTGAACGCGGAGGCCGCCGCGAAGGCGGCGCAGGAGGCCGGCGGCGTGGCCGTGGCGGGGGACGTGGCCAATGAAGAGGATGCCGACCGCGCCGTGGACGCGGCGATCGAAAGCTTCGGCAACCTGCGGATCCTCGTCAATTGCGCCGGCGTCGGCACGCCGGGCCGCATCGTCAACCGCGACGGCAACCCGCAGCCGCTGGCCGATTTCGAGAAGGTGATCCGCGTCAACCTGATCGGCACATTCAACATGCTGCGCGTGGCGTCGGCGCGGATGGCGGCGCAGGAGCCGCTGGAGGACAACGAGCGGGGCGTCATCGTCAATACCGCCTCGGTGGCCGCCTTCGACGGCCAGATCGGGCAGGCGGCCTATGCCGCTTCCAAGGGCGGCATCGTCTCGCTCGGCCTGCCGGCGGCGCGCGAACTGGCGCGGTCCGGCATCCGCGTCAACACCATCGCGCCGGGCATTTTCCTGACGCCGCTGCTGCAGTCGCTGTCGGAAGAGGTGCAGCAGAGCCTGGCAGCGGCAATCCCGTTCCCGTCGCGTCTCGGCAAGCCGTCCGAGTTCGCCGAACTGGTGCGGTTCATGGTCGAGAACAGCTACATGAACGGCGAGGTGGTGCGGCTCGACGGCGCGATCCGCATGGCGCCGAAATAGGGCGCACGACACCGGGCCCGCGCCTCGTCGCCGAGGCCGGGTTTCCCGTGATCCGCCATGCGCTTGCCGCTACGGGTCGTCCTTCGTGGCCCAGAAGGCGAGACGCTGGCATTCCCTCAGAACCTCGTCGATGGCGTGGCGTTTCCGCTTCCGGTATCCCGGCGGCGGGCCGGGGCGCATGGCGGTGTAGATGACCTTCCGGCTGTCTATGGGACGGTGGCGGCGGCGCGCCTCGTGACGGGCAAGGCGCCGGGCCTCGCGGTCGATGTTGTCCAGCGCCATGCGCGCCGAGACCAGGCGGCGCAGCAGGGTGACGGCGGGAACGGCATCGCCCGGCAGGCGCAGGTCGGGTTCCGGCTCCGGCGGGCGGCGCATGTAGACCGGGAACGGGTTGTCGCCCAGCAGGCGGATGCGCGGACGGCTGCGGCCGTAGCGCCTGCGGGGACGGGTGAAATCGAAGCGCTTGCGCGGATCGACCAGCGGAAAGGCCGGGATGGGGCCGAGCGGCACCGGCCCGTCCATGTCGTCCTCCTCGGGTTCCGGCTCGGGAAGGTGGCGGATGTTGGCCAGCCCCAGGTTCACCGGCACGCGGACGAGCTGCGGGGCGGACGCGGCTGGTTTTTCCGGCGGCGCGGGCGGCTCGGGGCGGATGGTGACGGTGACGGGGGCGGCTCCATGGCCGGCGACCCCGCCGCATGGCGCGTTCGTCGCCCGAAGCGATTCGCCGGGGGAGAAGGGAGGGCGCGCTTCTCCGGCATCGCGCCCCTTCTTCGGCTTCAAGGCAGGCGCATGGCGGACCCGCACCTCGATGTCCCGCGCGGCAATGACGATCAGCCTTCGCACCGCGGCCTCGGCGGAGCGCAGGATGCGGCGGACGTGGAGAACGGCGTAACGCGGCAGGGTGGCCGGGAGGACCGACGGAAGGGCGAACGAGCCGGCGTCGCCCTCCGGGGCTTCATGGGGACCGGAGGCGGGATCATGGCCGGCGGCAGCGGGCGCCGCGTCGAAATCCAGCCCGGCGAGCGCGAAGAGGTCGCGCAATATGCGCAGCAAGTCCTTCCTGTTCCTCTCTATCGCCAGTGTCCAGTCGAACTGCATCGTCCGTCTCCCAGGCCGCACCATGCGGCGGGAAGAAGGATAAGGGAGGCGGGAGAGGGGTGGACAAGTTTCCGGGGAAACGCCGGACTTCCGGGCCATCCGGAAAATTCGATCCACCGAACGGGCAGGGCGTCAGTCCTTCGGCGAGAAAAGGTCGGAATAGTTGAGCGTCGCGTGGCTGTGCTCGCGCATCATGGCCTCGGCGCGGGCGGCATCGCGCTTGCGGATCGCGTCGAGAATGATGACGTGCTGGGAATAGCCGACCATGAGCCGGGTGCGCTCGCGCTCGTGATCGGCGTTCTCGAAGGCGAGGGTGCCAAGCGCCGCGAAGGGCAGGTGGCGGATGCGTTCAAAGGTATGGGCGATCATCCCGTTGCCGCACTCATGCATGATCGTTTCGTGGAACACGGTGTTCGATGCCTGATACTCGTCCATCAACGTCGGACCGGCATTTTCCAGCGCCGCCGCCATTCGCTCGATCGAGCCGACGAGCCTTGCCTCGGTTTCCGGCGCGATGCCGTTCATGGCGAGCGTGCGCGCGGCCAGCCCCTCCAGCACTGCGCGGATCTCGATCGTGCCGCGGATGCCGTCGGCATCGAACGGGCGCACGGAGTAGCCGCGGCCCCTGCGCTTCTCGATCAGCCCCTCCGCCTCCAGCGCGGCCAGCGCCGTGCGCGCCGGGGTGCGCGAGACACCCAGCTCCTCGGCGATGGCAACCTCCGATATTCGGTCGTCGGGGCCGTAGTCGCCATTGACGACCTTGCTGCGGACGATCGCCAGGACACGTTGCGCGCAGGATTCCATTCGATGCTCCATTATGGATACATAATCTCGTTATCGCCGCACAATAATACGTGACAACCGCGATTTTCCAATATTAATGTATCCAAACTGAATGGCGCCGGTCGCTCAAGGCGTCATGCATGGCTGGGGAGGGTTTCTTGGGCATACGATTCTTTTCCGACAAGCATCGGCCGGTTCACATGGGGCCGTATCCGCTGGAACGGCTGAAGCGGGCCGACGCGATGCCGGATCTCTCGGCCGTGCCGCCGATGGCACGCCTGACATTCAGCCGGCCCGACAGGCCGGAAAGCCTGGTCAACGCCATGGGCGAGTACCAGGCGATGATGGACGCGATCCGCGACGGGCTGGTCAACAGGGCACGGGCGGAGTGCCCCGATGACCCGGTCGAAAGGGCGAATCACATCAAGGGCTTTGGCTATTTTTCCGATGCCAGCATGGTCGGCATAGGACCGTTGCCGGAAGACGCGCTGCTGGCGGAGCCGATCCGCAATCCCGGGATCGACCGGCTGGCGCACGACCTGAGAACGCGCCAGACGAAGACGCTGGCTTCCGGCATCGACCTGATCATGGCCGACCTGAAGGAATCGATGGAGGCGCCTCCATCGACCATCGACGGCCATAGCCATGCGGCGGTGTTTCTCTACGAGTATCCGCGCGACCCCGATCCGGACGAGCCGGGCGCGGAATGGATCCTCGACGCGCAGGCCGAGCGGGCCTGCCTGAGGGCCTCTGAGACCGCCGTCGTCATCGCCAACTACATTCGCCTGCTGGGCTACGATGCCAAGGCGCACACGGCGACCTCGACGGATGTCGATCTCAACCGGCTGGCGGTCGCGGCGGGGCTGGCAAGCGTCGAGGGCGGCCGGCTGGTCAATCCCTATGTCGGCGACCGTTTCGGCGTCGCGGTGGTGACGACCACCTTCGCCATGGAGCCCGACGGGCCGCTGGCGCCGCTCGACCAGCAGCCGTGGTTTCGCGCCAAGGGACCTGCCTGGTGGGCGGGCGCGGGCTTCGCCAAGAATGCCTTCAACCGCGAACCCTACGCCAGGCGCCGCTTCGTCGACGGGGCGCATCCCTTCGAGCGGCTGAAGCGCGTCGACACGCCGACGACCCATATCGACGAGGCGCGTGTTGCCCGCGTGCCCAAGCGCACCGACATGTTCGCGCGCGCGCAGTTCGGCGACATGGGCAAGGCGGTGCAGGACGGCGCCAAGGGCGGCCACTACGCGCGCAAGGCGGCGCCGTCGATGGGCCAGCGCCGGGTGCTCGGGGCCTTCGTGCTGTTGCAGGACGGCGAGCCTGCACCGGAGGCGGCGGACTCGACGCGAGACGCACGGCGCAATGCCGAGGCGATCAAGGCCGCAAGCTATTTCCTCGGCGTCGACGCGGTCGGCCTGTCGCGCTGCCCGGACTGGACCTGGTACTCGCACGATGCCGCCGGCGAGCCGATCGACCCGCCGCACGACCAGGCGATCTCCATGATTATCGACCAGGGCTACGAGACCATGGAGGGCGCGTCCGGCGACGACTGGATTTCCGTCGCCCAGTCGATGCGGGCCTATCTGCGTTTCTCGCTGCTGGGCGGCGTGATCGCCAAGCAGATCCGCAATCTCGGCTACAAGGCCAAGGCGCACACGGTCCTCGACGGCGAGGTCCTTCAGCCGCCGCTGCTGCTGCTGTCGGGCCTCGGAGAGGTCAGCCGGATCGGCGAGGTGATCCTCAATCCCTATCTCGGACCGCGGCTGAAATCCGGCGTGGTCACGACAACCATGCCTCTGGAGCACGACAAGCCGATCGACTTCGGGCTGCAGAATTTCTGCGAGAACTGCAACAAGTGCGCGCGGGAATGCCCCTCCGGCGCGATCACCGCCGGGCCGAAGCTGATGTTCAACGGCTACGAGATCTGGAAATCCGACAGCCAGAAATGCGCCACCTACCGCATCACCACCGAGGGCGGGGCGATGTGCGGGCGCTGCATGAAGACATGCCCGTGGAACCTGGAGGGCCTGTTCGCGGAGGCGCCGTTCCGCTGGATGGCGTCGAACGTTCCCGCGGCCGCGCCGTGGCTGGCGAAGCTGGACGATGCCGTCGGCAATGGCGGAATCAACCCGGTCAAGAAATGGTGGTGGGATATCGAGCTGGAGCCTGACGGAGCATACAGGCCGACGAAAAAACCAGTCAATACAAGAGACTTGCAGCGCGATCTCAAACTGAAATACGAGGATCAGACCCTGGCCGTCTACCCGGCGAACCTTGCGCCGCATCCCTGGCCGTACCCGTTCCCGATGGACCGCGAGAAGGGGATCGAGGCCTACCAGGCGATGGTGACGGCGGAGGAATACAGGCGGCGGCTGGCCGAAGGCGACGAAAGCCATGTCCACCGCTACACCGCCGCCGGCGAAAGCCCGGTGCTGCGGGTCGTGGTGTCGAAGGTGGAGAGGATGACGCCCGACGTGACCAAGTACGAGTTCCGCTCGCTCGACGGGTCCGACCTGCCGGAATGGGAGGCGGGCGCGCATCTCGATATCGTGGTCGCGCCGGAATATCTCAGGCAGTACTCGATGTCGGGCAACCCCGCCGACCGCTCGGTCTACCAGATCGGCGTGCTGCGCGAGGACGAGGGGCGCGGCGGATCGAAGCTGATGCACCGCATCTTCACCGAGGGGCGCAAGGTGTTCATCTCGAAGCCGATCAACCATTTCCCGCTCGACGAGACGGCGACGAAATCCTTCCTTATGGGCGGCGGAATCGGCATCACGCCGATGATCGCCATGGCGCACCGGCTGCACGCCATCGGCGCCGATTTCGAGGTGCACTACTCGGCCAAGTCGCGCGAGGGCGCCGGCTTCCTCGATGACCTGGCATCCTTCCCGTGGAAGGACCGGGTGCACCTGCATTTCACGGCGGAAGGGACGCGCGCCGATCTCGACACGGTGCTGTCCGGCTACCGCGAGGGCTGGCATGTCTACACGTGCGGACCGGACCGCTACATGCAGGGCGTCATGGATGCGGCGGAGCGGCAGGGCTTCCCGGAGGAGGCGCGGCATCTCGAATATTTCTCGGTGCCGGAGCTGCCCGAATGGGAGAACCATCCCTTCACGCTGCGACTGGCGAAATCGGGGCGGGAAATTCCCGTGCCCGCCGACAAGTCGGCGGCGGACGTGCTGATCGAGAACGGCATCCATGTCGACATCAAGTGCTCTGACGGGATATGCGGGGTGTGCAAATGCGGTCTCGTGGACGGCGAGGTCGAGCATCGCGACTTCGTGCTGTCGAAGCGGCAGCGCGAGAGCGAGATCGTGCTCTGCCAGTCGCGGGCCGCGCAGGACGGCGGTATCATCACCATAGATATCCAGGAATAGAGACGGAAAACCATGCACATAGCCTTCATCGGATTCGGCGAGGCGGCGCGCGCCTTCGTATCCAGCCTCAAGCCGCTCGGGATCGGGCGCTTCACCGCCTACGACATCAAGCAGGGAACGGCCGAGGCCGACCCGGTCGAGGCGGCAGCGGCGGAACTCGGCGTCGCGCTGGCGGAGGGGCCGGTCGCGGCCATCGAGGGGGCGGACTGGGTGATCGCCGCGGTGACGGCGGCGAGCAGCCTCGAGGCGGCGCAGTCCGTCGAGGGCGGGCTGAAGGCCGGGCAGGTCTATGTCGACATCAACTCCGTCTCGGCCAGGCGCAAGCAGGACACCGCCGCGCTGGTGCGGGCGAGGGGCGCGGCCTATCTCGACATGGCGGTGATGGCGCCGGTGCATCCGCGCGGGCACCGCACGCCGGTGCTGGTGGCCGGCGATCACGGCGGCGCGGTGGCGGAGGCGCTGTCGCGGCTCGATTTCGACTTCCGGGTGGCCGGCGACGAGGTGGGCGCGGCGACCTCGATCAAGATGATCCGCTCGCTCTTCGTGAAGGGGCTGGAGGCTATCACCGTGCAGGCGATCTCGGCGGCGCGTGAGGCGGGCTGCTTCGACGAGGTCTACAAGTCGCTCTCCGGCTCCTACAAGGTGCTGGGATGGCCGGAATTCGCGGAGTACCAGTTCGAGCGGATGATGCGCCACGGCGTGCGCCGGGCCGCCGAGATGCGCGAATCCGCCAATTCCATGCGCGAGCTGGGCTTTGCCAATGGCGGCGCGCTGGCCGACGCTATCGCTTCACTGCACGACGAGGTGGGAAGCCTCGGCTGCTCCGTGCCGGAAGGCGGCGACCTGGGGGCGATCGCCGACACGGTGCTGGCGGCGCGGCGCGAAAAGGGCTGATCGCCGCGGCGCTTCCGGCCGCCGGTCTATAGAGAAAAATTATGATGCGGGCCGCCGTCGAATTGGCGGGCGCAAGGGGGCTGCGCTAAACCAAGCTGGCCGTTCGTCCGGCAGACGGAGGAGTGCGCGCCGTCCCCGGGGGAGATGCCGGCGCGCGGACAAGATCCGGCCGGGGAGCCGTAGACGACAGAAATCTTACACGCGCCCGGAGCCGCCCGGCTCCGGAACCGCAAAACGCACAGGAGCCCGACATGGCAAACAAGACAGCATTGGTGATCAGCGCGCACTCCGCCGACTTCGTCTGGCGGTGCGGCGGCGCGATCGCCCTCCACCAGAGCCTCGGCTACAACGTGACCGTGGTCTGCCTGTCCTATGGCGAGCGCGGCGAAAGCGCCAAGCTGTGGAAGCAGGACGGCATGACGATGGAGAAGGTGAAGTCCGAGCGCCGGAAGGAGGCCGAGAACGCCGCCAGGGCGCTGGACGCCCACGACATCCGCTTCTTCGACGTCGGCGACTATCCGCTCGATCTCGGCCCCGAGACGCAGGAGCGCATGGTCGACGTGATCCGCGAAGTGCAGCCGGCCTTCATGATGAGCCACTCCAAGTGGGACCCGTACAACACCGACCACATGCGCACGACGGACTTCGCGCTGACCTGCCGCATGATCGCGCAGGCCTGGGGCCACAAGCCGGGCCAGAAGGTGCTCGGCGCGCCGCAGCTCTACCTGTTCGAGCCGCACCAGACGGAGCAGATGGAGTGGAAGCCGGACGTCTTCCTCGACATCACCCCGGTGTGGGAGAAGAAATGGGCGGCGATCCAGTGCATGCAGGGCCAGGAGCACCTGTGGAACTTCTACAAGAACGTCGCCGAGAACCGCGGCAACCACTTCCGCCGCAATTCCGGCGGACAGGCCGGCGGCCGCGACTGCAAGTACGCGGAAGGCTTCCAGTCGATCTTCCCGCGCACGGTGGACGAACTCTGATGGCGGGCGCAACGACACAATCGGGCGTGGTCGTCCAGAACATCGAGCGGGCCGACCCGGCCGTGATCGCCGGGCTGGCGGAGGCCGGCGTGGCGACGGTGCACGAGGCGCAGGGCCGCAAGGGCCTGCTCGCCTCCTACATGCGGCCGATCTATCCGGGTGCGCAGGTCGCAGCCTCGGCGGTGACGATCTCGGCGCCGCCCGGCGACAACTGGATGGTTCACGTGGCCATCGAGCAGGTGAAGAAGGGCGACATCCTCGTGCTGGCGCCGACCAGCCCCTGCGAGGACGGCTATTTCGGCGACCTGCTGGCGACCTCCATGCAGGCACGCGGCGGGGTCGGCCTCGTGATCGACGCCGGCGTGCGCGACACGAAGGACCTGACGGCGATGAAGTTTCCTGTCTGGTCTAAGGCCGTGTTCGCGCAGGGCACGGTGAAGGAAACCCTCGGCTCGGTAAACGTGCCGGTGGTCTGCGCCAACCAGCTTGTCAATCCGGGCGACGTGATCGTCGCCGACGATGACGGCGTGTGCGTGGTGCGGCGCGAGGAAGCCGAGGCGGTGCTGGAAAAGGCGCGCAAGCGCATGGCCGCCGAGGAGGAGAAGCGCAAGCGGCTCGCCGCCGGCGAACTCGGCCTCGACATCTACGACATGCGCGGCCGGCTGGCCGAGAAGGGCCTCAAATATGTCTGACGGCGTGCGCTGCATGTGGATGCGCGGCGGGACCTCGAAGGGGGGATACTTCCTCGCCGAGGACCTGCCCGCCGACACGGCGGAGCGCGATGCCTTCCTGCTGCGGGTGATGGGCTCGCCCGACCCGCGGCAGATCGACGGCATGGGCGGGGGCGACCCGCTGACCTCCAAGGTCGCCATCGTCAGGAAGTCGGAGCGGGACGGCGCCGATGTCGACTACCTGTTCCTGCAGGTCTTCGTCGACCAGGCGATCGTCACGGACGCCCAGAACTGCGGCAACATCCTTGCCGGCGTCGGCCCCTTCGCCATCGAGCGCGGCCTGGTGGCGGCTCAGGACGGCACGACCGACGTGCGCATCTACATGGAGAACACGGGCCAGCTGGCCATCGCCACGGTCTCGACGCCCGGCGGAAAGGTGAACTACGAGGGCGATGCGCGCATCGACGGCGTGCCGGGCACCTCGGCGCCGCAGCCGATCATCTTCGAAGACACGGCCGGTTCGTCCTGCGGCGCGCTGCTGCCGACGGGCAACGAGAGCGACACCATCGACGGCGTCGAGGTGACGATGATCGACAATGGCATGCCCTGCGTGATACTGGCGGCCGAGGCCATGGGCATCACCGGGCAGGAGACGCCGCAGGAGCTGGAGGCCAACGAGGAGCTGCGCGCAAGGCTCGAGGCGATCCGGCTGAAGGCGGGGCCGCTGATGAATCTCGGCGACGTGAAGGAAAAGTCGGTGCCGAAAATGACCATGGTCAGTTCAGCCCGCAATGGCGGCTGCATCTCGACGCGGACCTTCATCCCGCATCGCTGCCACAAGGCCATCGGCGTTCTCGGCGCAGTTAGCGTCGGCACGGCCTGCCTGCTCAAGGCCGGTCCGGCGGCGCGGCTGGCAAATATCCCCGACGGCAATCCCAAGACGCTGTCGGTCGAGCACCCCACCGGAGAGTTCTCCGTGGTGGCGACGCTGGACGGCGACGGCAACGTGGAATCCGCCGGCGTGCTGCGCACCGCGCGCAAGCTGATGGACGGTTTCGTCTTCGCCTGAGCGATCTAGCGCCCGCATCGGTCGGCCCCGCGCGGGCCGATGCGAGGGCCGGGTAGGGGCGCCCGCTTGCCGGGCCTCGCGGCGCGGGCTAAGCAGGTTCGGGCCGCTTCCCCGACGCCAGGAGACTTGCCATGTGGTTTTCCCGCTTTCTCGCCGAACTTCTCGAAACGCTCAACCCGGCGATCGCCGCCGTCCTCGTCGGGGCCGGGAGCTACCTGGGCTACAGGATGGCGTGGCTCGGCGGCGAGAACCTGACCTTCGGCGCGGGCATGGGGCTGGTCGGCGGGGTGGTTGCCGCGGCGCTTGTCTGCGGGCTGATCGCCAATCTTTCGCTGATCGAGCAGCACCTGGCGCTGATCGCCGACGACATCGAGGAAATGCGGGCGAGGGACGCCGGCGAACTCGATGGCAAAAGGTAAGGGCGGCCGGAGCCGCCCTTTTCGTTTCGCGACGCGGAGCCGGTCAGCTCAGCGGAACGATCTGGATCTCGACGCGGCGGTTCTGCGCGCGTCCGGCCTCGGTCGAGTTGTCGGCGACCGGGCGGCTCTCGCCGAAGCCCTGGGCGATCATGCGCTGCGGGTTGACGCCACGGCCGGCCAGGTAGTTGGCCACGGAGTTGGCACGGCGCTGGGACAGCGCCTGGTTGTAGCTGTCCGAACCGGTCGAATCCGTGTGGCCGTACACGTTGATCAGCGTCTGGTTGTACTTGTTCAGCACGATGGCGACCGAATCGAGCGTCGCGTAGAAGGCCGGGATCACCTGGTCCTGGTCGGTGGCGAAGGTGATGTTGGACGGCATGTTCAGCACGATGTTGTTGCCGACGCGCGTGACCGAGACGCCGGTCGATGCGAGTTGCGCGCGCAGCTCGGCTTCCTGGCGGTCCATGAAGTTGCCGACCGCGCCGCCCGCCAGCGCGCCGACACCGGCGCCGATCAGGGCATTGCGGCGATCGTCGCCGCCGGCGGCAAGACCGGCGATGGCGCCGAGGCCGGCGCCGATGGCCGCGCCGCCCGCGGTGTTCGACACCTTCTGCTGGCCGGTATAGGGGTCGGTCGTCGTACAGGCCGCCGTGAAGGCCAGCATGCCTGCCATTGCCGCGATTGCCGCCTTGTTCATGTTGGGTTCCTTTCCGTCAGAAACTGGTTCGCAGTGTGGCCTTCCGGGCCGCATCGCGCGACCCTAATGCCACAATTCGGGCCAAATTGGGTCATGAAGCGTCCCCGGAAGGGGCCGCCGGTTTGCGCACAAGAATTCTTATATCGCCGATTCGCGTTTCTTGTTGATAGAGTTCCCCGATTGCATCCGTACTTGCAATGGCCGTCCATGCCGGATTTTCCCCGCGCGTGAAGCGCTCGGAAACGAGCACGATGTCGGGTTGGCGGCTTGTTATCGCATCGGCGAATGCGCGGCGCTCCTTGTCGATCTCAACGCGGATTCGCGCGCGATCGGCAGCGCTCATGTCCGGCCTTCTGGCCATCAGGATGTCGCCGTAGGACTGAGCCGGCATCGCGGCGTTCGGACCCACATAGGAGCCCCCGGCAAGCCTTACCAGCGGATGGCTGTCGGCGTAGCTCGGCGAGATGCTGACATAGCTGGCGCCGGGATGGCGATCACGCAGATAGGCGAGCAGGTGCGGATCGGATGCCTCGCCGCGCAGGAAGACCATCGAAGTCAGCGTGAAGGCGCTCCCGACGAGGAAAACGGCGAAAGCCTTGAAAAACGGCCGGGGGGTGCCCCGGGCCGGCTTGTCGTCATTGCGGCGACAGTCGTCCGCCACCAGCGCGAGGAAGGCAAAGCCGAGCATGACCATTGCAGGAAGCGCGTGATAGGTGAAGGTCTTGCCCATCACGACCGTGCCGGCGAGATGGCCGATGGCGGACAGGGTCAGCATAACCGTTTCCGCAGGCCAGTGGGCCGGCGTCCTCCACGCGGCGAGCGCGACGACGATTGCCGCGGCGCATGCGCGAAACAGGATGTCGGCTTCCGGCGTGCGAACCGGAAGATAGACTGTCCGGAGGGTTTCGTTGAGCAATCCGAAATAATCGGCGTGAAAACGCAGGACGTACGCGCCATAGGCCAGCGCAATGGCGCCGCCGATCAGATTCTCGACATGGAAGAACGGACGCAGCGAACGCTGATGCAGCGCCATAGCGGCGACAGGTACGACGACGGTGAGCACGTAATAGGGCTTGTTCAGCACGATGAGGCTGCAAGACACGCCGCCGGCCACGATCATCCACGGGCTGGCACGAAACCGGCCGACTTTCTCCCATCGCGCGGCCTGCAACGCCAGCCAAGGCATCAGCGCCATGATGGCGAAATGTTCGCGCTGGAGGAAGGTTTGCAAAGGGAAGAGAACAAACATCAGGACCCATGCCAGGGCCATGATCCGCCATTCGGTCGGTCGAAGCCGTCCGCCGGCGCGCAGGATAAGTGCCGAGAGGACGAAGGACAGCCAGAAGACGAGCGCGAACTGAAGATGGAGGAAGCTTTCGCTCGAAAGGCCCGTCAACGCCGAGGCGAATGCCGGGCCGGTGTAGATCCAGACGGAGAAGGGCGGATTGTATTCGAGAATGTCGCGGTAGAGGATTTCGCCGTCGAGCGTTCGCTCTGCGACGGTGAGGAGCCAACTCGCGTCCGGCGTCATGCCCAGGCTGGCGGGCAGCCAGAGCGCGGCGAGAAAAGCCGCGACGACGGTCGACCAGCGGGCAGGGGCGTTCATGGTCTGTCGCTCCTTATGCTCGCGCACGCAAAATCCCGATAGCCTGAGATCCACCTAGCCGCCCGCGCCGCCGGCAAGGTGCGATCTCGCGATATAAAGCGACAGCGCCGCCGCATTGGACACGTTGAGGGAGCGGATCGCTCCCGGCATGTCGAGGCGGGCGAGGTAATCGACGGTCTCCCGCGTCTTCTGCCGCAGCCCCTTGCCCTCGGCGCCGAGGACGAGCGCGATCCTCGTGCCCCTCGCGGTGCGCTCGAGGATCTCGGGTCCCTCGGAATCGAGGCCGACCGTCAGGTAGCCGGCCTTCTTCAGCGTTTCCAGCGATTCGGCGAGATTGCGCACCTCGATATGGTCGATGTGTTCCAGCGCGCCCGAAGCCGCCTTGGCAAGCACGCCCGACTCGACCGGGCTGTGGCGCGCGGTCGTGACCAGCGCGCCGGCGCCGAAGGCAACGGCCGAGCGCATGATGGCACCGACATTGTGGGGGTCTGTCACCTGGTCGAGGACCAGGACGAGGCCGGTGTCGCCCAGCGCGGCAAGCGGCTTCGGCTTCAGCGGCCAGGTCTCGAGCGCGGCGCCCTGATGGACGGCACCTTCGCCGGCGAGCCGGTCGATCGCCTTCGGCTCGACGGTCTCGACGGGGCAGCGTTCCAGCGTCTCCGCGTCCAGATCGAGGCGGGCCAGCGCATTGCGCGTCACGAGCAGGCGCTCGGGGCGCCGCCGCGGGTTGCGCATGGCCTCGCGCACCGTGTGCAGGCCGTAGAGCACGACACGGCCGTCCCCGGGGGACGGGGGCTTCGTGTCGCGGTGGGCGCGGCGCAGGCGCGCATAGTGGCTGTCCTTGCCGGTCCGGGTGGTTTTTTTCTCGCTCATGGGGTGGCCATAGCCCATTTGAATCGCCAATGCGATCACCATATTGACGGAAAGGCGCCTCCCGGGGCGTCGCGGCGGGGAAAATGCAACACAACGTGTTGACAGGAAAAAACGGTCCCGCCATAAGGCGCATCGCGGCCGCAAGGTCGCAGTGCTCCGGCCCGGAACATGGAGGGGTGCGTGAGTGGTTAAAACGGACGGACTGTAAATCCGTTGCCTATGGCTACGTTGGTTCGAATCCAACCCCCTCCACCACCGGCCGGCAGACGATCCCGCGAGCGGGTATAGCTCAATGGTAGAGCAGCAGCCTTCCAAGCTGAATATGCGGGTTCGATTCCCGCTACCCGCTCCAATGCCTTCCCAAGGAAACAACGGAAATTCGATGGGCTGACCTGGCTTCGGTCGATCGGCACAGGTCGGCTTCCGGTGCGGCAATCGGGTGCGGCCGGCCAGGGCGTGCGCAGCGGCAGGCCCGCGAGCCGCCCGAGATCCGGACCGTGATCGCGCCGGATGTACGCCCTGGCGTGTCGGTCATCGGGAAAATGCTGGGCCGGAGAGGGCCTTCCTTCCCGCCACCTGTCTTCGCACTCTCCGTCAACACGGAATCCCGCCTTTTCGGGCGACACCAGGTCCTGCCACCCGTTTCGCGAGTGATTTTCCATGCCGGAAGGCTGCCCGCGGCACCAAGCCGGTTGTGCTGCAAATGCGGTTCCATCAGGGGTTGCATTGGTCTATGCGGTTGAGGCATTCTTACTGCGGGCATCAGGCGTTCGATCAAACTGTATCCGGATGGGGCGAATGAACCTTGATTTGAAGTTGTGGCCTGCATCGGCCCTTTGCGCGCTGATGCTTCCGGGGGCGGCGATGGCCGCCGATTTCACCATTGTCGACGGGCAGACGGAGACGATGACGCAAACGCTGTCCGACCCGGGCGACGTCGGCACCGTCGAGGCCGGCGGCACGATATCGACGGCGGGAGATAACCACCACGCTGTCCGCATGAATGAGAACGGTCAGTCGCTTGCCAACCACGGAAGGCTCGAAACGTCGGGCGGTCGGTCGTCCGGCATCTTATCCGGGGGCGATGATGCGGTGATCTCCAATTCCGGCGTGATCGAAACCTCGGGCGGAGAAGGGCACGGAATCACTTCCGGGGGCGATGGTGCGGAGATCGGCAATTCCGGCACGATCGAAACGTCGGGCATATTTGGCTATGGTATCCGGTCTTCCGGTGCCGATGCGGAGATCGAAAATTCCGGCGCGATCGAAACGTCGAGATTATACTCGGACGGCATTTGGTCTCATGGTGCAAATGCGGTTATCGGCAATTTCGGTACGATCAGGACTTCGGGCCTTTCGGCGGAAGGCATCTGGTCTGATGGCGCCAATGCGGCGATCGACAATTCCGGCGTGATCGAAACGTCGGGTGATATCGCGGAGGGCATCGATTCGTCGGGCGCCAACGCAACGGTGTCCAATTCCGGCACGATCTCGACGTCGGGTTATAACGCAGACGGCATTTGGTCTCATGGTGCAAATGCGGTGGTTCTCAATTCCGGCACGATCGCAACCTCGGGCGACTGGGCGATGGGCATCTACCATTTCGGCGCAGATTCGGTGGTTCTCAATTCCGGCACGATCGAAACGTCGGGCATATCTGGCTATGGTATCCGGTCTTCCGGTGCCGATGCGGAGATCGAAAATTCCGGCGCGATCGAAACGTCGGGATTATACTCGGACGGCATTTGGTCTCATGGTGCAAATGCGGTTATCGGCAATTTCGGTACGATCAGGACTTCGGGCCTTTCGGCGGAAGGCATCTGGTCTGATGGCGCCAATGCGGCGATCGACAATTCCGGCGTGATCGAAACGTCGGGTGATAGCGCGGAGGGCATCGATTCGTCGGGCGCCAACGCAACGGTGTCCAATTCCGGCACGATCTCGACGTCGGGTGATAACGCAGACGGCATTTGGTCTCATGGTGCAAATGCGGTGGTTCTCAATTCCGGCGCGGTCGAAACGTCGGGCGATCTGGCGTATGGCATCTTGTCCGAGGCGGCAGATGCGACGATCGGCAATACCGGCACGATCGTCGTGACAGGCGCTGGTGCAGCCGGTGTTCTCAGCACCGCCGACGGTGCCACGGTCACCAACAGCGGCACGATTGCCAGCGAGCAGGACAACGCCCTTGAACTGCAGGGCAGCAATGCGACGGTGAACCTGCTCGCCGGTTCGGTGATCCGGGGCGGGATCGAGTTCGGTCAACCGGGCACCGCGACGCTCAACATCGGCCCCGGCCTGAACACCGCACTCACGGTGACGGGCATGCCCGCGACCGTCGATGCGGGCGGGCGGCCCCTCGTGGTGAGCGGCGGTGTGGTGGCGGTCGTCGACCCGGTCGGCTTCGCGGCCGCCCCGTCCATGATCGCCGGGGCGACCGGTGCCCTCGCCAATTCGCTCGACCGGCGCATGCGCGGCCCCGTCTCCTCCTCGGCCCCGTCCTTCGTGACGTCCTACTTCCCCGTCGCCGGTGGCGGCGAAGGGGCGTCCGCCGCGGGCTGGTGGGGCGATGTCTTCGGCGGCGTGAGTAGCCGGTCCGCCAGCGGCAACGAGGCCGGCTACGGCCAGCTGCATGGCGGTGCGGTCGTCGGCTTCGACCGGGAGGTGTCGGCCTCGACCAGGGCGGGCCTGTTCGCGGGCGGCCTGGCGGGGCGCTTCGCCGAGGACAACGACGCGACGGTGGTGGACATGGCCGGCATCTTCGGCGGCGCCTATGCCCGCCACGATGCGGGGGCGTTCTTCGCCGACCTGTCGGTGACCGGCGGCGTGACCTTCAACGACAGCGACCGGCAGGTGCTGAACAACCTGGCGCCCGGCGGCATCGAGACGGCCACGGCCAGCTACTCGGGCGTCTTTGCCAGCCCGTCGCTGACGGTCGGCAGGAATTACGAGGTTGCGGGGGCGACGTTCACGCCGAGCCTGCGCGCGCGCTATGCCGGCATCTACCTGGACGGCTATACGGAGACGGGTTCGGCCGCGGCGCTGACGGTGGACAGCCGCGTTCACCACGTCTTCGACCTGCGCGCGCAGGTGGAGACCGCGCTGGTCGACCGTGACGACGCGGGCGACATGCAGCGCGTGTCGCTCCGGGCGGGTGTGGACGGCATCTTCCACCGGGGAGACGATGTCGATGCCGACCTTCTCGGCACCGGCATATCCTTCGCGTCCGGCACGGATGAGGATGTCGCGCGCGGCTTTGTCGGCGTGGATGCGGCGCATGTGATGCCGGGCGGGCGGACGTTCAATGCCGGTTTCGAGGTCGGGGCGGGTACCGACAGCGTCGTGACGCTGGACCTGCGCGCCGGGCTGCGAGGCCGCTTCTGACGATACTCGCTGCGCGTGGATGACAACGAATAGAAAGCGGGCCTTCCGGCCCGCTTTTTCGTTGTCGGCGCTGTCTTGCGGGCCCCTCCTGTTGCGGTTGCATCTCGCGGGGGTTCAATTGTGGGTTGAGATATATTATAAGGACGCGTCATTTTGACTGCGGGCATCAGGCGTTCGATCAAACAGCATCCGGATGGAGCGAATGAAGCTTGATTTGAAGTTGTGGCCTGCATCGGCCCTTTGCGCGCTGATGCTGCCGGGGGCGGCGATGGCCGCCGATTTCACCATTGTCGACGGGCAGACGGAGACGATGACGCAAACGCTGTCCGACCCGGGCGACGTCGGCACCGTCGAGGCCGGCGGCACGATATCGACGGCGGGAAATTCCGAGGACGCTGTCTGGATGCAGGATGACGGCCAGTCAGTGTCCAACGATGGCAGGATCGGAACGTCGGGCTATGATAGCTATGGCATTTGGTCTGAAGGCGCCGATGCACTGATCTCCAATTCCGGCACGATCGAAACGTCGGGCGAAGAAGGCTATGGCATCTACTCTGAAGGTGCCGCTGCGGAGATCTTCAATTCTGGCACGATCGAAACGTCGGGCGAAGAAGGCTATGGCATCTACTCTGAAGGTGCCGCTGCGGAGATCTTCAATTCTGGCACGATCGAAACGTCGGGTGATGAGGCGGTTGGTATCGCGTCTTTCGGCGCCGATGCGGTGATATCCAATTCCGGCACGATCGAAACGTCGGGCAGGTGGAGTGATGGCATCCGGTCTAGAGGCGACGCTTCGGTAATCTCCAATTCCGGCATGATCGAAACGTCGGGCGAAGAGACTTGGGGCATCTGGTCTTGGGGTGACGATGCCGTGATCTCCAATTCCGGCATGATCGAAACGTCGGGCGAAGATGGCCATGGCATCTACTCTGATGGTGACGCTGGGGTGATTTCCAATGCCGGCACGATCATCGTGACCGGCAACGGCGCGAATGGCGTTATGTCTTGGGGCGACGGTGTCACGGTCACCAACAGCGGCACGATTGCCAGCGAGCAGGACAACGCCCTTGAACTGCGGGGCAGCAATGCGACGGTGAACCTGCTCGCCGGTTCGGTGATCCGGGGCGGGATCGAGTTCGCCGACCCGGGCACCGCGACGCTCAACATCGGCCCCGGCCTGAACACCGCACTCACGGTGACGGGCATGCCCGCGACCGTCGATGCGGGCGGGCGGCCCCTCGTGGTGAGCGGCGGTGTGGTGGCGGTCGTCGACCCGGTCGGCTTCGGTGCCGCCCCGTCCATGATCGCCGGGGCGACCGGTGCCCTCGCCAATTCGCTCGACCGGCGCATGCGCGGCCCCGTCTCCTCCTCGGCCCCGTCCTTCGTGACGTCCTACTTCCCCGTCGCGGGTGGCGGCGACGAAGGGACGTCCGCGGCCGGCTGGTGGGGCGATGTCTTCGGCGGCATGAGCAGCCGGTCCGCCAGCGGCAACGAGGCCGGCTACGGCCAGCTGCATGGCGGCGTCGTTGTCGGCTTCGACCGGGAGGTGTCGGCCTCGACCAGGGCGGGCCTGTTCGCGGGCGGCCTGGCGGGCCGCTTCGCCGAGGACAACGACGCGACGGTGGTGGGCATGACCGGCATCTTCGGCGGCGCCTATGCCCGCCACGATGCGGGCACGTTCTTCGCCGACCTGTCGCTGACCGGCGGCGTGACCTTCAACGACAGCGACCGGCAGGTGCTGAACAACCTGGCGCCCGGCGGCATCGAGACGGCCACGGCCAGCTACTCGGGCGTCTTTGCCAGCCCGTCGCTGACGGTCGGCGGGAACTACGAGGTTGCGGGCACGACGTTCACGCCGAGCCTGCGGGCGCGCTATACCGGGATCTATCTCGACGGCTATACGGAGACGGGTTCGGCCGCGGCGCTGACGGTGGACAGCCGCGTTCACCACGTCTTCGACCTGCGCGCGCAGGTGGAGACCGCGCTGGTCGACCGTGATGACGCGGGCGACATGCAGCGCGTGTCGCTCCGTGCGGGGGTGGACGGCATCTTCCACCGGGGAGACGATGTCGATGCCGACCTTCTCGGCACCGGCATATCCTTCGCGTCCGGCACGGATGAGGATGTCGCGCGCGGCTTTGTCGGCGTGGATGCGGCGCATGCGATGCCGGGCGGGCGGACGTTCAATGCCGGTTTCGAGGTCGGGGCGGGTACCGACAGCGTCGTGACGCTGGACCTGCGCGCCGGGCTGCGAGGCCGCTTCTGACGATACTCGCTGCGCGTGGATGACAAGGAATAGAAAGCGGGCCGTTTGGCCCGCTTTTTCGTTGTCGGCGCTGTCTTGCGGGCCCCTCCTGCTGCGGTTGCATCTCGCGGGGGTTCAATTGTGGGTTGAGATATATTATAAGGACGCGTCATTTTGACTGCGGGCATCAGGCGTTCGATCAAACAGCATCCGGATGGAGCGAATGAAGCTTGATTTGAAGTTGTGGCCTGCATCGGCCCTTTGCGCGCTGATGCTGCCGGGGGCGGCGATGGCCGCCGATTTCACCATTGTCGACGGGCAGACGGAGACGATGACGCAAACGCTGTCCGACCCGGGCGACGTCGGCACCGTCGAGGCCGGCGGCACGATATCGACGGCGGGAGATAACCACCACGCTGTCCGCATGAATGAGAACGGTCAGTCGCTTGCCAACCACGGAAGGCTCGAAACGTCGGGCGAATGGGCGATGGGCATCTTATCTGGGGGCAATGATGCGGTGATCTCCAATTCCGGCGTGATCGAAACCTCGGGCGGAAATGCGTCCGGAATCACTTCCGGGGGCGATGGTGCGGAGATCGGCAATTCCGGCACGATCGCAACCTCGGGCGACTGGGCGATGGGCATCTACCATTTCGGCGCAGATTCGGTGGTTCTCAATTCCGGCACGATCGAAACGTCCGGTAATTCGGCGTACGGTATTGCGTCCGAGGGGGTAGATGCGGAGATCGAAAATTCCGGCGCGATCGAAACGTCGGGATTATACTCGGACGGCATTTGGTCTCATGGTGCAAATGCGGTTATCGGCAATTTCGGTACGATCAGGACTTCGGGCCTTTCGGCGGAAGGCATCTGGTCTGATGGCGCCAATGCGGCGATCGACAATTCCGGCGTGATCGAAACGTCGGGTGATAGCGCGGAGGGCATCGATTCGTCGGGCGCCAACGCAACGGTGTCCAATTCCGGCACGATCTCGACGTCGGGTGATAACGCAGACGGCATTTGGTCTCATGGTGCAAATGCGGTGGTTCTCAATTCCGGCGCGGTCGAAACGTCGGGCGATCTGGCGTATGGCATCTTGTCCGAGGCGGCAGATGCGACGATCGGCAATACCGGCACGATCGTCGTGACAGGCGCTGGTGCAGCCGGTGTTCTCAGCACCGCCGACGGCGCCACGGTCACCAACAGCGGTACGATTGCCAGCGAGCAGGACAACGCCCTTGAATTGCAGGGCAGCAATGCGACGCTGAACCTGCTCGCCGGTTCGGTGATCCGGGGCGGGGTCGAGTTCGCCGACCCGGGCACCGCGACGCTCAACATCGGCCCCGGCCTGAACACCGCACTTACGGTGACGGGCATGCCCGCGACCGTCGATGCGGGCGGGCAGCCCCTCGTGGTGAGCGGCGGTGTCGTGGCGGTCGTCGACCCGGTCGGCTTCGCGGCCGCCCCGTCCATGATCGCCGGGGCGACCGGTGCCCTCGCCAATTCGCTCGACCGGCGCATGCGCGGCCCCGTCTCCTCCTCGGCCCCGTCCTTCGTGACGTCCTACTTCCCCGTCGCGGGTGGCGGCGACGAAGGGACGTCCGCGGCCGGCTGGTGGGGCGATGTCTTCGGCGGCATGAGCAGCCGGTCCGCCAGCGGCAACGAGGCCGGCTACGGCCAGCTGCATGGCGGCGTCGTTGTCGGCTTCGACCGGGAGGTGTCGGCCTCGACCAGGGCGGGCCTGTTCGCGGGCGGCCTGGCGGGCCGCTTCGCCGAGGACAACGACGCGACGGTGGTGGGCATGACCGGCATCTTCGGCGGCGCCTATGCCCGCCACGATGCGGGGGCGTTCTTCGCCGACCTGTCGCTGACCGGCGGCGTGACCTTCAACGACAGCGACCGGCAGGTGCTGAACAACCTGGCGCCCGGCGGCATCGAGACGGCCACGGCCAGCTATGCGGGCGTCTTTGCCAGCCCGTCGCTGACAGTCGGCGGGAGCCACGAGGTTGCGGGCACGACGTTCACGCCGAGCCTGCGGGCGCGCTATACCGGCATCTACCTGGACGGCTACGCGGAGACGGGTTCCGCCGCGGCGCTGACGGTGGACAGCCGCGTTCACCACGTCTTCGACCTGCGCGCGCAGGTGGAGACCGCGCTGGTCGACCGTGACGACGCGGGCGACATGCAGCGCGTGTCGCTCCGGGCGGGTGTGGACGGCATCTTCCACCGGGGAGACGATGTCGATGCCGACCTTCTCGGCACCGGCATATCCTTCGCGTCCGGCACGGATGAGGATGTCGCGCGCGGCTTTGTCGGCGTGGATGCGGCGCATGTGATGCCGGGCGGGCGGACGTTCAATGCCGGTTTCGAGGTCGGGGCGGGTACCGACAGCGTCGTGACGCTGGACCTGCGCGCCGGGCTGCGAGGGCGGTTCTGAGCATTGCCGCGGCGAAGCGGCAGCGGGAAGACATTTGCCGGCTCCGCTTGCCATTCTGCCGGTGGACCGCGTTACCGGGCATTCCGGCGAGGGAGGTTCCGGAGCCGGAAAAAGGCGGAAACGGGGCCATGCAGGAGCCGGCGTGACCGCGACGCTAAGCGCAGGCGACAAAATGCCCGACCGGTGGTATCGGTCGGGCATGAACCACGACTCCTATTCCGACGATTACATCCGCTCCATCCTGACCTCGGTGAAGACCGTCGCCGTGGTCGGCGCCTCGGCCAACGAGGTGAGGCCGAGCTTCTTCGTGATGAAATACATGCTCGACAAGGGCTTCGACGTGTACCCGGTAAATCCCGGCCATGCCGGCAAGGAAATTCTCGGCCGGCCGGTCGTTGCGTCGCTCGCGGACCTGCCGGAGCCGGTGGACATGGTGGACATCTTCCGCGCTTCCGCTGCCGTTCCCGGCATCACAGACGAGATCCTGGCGATGGACACGCTGCCGAAGGTCGTCTGGATGCAGCTTTCCGTGCGCGACGACGCGAGCGCAGCGCGGTTGGAGGAAAGGGGCATCCGGGTTGTCATGGACCGATGCCCGAAGATCGAATACGGCCGGCTGTCCGGCGAGATCGGATGGACCGGGGTGAACTCGGGCAAGATCAGTGCCCGGCGCCCCGAACTGCGCTCCGGTTTCCAGAGCTTCGGCATTCGCCGCCAATGATCGCGGGCAAATCCGTTCCCGCGAGAGGCGATATATAGGAAAATTCCTCTTTGACAGGGCAGGCGTTCCCCGTCACAACCTCGCTCGACTTTTCAGGAGGAAAGAGGACCATGTCCCAGCGTACACCCGGTTTCGACACACTGGCCATCCATTCCGGCGCGCAGCCGGACCCGGCGACGGGCGCGCGGATCACGCCGATCTACCAGACCGCGTCCTATGTCTTCAACGATGCGGATCACGCCGCCTCGCTGTTCGGCCTGCAGGCCTTCGGCAACATCTACACCCGCATCATGAACCCGACCCAGGCCGTGCTGGAGGAGCGCCTTGCAGCGCTGGAGGGCGGTACTGCCGCGCTCGCCGTCGCCTCCGGCCATGCCGCGCAGCTGATCGTGATGCACACGCTGATGACCTCGGGCGACAATTTCGTCGCCGCGCGGCGCCTCTATGGCGGGTCGATCAACCAGTTCGGCCATTCCTTCAAGAATTTCGGCTGGGAGGTTCGCTGGGCCGATGCCGCCGACCCGGAGAGCTTCGCCAGCCAGATCGACGAGAAGACCAAGGCGATCTTCATCGAGAGCTTCGCCAACCCGGCCGGCTTCGTGACCGACATCGAGGCGGTGGCGAAAGTCGCCCATGACGCCGGCATCCCGCTGATCGTAGACAACACCATGGCCTCGCCCTACCTGGTGCGTCCGATCGAACACGGCGCCGACATCGTGGTGCACTCGCTGACCAAGTTCCTCGGCGGCCACGGCAACTCGATGGGCGGCGTGATCGTCGATGGCGGCACGTTCGACTGGTCGGCTTCCGACAAGTACCCGATGCTTTCGAAGCCGCGCGCCGAGTACAACGGCATCGTGCTGCACGAGACCTTCGGCAACTTCGCCTTCGCCATCGCCTGCCGCGTGCTCGGCCTGCGCGATCTCGGCCCGGCGATCGCGCCGATGAACGCATTCCTGATCCTGACCGGCATCGAGACGCTCGGCCTGCGCATGCAGCGCCACTGCGACAATGCCAAGGCCGTGGCGAAACACCTGAAGGACCACCCGAAGGTCGCCTGGGTGGAATATTCGGGACTCAAGGGCCACCCGAACCACGAGTTGCAGAAGCGTTACAGCCCGAAGGGCGCCGGCGCGGTATTCACCTTCGGCGTAAAAGGCGGCTACGAGGCGGGCGTGAAGTTCGTCGAGGGGCTGGAGATGATCTCGCATCTCGCCAATATCGGTGACACGCGCACGCTGGTCATCCATCCCGCCTCGACGACGCACCGCCAGCTCTCCGACGAGCAGCGCGAGGCGGCGGGCGCGGGCAACGACGTGGTGCGCCTGTCCATCGGCATCGAGAACGTGGACGACATCATCGCCGACATCGACCAAGCGCTGGCCAAGGCCTGAGGCCGCTTCGGCAGGAGTTCGCGCGGCGCGGGCCCGGCGACCCGCGCCGTCTCACTTTTCGGGGACAGGCAGCGGGCTTTCGGACGGATTGATCTGCCACAATGGGCATGCCGGCGGAAGCTGCTAGGCTTTCGCCGGTTGTTCATTCCGGAGGTTCGCATGCCACGTTTCGCTTCGATCGCCGCGGCAGCGGCACTGATCCTCGCTTCGCCCGCCTTCGCCCAGTCATCCGATCCGGCCTGGCTGGACAGGCTGGCGGATCAGCTTGCCGACCAGGAGGGCTGCACGGTGGACTACTACGTCAATATCCGCGAGGGCGAGCTTGCCGGGCGCAAGACCTTCGAGGCCCGCGCCCAGTGCCGCGACGGCCGGCAGTTCGATGCTGCGCTGACCGAGCCGGAGACCGTGTTCACGATCCGGGAATGCGGCGTGCAGGTCTGCTGACACTGCCGGTGCCTCGTCCGGGCCTCTTGCATCAAGGCGCCGGAACGGTTCAATTCCGCCGCAGCAGATAGCAGGGGCTTGCCATGAGAATATCCGTCGTAGGCGCCGGCATCGCCGGCCTGTCCGTGGCCTGGGCGCTGTCGAAGCGGGGACACCAGGTCATGCTGTTCGAGCAGGGGCCGGTTCCCAACCCGATGGGCGCATCGGGCGACCATCACCGCATCATCCGGCGCGCCTATGGCGCCGGTTCCGGCTACGGCGCGGCGATCTCGGAGGCCTACGAGGCCTGGAACGAGCTGTGGGCCGATCTCGGGCGAAGCCATCTCGACCCGCGCGGCTTCATGGCCGTGAGCCGCGAGCCGGGCGACGAGGCCGAGGACTACCTGAACGGGTTGCGGGAGGGCGGATGGCCATGCGAGGTGCTCGATCCCGGCGCGGCCGCGGAACGCTGGCCGTTTCTCGATCCGGACACGATCCGCTACGCCTTCCACTCGCCGGAGGGCGGGGCGCTGCTCAGCCGCCGCATCGCCTTCGACATGGCCGCGTGGATGCAGGCGAACGGCGTGATGCTGCGCCAGAACATGAAGGTTGCCGAGGTCGATCCGGCGCACGCCACGGTGACCACGGAGGACGGGCGCAGGATCGAGGCGGATTACGTCGTCGTGACCGCCGGTGCATGGGTGACGAAGCTGTTCCCCGACCTCGCCACCGACCTGACGGCGTATCGCACGGCGGTCGTCTATCTCGACCCGCCGGCCCATCTCAAGGACGCCTGGGCCGGGGCGCCGGTGATCCTCGATGTCGGCGGGGAGACGGACGGCTACATTCTGCCACCTTCGGGCGATGGCGGGCTGAAGTTCGGCTCCGGGCTGCACAAGCGACCGAACGCCGATGCCGATGCCAATCGTGAACCGGAGGAGGGCGAGGGCGAGATCGTGCGCGATCTCTTCGCACCGCCGATGCGCGACATCGGACAATACCGGGTCCTGGACGTCGTCACCTGCGCCTATACATTCACCCCCGACGAGCGGTTCTTCGTGCGGGAGCAGGACAATTGCCTCGTCGTCTCGGCCTGCTCGGGCCACGGCTACAAGTTCGGCGCGGCCGTCGGACGCCGGGTCGCCGATTTCGTTGCCGTGCGCGACTTTGCCGCGTTGCGGGCATGGATGCGCGCCGAGGGCTGATTGTTCACAGTTTTGCCGTATTAAGGTTTACACGACGGCGTGACTTGCGAAGTGTCGCATGCGCGCCCTATCTATGGGGCGAACAGAGCCGATTCCCCAGCGCAATGCCCCTTGCGCGTCACGAACGAAATCCCCGAAAGGTTACAGAGCACATGGGCAATCCGATCGATACCGCAATGAACCTTGTTCCGATGGTCGTGGAGCAAAGCAATCGGGGCGAGCGCGCCTACGATATCTTCTCGCGCCTTCTCAAGGAGCGTATCGTCTTCATCACCGGACCCGTCGAGGACGGCATGGCTTCGCTCGTCTGCGCGCAGTTGCTGTGGCTCGAGGCGGAGAATCCGAAGAAGGAGATCTCGATGTACATCAACTCGCCGGGCGGCGTGGTTACATCGGGCCTCGCGATCTACGACACCATGCAGTTCATCAAGCCGCCGGTTTCCACGCTGTGCATCGGCCAGGCGGCGTCCATGGGCTCGCTGCTCCTGGCCGCCGGCGCCAAGGACATGCGCTTCTCGCTGCCGAATTCGCGCATCATGGTCCACCAGCCTTCCGGCGGCTACCAGGGCCAGGTGACGGACATCCTGATCCACGCCAGGGAAGTCGAGGCACTGAAGCGCCGGCTCAACGAGATCTACGTCAAGCATACCGGTCGCAAGTACGAGGAGATCGAGAGCGCGCTGGAACGCGACAACTTCATGACCGGCGAGGCCGCCAAGGATTTCGGCCTGATCGACCGAGTCATCGAGTCGCGCGACTCGATCGAGGCGGAAGGCAAGGAGTCGTAGCACCCGTCCGCGCATCGCCTGGTGCCGGCCGGCTCGGTCCGGACGGCGCAGGCGGCGGAAATGTCCGTACCGGACCCGAACCGCACCGGGCGTAAGGGAACCGTAAGGATATTGTCGAATCGTTGCACACGGCGCGGATATGTGTACGAATATGAATTGAA
This sequence comes from Oricola thermophila, assembly GCF_013358405.1. Taxonomy (NCBI): domain Bacteria; kingdom Pseudomonadati; phylum Pseudomonadota; class Alphaproteobacteria; order Hyphomicrobiales; family Ahrensiaceae; genus Oricola; species Oricola thermophila. Next base: position 1,087,614 of record NZ_CP054836.1, read on the forward strand.
GCCTTTGTGACGGTGTGTGTGGGTCGTTCTGGCCGCGTCGCAAGATCAAAGTCGGGATTGCCGGCAGCCCGCAAGGAACGGGCCAGGCAATCCGCTGAAAGGAAAAGGCATGAGCAAGGTTGGCAACAGTGGCGGTGGCAACGGTGGCGACACCAAGAACACCCTCTACTGCTCTTTCTGCGGGAAGAGCCAACACGAGGTGCGCAAGCTGATCGCGGGGCCGACGGTCTTCATCTGCGATGAGTGCGTCGAACTGTGCATGGACATCATCCGCGAGGAGAACAAGTCCTCGATGGTCAAGAGCCAGGAGGGTGTTCCGACCCCGCAGGAAATTCTCGCGGTCCTCGACGACTACGTGATCGGCCAGCCGCATGCCAAGCGGATCCTGTCGGTCGCGGTGCACAACCACTACAAGCGCCTGGCGCACTCGGAGAAGAACGACGACGTCGAGCTGGCGAAGTCGAACATCCTGCTGATCGGCCCGACGGGCTGCGGCAAGACTTTGCTCGCCCAGACCCTGGCACGCATCATCGACGTCCCCTTCACCATGGCCGACGCCACGACGCTGACGGAAGCCGGCTATGTGGGCGAGGATGTCGAGAACATCATCCTGAAGCTGCTGCAGGCCTCCGACTACAATGTCGAGCGCGCCCAGCGCGGCATCGTCTATATCGACGAGATCGACAAGATTTCCCGCAAGTCGGACAATCCCTCGATCACCCGCGACGTATCGGGCGAGGGCGTCCAGCAGGCGCTTCTGAAGATCATGGAAGGGACGGTGGCCTCCGTTCCGCCACAGGGCGGCCGCAAGCACCCGCAGCAGGAATTCCTGCAGGTGGACACGGCCAACATCCTGTTCATATGCGGCGGCGCCTTCGCCGGCCTCGACAAGATCATCGCCGACCGCGGCCGCAAGACCTCGATCGGCTTCGCTGCGACGGTGGACTCGCCCGAGGACCGCAAGACCGGTGAACTGTTCCGCCAGGTCGAGCCCGAGGATCTGCTGAAGTTCGGCCTGATCCCGGAATTCGTCGGCCGCCTGCCGGTCCTGGCGACGCTGGAGGATCTCGACGAGGACGCGCTGGTCAAGATCCTGACCGAGCCGAAGAATGCGCTGGTCAAGCAGTACCAGCGCCTGTTCGAGATGGAGGAGGTCAGCCTGATCTTCCACGAGGACGCGCTGCGCGCCATTGCCCGCAAGGCAATCGAGCGCAAGACGGGCGCCCGCGGCCTTCGCTCGATCATGGAGGCGATCCTGCTCGACACGATGTTCGAGCTGCCGGCCCTGGAAGGCGTCCGCGAGGTCGTGATCTCGGAGGAGGTGGTTTCGGGGAGCGCCCGGCCGCTGTACATCTACGCGGATCGCGCCGAGGACAAGGAAAATGCCTCGGCCTGACCGCGGGCAGACATGATTGCATCGAAAAGGCCGGGGAACCGGCCTTTTTCCGTTGTAGCGGCGCATTCTCCCATTGAAGTGGCGATGCAACGGGGCGAGACTTGTTTGTGATTCCGCCCGTCCGGACCGTTGAAATCCGGCCTGCGGGGAGCCACTTACTGGGGGAAACCTCGCACCGGGGCCGAAGGGCACGGAAAGAGGCAGCAATAGCCGACAAGGCATCGAAAGGAAGAAAACGTATGGCTGAAGCCGATAAGAAAACAGCAGCGGGCGGCGCTGACGGGCTCTATGCCGTCCTGCCGTTGCGCGACATCGTTGTTTTCCCCCACATGATCGTGCCGCTTTTCGTGGGACGCGAGAAGTCGATCAGCGCGCTTGAGGACGTGATGGAGAACGACCGTCAGATCCTGCTGGCGACGCAGAAGGATGCCGGCGACGACGACCCGGCTCCCGAGGGGATCTACGGCTACGGAACCGTCGCCAACGTGCTGCAGTTGCTGAAGCTGCCCGACAACACCGTCAAGGTGCTCGTCGAAGGCGTTTCGCGCATGCAGATCCGGGGCTACTCCGACCGGGACTCCCATCTCGAGGCTTACGCGGTTCCGATCAGCGAGCCCGAAGAGGACGCGGTGGAACTGTCCGCGCTTTCGCGCTCGGTCGTCCACGAGTTCGAGAACTACGTCAAGCTGAACAAGAAGATCTCGCCGGACATCGTTGCCGCGGTGACGCAGATCGAGGAGCCCTCCAAGCTCGCGGACACGGTTGCCTCCCACCTGTCGATCAAGATCTCGGAGAAGCAGGACATCCTCGAGACCGCCAGCGTCAAGGAACGGCTGGAGAAGGCGCTCGGCCACATGGAGGCGGAAATCTCCGTCCTGCAGGTCGAGAAGCGGATCCGCAGCCGCGTCAAGCGCCAGATGGAGAAGACGCAGCGCGAGTACTATCTCAATGAGCAGATGAAGGCGATCCAGAAGGAACTCGGCGATGGCGAGGACGGCCACAACGAGATTGCCGAACTGGAAGAGCGCATCTCCAAGACGAAGTTCACGAAGGAAGCGCGCGAGAAGGTCGAGGCGGAGCTGAAGAAGCTCAAGCAGATGAGCCCGATGTCGGCGGAAGCCACCGTCGTGCGCAACTATCTCGACTGGATGCTGTCCATCCCCTGGAACAAGAAGTCGAAGGTCAAGTACGACCTCGACGTGGCCCAGGAGGTTCTCGACGCCGATCACTACGGCCTGGAGAAGGTCAAGGAGCGCATCGTTGAGTATCTCGCCGTGCAGAAGCGCCAGCACAAGCTGAAGGGGCCGATCCTCTGCCTCGTCGGCCCGCCCGGTGTCGGCAAGACCTCGCTCGGCAAGTCGATCGCCAAGGCGACCGGCCGCGAGTTCGTGCGCATGGCGCTCGGCGGCGTGCGTGACGAGGCCGAGATCCGTGGTCACCGCCGTACCTATATCGGCTCGATGCCCGGCAAGGTCATCCAGTCGATGAAGAAGGCGAAGAAGTCCAACCCGCTCTTCCTGCTCGACGAGATCGACAAGATGGGCATGGATTTCCGCGGCGACCCGTCATCGGCCCTGCTGGAGGTGCTCGATCCGGAACAGAACTCGACCTTCATGGATCACTATCTCGAGGTCGAGTACAACCTGTCCGACGTGATGTTCATCACCACGGCGAACACGCTGAACATTCCGGCGCCGCTGATGGACCGCATGGAGATCATCCGCATCGCCGGTTACACCGAGGACGAGAAGGTGGAGATCGCGCGGCGGCACCTGCTGCCCAAGGCGATCCGAGACCACGCCCTCCAGGACGGCGAGTTTGCGATTACCGACGACGCCCTGCGTGAGGTCATCCGCACTTACACGCGCGAGGCCGGCGTGCGCAACCTGGAACGCGAGCTGATGACGCTTGCGCGAAAGGCCGTCACCGAGATCCTGCGGACGGACAAGAAGACGGTCGAGGTCACGGCGGAAAACCTGGACGACTACCTGGGCGTGCCGCGTTACCGCTTCGGCCAGATCGACGGCGAGGACCAGGTCGGTGTCGTCACCGGTCTTGCCTGGACCGAGGTCGGCGGCGAACTGCTGACGATCGAGGGCGTGATGATGCCCGGCAAGGGCAAGATGACGGTCACGGGCAACCTGCGCGACGTGATGAAGGAGTCGATTTCGGCTGCCGCATCCTATGTGCGTTCGCGCGCCGTCGATTTCGGCATCAAGCCGCCGCTCTTCGACAAGCGTGACATTCACGTCCACGTTCCGGAGGGCGCGACGCCGAAGGACGGTCCGTCGGCGGGTATCGCCATGGCGACGGCCATCGTCTCTGTCCTGACCGGCATTCCGGTGCGCAAGGATGTCGCCATGACCGGCGAAATCACCCTGCGTGGCCGCGTCCTGCCGATCGGCGGTCTCAAGGAGAAGCTGCTCGCGGCACTGCGCGGCGGCATCAAGACGGTTCTCATACCCGAGGACAACGTCAAGGATCTCGCCGACATCCCCGAAAACGTGAAGAGCGAGATGGAAATCATCCCGGTCGGACGCATCGGGCAGGTCCTGGAGCACGCCCTGACAAGGGTTCCGGAGCCGATCGAGTGGAACGAGGAGCTCGAATCGGTCGGCGGGAAAGTCGCCGCTATCGAGGACGATAGTCTGCCGAATGTGGCTCACTGAGCCGCAACACTCCCGAAAACTTGTAAACGCCGCAGAAATGCGGCGTTTTTCCTTGGATTTCCGGGGTTCTTGGCGCCATTTCACTTCGGCTGGACCGCGAATCCCTCTATGGTCCGCCTGTTCACGGTCGGCTTGTCGGATCACGGCGGGAGCCTACCGATTCGATTGAGAAGGATTATGACAATGAATAAGAACGAACTCGCAGCGGCAGTCGCCGAAAAGACGGGAATGGGCAAGGGCGAAGCGGCTTCGGCTGTCGATGCCCTGTTCGAAACGATCACCAGCACGCTCAAATCGGGCGGTGACGTGCGCATTCTCGGTTTCGGCAACTTCTCGGTGAGCCAGCGCGCCGCCACGACAGGCCGCAACCCGATGACGGGTCAGCCGGTCGAGATCCCGGCAAAGCGCGTTGCAAAGTTCTCCGCCGGCAAGGGCCTGAAAGACGCCCTCAACGGCTAAGAGGTCCATCGCGACTTCATGCGAACCGCGATCGCCTTGATTGGCGATCGCGGTTTTTCGTTGCATGGAGGAGGTATCAGCGGCGGCGCGAGCGGTTGAAGCTTGCCGCCAGCAACTGCGCCATGTGGGCGTCCCGGGCGGTGCCGGTCTTGCCGCCCATGACGACGGCGACCAGGGAGCGGCCGTTCCGGCGTACCGAGGCAGCCAGATTGTAGCCGGATGCGCGGATGTAACCGGTCTTTATGCCGTCCGCGCCGGAAACCATTTCAAGCACACGATTGTGCCCGCGGATCTGCTTGCCGCGGAACTCGAAGCTGCGCAGCGAGAAATAGCCGTAGTGATGCGGGAAGTCGCGCCGGAGCGCGAGGCCGAGAAGCGCCATGTCGCGCGCCGTCGTGGTCATGCCGGAATCAGGCAGGCCGGAGGCGTTGGTGAACACCGTGTCGGTCATGCCGAGCCGGCGCGCCTTTGCTGTCATCTGCCGCGCGAAGTTTTCCTCGCTGCCGGCGAGATATTCCGCCACGGCGGTTGCCACGTCATTGGCGGACTTGACCACGAGCGCGCGGATAGCGGTGTCTACGTCGATCGTGCTTCCGGCCTTCAGGTAGAGTTTCGAAGCCGGCTTGCGGGCGGCGGTGGCGGAGACGGGGATTTGCGTCGTTTTGGAAACCCGCCCGCTGTCGATCGCCTCGAACAGCAGGTAGAGCGTCATCATCTTGGTGAGCGACGCGGGGTAGCGCTTCCTGTCGGCCGCGACCGAATACAGTATCGAGCCGTCCTTCGCGTCGACGACGATGGCGGCGTACTTGTCCGGCTCGGCTTCCGGCTCGGCGATCTCCAGCACACCGGATGTGGTACACGCGGCAAGAAACGCGGACAGGATCAGCGATTGCAGAATGAGGAGAACGGACCTTCGGAGGCGAGGCGGGAATATCATGCGCGGCTCATCGGAGATGTCGGATTGTTACGGCCTGTAGTGCGCCAATAGCATGAACGAAGCGTAATTTCCGGCAAAAGAGGAAAATTCGTAGCCGCCATTCTGCACATGCGGGCGGGTCGAGATGTGCGCAGCATCACGCAGGCGGCGGCTCATGCCCTCCTTATCCGCTCGCCGGGGTCAATTCGCGCTGCCACGGACGACGAATTCCGCCTTAAACCCGTGGTCCGGACCATCCGGTGCGAGTTCGCCGGCCAGCAGGGCGGCGGTGCGGCCGGCGAGCGCTTCCACGGGGACGGAGATTGACGCGATGCCGTCGCGAATCCACGGATAGGAGGCGGTATCGCCATAGCCGACAAAGCTCACCCGCTTCCCACCCTCAGTGTGCTCGAGCCAGGTGGCGAGAGCGCCGCTTGCGATTTCGAAGCCGCCGCAGACGAGCGCATCGGCGCCAGCCTCGCAGAGACGGGTTGCGCCGGTTCGTCCGAGTTCGTGCGTCGGAGCGCCGGTCACCTCGAGCGTCGTATCGAAGGGCAGTCCCGCGCGTGCGAGACCGGCCCGGTAGGCTGCGCGCCTGTTGTGGCCCGAGGAGAGAGAGGGAACTGCGCCGACATAGCCAATGCGAGCGTGACCGGCCCGGGCCAGCTGGAGAACCGCAGCCGTGAGCGCGTCCGAGTCATCGACCAGGATCGCGGGGCCCTCGGTCCGGCGGCGAATCAACTGGATGGCGCGCATGTCCGCGGGCAGGGCGGGATCGACCTCGCCGGGCGCGGGGACCATGACCACGCTACGGGCCTGCACCTCGCGTAGGCGCCGCAGGGCCTCGGCTTCAAGTCGGATATCGTCATTCGTCAGGTGGATGATCAGATGCAGGGCCCGCCTGTCACATTCAAGCGCGAGAGCATTGGCGTAGCGGGCATAAAACTCGTTGGTGATGTTGGGGAGTAGCAGGCCGACGATGCGCGTGTCTTCGCCGCGCATGGCCGCGGCCGCGCTGCTGCGCACATACCCCAGTTCCTCGGCGCGTTTCAGCACCGCCTCGCGCGTTTCCTTCTGCACGTTGGGGTGGTTCGACAATGCACGGGATACCGTCATGTGGGAAATGCCGAGATCCCTTGCGATGGACTTGATCGTGACGCGTGTCATTCGGCCCCTCTTTTCCCTTGTCCTTGCAATTCGCGGTTCGCTGCTTGACAGGGTTTCGGTGCAGTCGATAGATGTTCACGTGAACATAGCAGGGAGAATTCGCCGTGCAAACGGAATTGCGCGAGCGCGCGGAGCAGCTTCTGGCCGAGATCGGCCTCGCCCGGCCGGAGGAAATTCGCGCGATCGAGCCTCTGAGCGGCGGGGTCGCCAGCGACATCGCCCGCGTCGATCTGCCCGGACGCAGCGTTGCGGTGAAGTTCGCACTGCCGAAGCTGAAAGTGGCCGCCGACTGGCGTGCGCCCGTGCATCGCAACCGCGCGGAATATGAATGGTTGCGCGTTGCCGCGCAGGTCGCCCCCGAAACGGCGCCGCGGCTCTACGGACGTTCCGAACGCCTGCATGGGTTCGCGATGGAATTCATTTCCGGCGGCGATGCCTGGCTGTGGAAGGCCGGGCTTCTTGCCGGGCGCCGGGATGACGGCGAGGCGGCGGCGCTTGGCGCGCTCCTGGGGCGTATACACGCGGCATCGACCGCGGCCGGGTTCGACCGGGCGTCGTTTGCGAACCGTGACGATTTTCATGCCCTGCGGCTGGATCCCTATCTTCTCCACACCGCCAAGGCGTATCCCGAACACGCCGGGCGGCTGAACCGATTGGCTTCCTCGCTCTACGAGGCCGATGCAGTGCTGGTCCACGGCGATGTCAGCCCCAAGAACATCCTCTTCCGGGGTTCGGCACCCTCTCTGCTGGACGCCGAATGCGCGACCATGGGTGATGCAAGTTTCGACCTGGCGTTCTGCCTGAACCACCTGACGATCAAGGCGCTGCATATGCCCGCGATCCGGCCCGACCTGCTGGCTTCCGTCGGCCGGCTCTGGGCTGCCTATCGCCCGCATGTTGCCTGGGAAGATCCCGCTGCGCTCGAGGCGCGGGTCTGCGACCTGCTGCCGGCGCTGATGCTGGCCCGCGTGGATGGCAAGTCGCCGGTCGAATACCTGGACGAGACGGAGCGTGCGCGCCTGCGGGCGCTGTCGCTCGACCTGCTGCGCACGCCGCCGAGGACCCTTGCCGAATTCACAGATCAGATCACCCGTCGCCTGGAGGAAACCGCGTGACCGAAATCCAGTCCATCACCGCCCGCCGTGTCTGGGACAGTCGTGGCAGGCCCACGGTCGAGGCCGATGTCAAACTCGCCAACGGCGTTCTGGGCCGTGCGATCGCTCCCGCAGGGGCATCGCGGGGCACGCGTGAGGCAATCGAGCGGCGCGATGGAGGAACGCGGCTCGGTGGACGTGACGTGCAGGGAGCACTGACCTCGGTCCGGGACCGGATCGCTCCGGCACTGGCTGGAATGGAGGCCAACGACCAGGCGGCGGTCGATGCCGCGATCCTAGCGCTCGATCCTTCGCCGCTCAAGGATACGCTCGGGGGCAATGCTACCGTCGCAGTTTCGCTGGCCGTCCTGCATGCCGCTGCTGCCGATGCCGGCAAGCCGCTGTGGCGGCACGTGGCCGACGAATTTGGCCGTACGCCGAGCCTGCCGTTGCCCGAAATCCAGATTTTCGGCGGCGGCGCCCATGCCGGGCGCCGTGTCGATATACAGGACTTCATGGTTATGGTCCCCGGCGCCTCCAGCTTCGACGAGGTCTTGGAGGTGACGTCCGAAATCTACTTTGCCGCCGGCGAGATCATGGCGGCGAAGGGCCGTGTCGCGGGCGTTGCAGACGAGGGCGGCTGGTGGCCGGTATTCGACAGCAACGAGGAAGCGCTCGAGACGCTGGTCGCCGCGATAGAGAAGGCGGGCGAGAAGCCGGGCGAACGGGTGGTGATCTCGCTTGATATCGCGGCCTCGGAATTCGGCGGGGAAGGGCGCTACCGGTTGGCGCTGGAAGACCGCGAGATGGATAGCGCGGGGCAGATCGAGATGCTGGGTCGCTGGCTGGATGCCTATCCGATCGCCTCTATCGAGGATCCCCTGGCCGAGGACGACCCGGAAGGCATGGCCGAGTTCACCCGCCGTTTTGGCGATCGTGTGCAGATTATCGGCGACGACTACCTGGTGACCAATGCAGTACTGGTGCGCGAGGCTGCGGAGCAGGGCGCCTGCAACGCGGTTCTGATCAAGGTCAACCAGGCCGGAACGGTTAGCGAAAGCATTGAGACTTTCCGCGCAGCGGACGGGCTGGGATGGGGGAGTGTCGTCTCGGCCCGTTCGGGCGAGACGGAGGACGTGTCCATCAGCCACCTGGCAACGGGGTTGGGGGGCGGCCAACTCAAGGTCGGCTCGTTCTCGCGTTCCGAGCGAATGGTGAAATGGAACGAGTGCCTGCGAATCCAGGACGAACTCGGAGAGGCTGCATTTGTCGGCGGGGCGCCGCTGGCTCGCACCTGGTGGGGCGCCAGAAGGAAGGCGGGCGTCTAGCGGCCCGTTTGCAGGGACCGACAGCTTCCCCGCCGGCGGGTATCAGAACGCGTCCTGACGCAGCCTGCGCTCCATGTCCTGCAAGGCGGTGAAGGCGTCGTAGCGTCGCGCGTGAAGGGGTGCCTGTTCCCGGTCGGGCGTTGTTGCCTGGTCCATGCGTGAAAGCGCACTCATGGCCGTGCGCAGATCCGGCTGGTGGCCGGCGGCCACGGCCGCCGTCATGGCGGAGCCGAGAAGCACCGGTTCGGGCGAGGCGCAGGTCGCGATCGAAAGGCCGGTTGCATCCGCGAGGATCTGGCGGACAAGCGGGCTGCGGCCCGCACCGCCGCTGATGACGACCTGTTTCAGGTCGGCGCCCTTGTCCCGCAGGGTTTCCGCGATCTGGCGCAATCCGTATCCGATGGAAGCGACGCCGGCGAGGTAGAGGCGCACGAGGCTTTCCTCGTCCTGGGCCATGTCCAGGCCGGCGATGACTGCACGGGCATCGGGATCGGCGAAGGGCGCGCGGTTGCCGAGGAACTCGGCGACCACGTGCAGGCCACCCACGATCTCGCCGAAGGAACGCTGCCGCAGCAGCGCGGTGGCGCGTCGTTCCAGCCAGGCCGTCAGGCCCATGCCTTCCGCCTGCGCCTTCTTCCCGGTTTCGGCCGCGAGGCCGTGCTGGCGCACAAGGTGGTCTATGGCCGCTCCTGCCGCCGACTGGCCGCCCTCGTTCAGCCACAGGCCGGGCACCAGCGCGGAATGGTATGGTCCCCACACGCCCGGGACGAAGGCCGGTTCCGCGCCGACATTGAGCGTGCAGGCGGAGGTGCCGAAAACGTAGGCCAGGCGCTGCTCAAGCGTTCCGTCGAGCCCTTCGGCGCCAAGCGTACCCAATGCACCGGCATGGGCGTCGATCAGGCCCACGGCCACCGCGGTACCGGGGTTGAGGCCGAGTTCGTCCGCTGCCGTGTCGCGCAGGCTGCCGGGAATTGCGGTGCCGGGCGGGCAGATGCGGTTGCCGATCCGCTCGAAGCCTTCATCCGCCAGCCGGCCGAGGCCGACCTGGCGAAAATAGTCGGGATCCCAGCGATCCTCATGGGCGAGGTAGGTCCACTTGCAGGTCACGGTGCATGTGGAACGCCACAGGCTGCCCGTGGCCCGCCAGGTGAGGAAATCGGTCAGGTCGAGGAAGTGTCCGGCGCCGTCGAAGGTACGCGGCAACTCCTCGGCGAGCCAGAGCAGTTTTGGCGTCTGCATTTCCGGCGAGATGCGTCCGCCGACGTAGTCGAGCACGCCGGCGCCGGTCTCGTTGATGCGCTTCGCCTGCGGCGTGGCTCGGTGGTCCATCCAGACAATGATGTTGCGCGCGTTGTCGCCCTCGGCATTGACGGCGAGGGGGGCGCCTTGCCGGTCGAGAACGACCAGCGAGCAGGTGGCGTCAAATCCGATACCCGCGACGTGCTCCGCCCCGATGCCGGATTGGCCAACCGCCTTGCGCACGCATGAGGCCACGGCGGCCCATATGTCGTCGCTCGACTGCTCCACGTGCAGCGGCTTCTCGCGCCATATCCGTATGGGATGGCTCTCCGCTGCCAGCAGCGTTCCCTTCTCGTCGAACACGCCTGCACGAGCGCTGCCGGTGCCGACATCCACGCCGATGAAATACAAGCCGTTACCTCGTTCCATGCCGGAGTTCGGTCAGGCGCCGTACGGTACCCAGATCGTCTTGATCTGGGTTGCGCGTTCCATCCAGTCGCGGCCGCGCGCAACGGAATCGTCGCTCCAGTCGAGCGCAAGCCCGCCATTGGTCCAGACCTGCTTCAGGTTGCCGGCGGAGAGCTCTTCCACCTGCGACGCGCCGTCCTGCGTGCCACAATACCAGATGCCGTCCACGGCGTCGTGTTCGGCGATCGTTTTTGCCAGCACGTCGCGTTCGCCCGTAACCAGGTTGACCACGCCGCCCGGAAGGTCGGAGGTGTCGAAGACCTGGAACAGCGGTTGCGCGATGAGCGCATGCGCGCCCGACGGCACCGCCACGACGCGGTTGCCGGTGGCGATCAGCGGCAGCACCATCGACATCAGCCCGAGAAGCGGCGCCTCGTCCGGGGCGAGCACGCCGACCACGCCGACCGGCTCCTTGAGCGAAAGCGTCAGGTGACGCGGCTTGGTGGCGTGGATGGCTCCGTCATCCTTGTCGGCAAGGCCGGCATAGTAGAAGCAGCGCTCGATCGTCTGGCGCACCTCCCGCTCGGCCTGTGCCGCCGAGGCACCAGTCAATTTCCTGATCTGCCCGGCGATCTCGTCGGCGCGCGCCGAGAGGTTCTCGGCGATGAAATAGATCACCTGCGCGCGGCCATGCGCGTTCGCGGCCCACGCCTTTGCCTTGAGCGCGGCTTCCACGGCATTGCGCACGTCCTTGCGGTTGGACAGGGGCGCGAGACCCAGCACGTCGCCCTTCGGCCCGCGCACGACATAGCTCGCGCCGCCATCGGGCCGTGCCTGCTTGCCGCCGATGTAGTTTTTCATGGTGCGGTCGACCAGCGCATCCGCCGAACCGTCCGTCACCGGTGCAGCGGAAAAGTCCGTCGCCGCCGGTTTCCAGACCTTGGCCGCCTTTCTGGTCTTGCGCTTCAGGTAGCCAGCCATGCCTTCCCGGGCGCCTTCGCGTCCGTAGCCGCTTTCCTTCATGCCGCCGAAAGGCGCGTTGGCATCGAACATGTTGGTGGCATTCACCCACACGATGCCGGCCTTGACCCTGGCCGCGAGCTCGGTGGCTACGTTGATGTTTTCCGACCAGATCGAGGCCGACAGGCCGTAGGCCGTGTTGTTGGCGAGCGCTACCGCCTCGTCGATGGTCCGGAAGGTTGTCGTGACCGCGATCGGGCCGAATATCTCGACCTGCGAGACGGTCGCGGCGGGATCCGTTTCCGGGAAGAAGCCGGGCGCGATGAAGTGGCCGTTCTCGGGGAGGGGGCAGGATGCCTGCTCAAGGCGGTAGCCCTCGTCGTCCGCGCCCCGGAGAAGCCCTTCGATGCGCGCCTTCTGACCGGCGGAGACGATGGCCCCCATGTCGGTGGTCTTGTCGAGCGGGTCACCGACGCGCAGATGGCTCATGCGCTCGCGCAGCTTGTCAAGAAACCGCTCGGCGATGCCTTCCTGGACGAGCAGGCGCGAACCTGCGCAGCAGACCTCGCCCTGGTTGAACCAGACGCCGTCGACGACGCCCTCGACCGCAGCGTCAAGATCGGCGTCGGCGCAGACGATGAAGGGCGACTTGCCGCCAAGCTCGAGCGAGAGCTTCTTGCCCGATCCTGCCGTCGCGCGCCGAATTTCGCGGCCGACGGCGGTCGAGCCGGTGAACGCGATCTTGGCAATGTCCGGATGGCGCACGATGAGGGAGCCGGTCTCGGCCCCGCCATGCACGATGTTGACGACACCCCTGGGCAGGCCGATCTCGACCAGAAGCTCGGCAAAGGCGATGGCTGTCAGCGGAGTCAGATCGGCAGGTTTGAGCACGACCGTATTGCCGGCGGCGAGCGCCGGCGCGATCTTCCATGCCAGCATCAGCAGCGGGAAGTTCCACGGGATGATCTGCCCGCAGACGCCCAGTGCCTCATGGTCCGCAAACTCGGTTTCCGCCGCAGCGGCCCAGCCCGCGTGGTGATAGAAATGGCGGACGACCAGCGGGATGTCGGCCGTACGGCTCTCGCGGATCGCCTTGCCGTTGTCGAGACTTTCCAGCACCGAGAAGAAACGCTCACGCTTCTGAATCTCGCGCGCAATGGCGTAGAGGTACCGGCTGCGCTCGAAGCCGGAGAGCTTCGACCAGGCGGGAAACGCCTTGGCGGCTGCGGCGACGGCGGCATTCACCTCTGCTTCGCCTGCGGCAGGGATGCGTGCCAATGTCTCGCCATTGGCCGGGTTCTCCACGGCGATATCCGCGTTTTCGGCGCCGGAAAAGCTGCCGTTGATGAAGTGGCCGAAAGCGCGCCCGCGTGCTTCCAGCCAGGCGACCACGTCGGTGGTGGCCTCCGGTGCCGGACCGTAATCCATGGTTTGCATGATGTCCTTGATGTTCATCTGACGGGCCTCAGCTTAAGGCGTGGTGCTCGGCGCTAGCATAGCGGCCGGTGACGTTGTGTTCGAGCTGGCGCTCGATGTCGGCGAGCAGGGACGATGCGCCGATGCGGAAAAGGTGCGGCTCCATCCACGGGCCACCCAGCTCCTCCTTCATGAGGGCCAGCCAGTTCATGGCATCCTTCGCGGTTCTCAGCCCGCCGGCGGGCTTGAAGCCGATATTGTGGCCGGTGAGGTCACGATAGTCGCGCAGTGCCCTTACCATGGTCAGCGAGACCGGCAGGGTCGCGTTCTCCGGCTCTTTGCCGGTGGAGGTCTTGATGAAATCGGCACCCGCCTGCATCGCCACCATGGAGGCGCGGTAGACATTGGTGAGGGTACCGAGTTCGCCGGTCGCGAGGATCGCCTTCATGTGTGCCTCGCCGCAGGTCTCGCGCATGGCGCGGATCTCGTCGTAGAGCGCCTGCCAGTTGCCGAGGAGAACATGCTCGCGGGTAATCACGATGTCGATCTCGGCGGCGCCCTGTTCGACCGCGTAGCGAATCTCGGCAAGTCGCTGGGGAAGTGGCGTCAGGCCGGCTGGGAAACCGGTTGCGACGGAGGCAACGGGGATTCCGGACCCCTCCAGCGCCTTCACGGCATGGGGCACCATGGTGGGGTAGACGCAGACCGCGCCCGTCGTCAGGCCGATGTCGCCGACGCCCAACGCATCAAGGATATCCTGGCGGACCGGCTGGCGCGCCTTGTTGCACAAACGCCGGACGCGACCGGGCGTGTCGTCGCCGGAAAGCGTGGTCAGGTCGATGCACTGTATGGCACGCAGCAGCCAGGCGGCCTGATGCTTCTTCTTTACCGTGCGCCCGCTGGCGATCAGCGCGGTCCGGCGTTCGGCCGCCGAGCGGTTGATCTGCACATCCTCGAACCAGCCGCGCTCGAGCGGCGTGCCGGGATTTCGTTCATGACTTTCAGACATTGGATGTCCCTTGTGATGCAGCGGGGTTCAAACCCTGGCAGAAAGACGCGAATTCCTCGGCGGAGGCGTAGGACTTCTGCGTTCCGCGCCGTCCGACCGAATGGGCCGCGTAGCGCGCCGCCTGCCTGAGCGCCTCTTCCGTGTCGCCGGTCGCGGCGAAGAAATGGGCGAAGGAGCCGATGAAGGCATCGCCCGCGCCGGTGGTGTCGACCGGAGTCACGCGCACCGGGTCGATTGGCGTGACCGTATCGGCCGTCACGAGCCGTGCGCCGCGCCCGCCAAGCGTGACAATGATCGTGCCGATGCCCTGTTCGATCAGGCTGCGGGCGGCAGACGCGATTTCCTCCTCGCTACCGGTCGGCATACCGGAAAGTAGCGCAAGTTCGCTCTCGTTGGGAACCAGGAAGCTGAGACTGCGCAAGTCACCGACATTGAGCTCCGGCGTGGCCGGTGCGGGGTTGAGTATGGTCGGCACGCCCCATTCGGCCGCACGCTTCACCGTGTGGCGCACTGTTTCTAGCGGCACTTCGAGCTGCATGAGGATGAGATCGGCCTCACGCAGCGTTTCCTCTGCCGCGTCCACGTCGGCGGGAAGAAGGTCGGCATTGGCGCCCTTCACGATAAGGATGGAGTTCTCGCCGGACTCCTCCACGAAAATGGGCGCGACGCCGGATGACTTTCCTGCCACCTTCGCAACATGGCGCGTGTCGATGCCGTGCTCTTCGAAATTGCGCAGCGTATTGTCACCGAACAGATCATCGCCGACCTTCGTGACTATGCTTACCTGCGAGCCGAGCTTGGCCGCGGCAACCGCCTGGTTGGCTCCCTTGCCGCCGCAGCCGATCTCGAAGCTCGGCGCTTCCAGCGTCTCGCCGGGGGCGGGCATCCGGGTGATGTAGGTGATCAGGTCGACCATGTTGGAGCCGACGACGGCGATCCGGCCGGCACGTTCTTGAATGTCCATGGCTCAGTCCTTCCTGAAGGTCTTGATATCGGCAATGGCGGCAGCGGCTTCCGAGCGGTCCAGATAGCCGAGATGCACGGGAAAGCGGACGGTCTCTCCCGAGGCCAGCATGCGCACGTGGCCCTTGGCCTTCTCCGCCGTGTATCCCTCCGGCTCGCAGGTCGAGGGCAGGGCAAAGGCCGCAACCTGCGCGTCGCCGTCATTGAGGATCCAGCGCACGCAGTGCGGGAAGTCATCCGGGTTGTAGGCCACGGAGAAGGCGTCGCCGTCCGGTAGTTCCATGGCAAGGCGCGTGCGGCCCGTATCGTCGCGTTTCAGCCCGCGGATGTAGAAGACCTGCTCGGGGCTGTAGAGTTCCGGCTCGTCAAGCGTCTGCATCCGCGCCGGGTTCGTCTTGAGGTCCTCGAGAAGTGCGAGGAATTCCTGAGACGGCGTGACGTGGCCCGGGATCGCCTGGCGCACGACGGTCGCTTCCGGCGTGTAGCCTGCCGGCTGGTGGATCGTCGCTCCGGCCACGAAGTCGAAATTGGCGTGGAGCATGTACATCAGCTCCATCGGGTGGGCGGAAAGGTTCTCCACTTCCATCGCGACATCCAGCAGCCCGCTATTCGCGGCAAGCCGCACGGTAGGCCGCGCGACATAGTGCGGGCCGAAGCCCATCACGTATTCCACGTGGCCGCCGACGGTCACATAGGCGTCGTCGCCCGAGCCGCCGAAGACGAGATGGGCGCTGTCCATGCGCTGGACGGGCATTTCACCATGCAGGGGGTGGGTGTCTTCCGGGCCGGGCGTACCGTTGCGCAGAACGCCGGCGTGATAGGCGAAGGCACCGTAGGTGGAGAGGATCGAATCCCCATGGCGCGGATAGGGGAACTCGTTGCCCATGCCGAGGTTGCGCCCGTCGAATACCGCCTCCCAGATCATTTGGCCGAGCCATGGCAGGATCGTCACGCGGCCGCGGGCATTCTCGATGCGCAGGCCCTCGACGGAAGAGGGATAGCGGAATGTCGTGATTCTGAAGGCGTGGTTCTCGACCAGAGTCCTTTCGCCGGTAGCCGGGAAGAAATCCGGAGAAAGGTGGAGCTTCGTTTCGCTGCCTGCAGTGCTCATTTCCGCGACCTCAGATAGTTGATTGCGATGACGAGCACGAGGAAGCCGCCCCAGACCGCATCGATCATGAAGTTGGAGGCGCGCATCATCTGCATGCCCGAGGAAAGGAACATGAGCGCGACGAGCGCCAGCAGCACGCCGAGCACCTTGCCCTTGCCGCCGGCGGGATTGGTGCCGCCGAGGACAGCGATCAGCACTGCCTGAAGCAGGTAGGATGCACCGAAATCCGCCTTGGCCGAGTTCGTGCGGCCGGAAAGCAGGATGCCCGCGATCGCCGCCATCACGCCCGTCAGCGCATAGCTGTAGAGTATCATCCGCGAGCTTCTGATGCCGGCGAAAACGGCCGCGCGGGCATTGGTACCGATCAGCATCAGGTTGACGCCGAGATGGGTGCGTCGCAGCAGCATCGCGACGATGCCGGCCACGAGAATCAGCACCCAGAAAGGCGTGGCGATTCCCAGCAACTTGCCGGTGCCGAGCCAGTTCCATGTCTGCGGGAAGCCGACGATCGCCGGGCCGCCGGTCAGAACCAACGCGAGGCCGGCGAAGACCTGGCCCGTGCCGAGCGTGGCAAGGATCGGAATGATGCGCAGGCGCGAGATCAGAACGCCGTTCATCAGACCGGCCGCCAATCCGACGGTCAGCGCGATCAGGACGCCCATGATCGTGTGCAGTATCACGCCCGATCCGCCGGCCGCGATGGCCTCGGCCACTGCCGGGTGGCGGAAATAGACGCCCGCGGTAATGGCGGCCAGGTTGGCGATGCCGACGATGGAGAGGTCGATGCCGCCCGTCAGCATGGCCACCATCATGGCGATGGAAAGGATGCCGAGCTCCGGCATCACGTAGGTGATGGATTCGAAATTGTAGTAGCGCAGGAACTTGTCCGGATTCATCGCGGACATCAGCGCGAAGATGACCAGCGTAGTCACCGCGAGCTGGATGATCGAGGCGTCTTCGCCGAGCAGACGGCGATGGAGAGGCTTGTTTTCGGCCTTGGCGGTCATTCTTGTTCCCCCACTCAAGCCAGTTTCTTGCGGTCGCGCCAGGCCGTGATTGCCGTGGCGAGGATGATGATTGCGCCCACGACCACGCGCTGCCAGGTGGTGTCCACCTTCATCAGGATCAGCGAGTTCTTGACCATGACCAGCGTGAACACGCCGATCATGGTGCCCAGCACCGAACCGCGTCCGCCGAAGATCGACGCGCCGCCGAGCACAACGGCCGCGATCACGTCGAGCTCAAGGCCCATGAAGTCGCGCGGATTGGCCTGCCAGATCATCGAGCTGTGCAGGAGGCCGGCGAAGCCGGCCAGTAGGCCCGCCGTGCAATAGACGAAGAAGATCGTCCGCCGCGTGTTAACGCCAGCTCGGCGTGCCGCTTCGGGATCACCGCCATAGGCATAGACGGAGCGCCCGGTCATGGTGTGCTTGAGCACGAAATGGATGACGATGGCGATCGCCACATAGACCAGCAGCATAGCCGTCAGGCCAACATTCGCGCCGTTCGACGCCGTGGCGGTGACGAGCTCCTTGCTGCCAAACGCCATGAGTTCGTCGGGCATCTTGTTGATGTTGACGATGGAGGTGCCGAGAAGCCCCAGCAGCAGCCCGCGCACGATGGAAGCCGTGCCCAGTGTCACGATCAGCGGGATCATCTTGAAGCGGTCGATGATGAAGGCGTTGAAGGCGCCGAGTGCTACGCCGATCACGCAGGCCGCGATGAAAGGCAGCAGAACGCCGTCATATTCGAGCGCGACCATCGTGCGCACGGTGATGTAGAGTGCTGCAGCCGCGATGGCCGGGAACGACACGTCAATCCCGCCTGAGATCATGATCAGCAGCACACCCAGAGCCATTATACCGATGACAACATTGGCCTTGGCGAGGCTGAACAGGTTGCCGACGCCCCAGAATGCGGGGTTGACCAGTCCGATCAGCACCATCACCAGGACGAGGACGATGGCGATCACGGCTTCCGTGGATTGTAACCTTTTCATCTGCCTGCCCTATTTCAGCGTTTT
The DNA here is from genome assembly GCF_013358405.1 of Oricola thermophila. Classification (NCBI taxonomy): domain Bacteria; kingdom Pseudomonadati; phylum Pseudomonadota; class Alphaproteobacteria; order Hyphomicrobiales; family Ahrensiaceae; genus Oricola; species Oricola thermophila. The sequence continues at coordinate 1,105,772 of NZ_CP054836.1, forward strand.
CAGGCTGTTGTTGATTTCTTCCTCGCTCATGCCCGGGCTTTCGAAATGGGCGACGAAGCGGCCATCGTGCATGACGTGGATGCGGTTGCAGTTGCCCGTGAGCTCCGGCACGTCGTCGGAAATCATCAGGACGGCCAGGCCTTCTTTCCGGGCGAGATTGCGGATGATCTTGTGGATCTTGGCCTTGGAGCCGACATCCACGCCCACGGTCGGACCGTTAAGGATCAGGATTTTCGCGCCGGTCAGGAGCCAGCGGCCAAGCATGACGCGCTGCGCGTTGCCGCCCGAGAGGTTGCCGACGGCGGTATCCGCCGACGGGGCGGCAATCTCCATGGAGGCGAACATCTCCTCCGTCTTCTCGCGCATGGCGCCACGGTCGAGGAAGAGGCCCTTTCTCAGCCGGTCCATGATGGAGACAACCATGTTGCGTTCGATTGACTGGGTTAGGAACAAGCCCTCGCTCAGTCGATCCTCGGGCACGTAGGCTATGCCGAGATCTATGGCGTCCTGCACCGAGCGCGGGAACACGTCGCGCCCATCGATCCTGAACAGGTCGGCGCTTGCGTTCTCCATGCCGAAGAGTGCTCGCGCCAGCTCCGTGCGGCCCGATCCGATCAGACCCGAAACGCCGACGATCTCGCCGGGACGCAAATCCAGGTCGATGCCCTCGATCATGCCAGGCACGCAGAGGTTCTTCACTTCGAGCGCGGGCGTTGCACCAGGGGAGATGTTCGCGACGTAGGGTTCTTCCTCCAGTTCCAGACCCGTCATGGCGCGCGTGATAGCGGGTTCGTCGAAATCCGACATCGGGCCTTCGGCGACCTTCTTGCCGTTCCGGAACACGGTCAGCCGTTCGGATATCTCGAGCATCTCGCGCATCTTGTGGCTGACGAACAGGACCGCGATTCCCTGCGCCTGCAGGTCGCGAACGATGGCAAAGAGCGAGTCCACCTCGTGTCGCGTGAGTGCGGTGGTGGGCTCGTCCATGATGATGAGGCGGGCCTTGGCGAGGATTGCGCGGGCAATGGCGACGATCTGCTTGCCGGAGGTCGGCAGCGTCTCGACATCGGCGTCGATATCAATATCTACATCGAGCTTCGTCAGGACCTCGCGCGCCATCCTGCGGGCGCGCGCCCAGTCCATGCGACTGCGGCCTTCGAGAATATAGGTGTTGAGGGCCAGGTTTTCGGCGACCGTCAGGTTTCCGAACAGCGAGAAATCCTGCCAGATGACCTGGATTCCATTCTGCACGGCCTTGATCGGGTCGAGCCTCGACACCGGCCTGCCGTCAATGAAGATCTGGCCTTCTTCCGGCGTGTAGACGCCGGACATGACCTTGATGATGGTGGATTTTCCGGATCCGTTCTCGCCCGCAAGGCAGTGGATCTCGCCGGGGCGGATGCTCATGGACACATCATCCAGGGCACGCACGCCACCGAAACGTTTGCCGATGTTCTTCAGCTCGATCAGGTATTCGGACATTGTCTTCCCGGCAGGCTCGGACTGGACGCTGCGCGGTTGTCGCGCAGGCAGGGCAGGCGCCCGCCGGAGAAGGCGGACGCCGGCTTCTTGGGACGATCAGAAGTCGTACTTGTCCATGTTTTCGGCGGTCACGCCGACCCAGCCTGCGCCGTAGAGCAGGTTCGGACGGCTTTCGTCCGGCGTGATGAGGGAGGTGTAGCCCTCAAGGCCGAGATCGAGACCAGCCTTGATCTGGTCGGTCTTGCCCTCGAGCACGGCAACGGCCAGCATGTTCATGGCGTAGCCGGCAACGGCCGGATCCCAGAACTGGATGTACTGGATGTCGCCGTTGGCGAGGTATTCGCCCGCCACGGACGGCAGACCGGTGCCCGCGAAGAAGACCTTGTCCTTCAGGCCGCTCTCGGCTATCAGGCGGCCTGCGCCAGCCGATGTCGGCATGGGGGCGCCAACGATACCCTTGATATCCGGGTAGGTGGTCATCGCCTCCTTCAGCTTGGTGTAGTCGGTCGCCGCATCGTCATAGGTTTCCAGACGGTCGCCGACCATTTCCATGTTCGGGAAGTGCTCCTTCTGGTAGGCGACGGCACCGTCGATCCACTCCATCTGGCTCTTGGACGTGAGGGAACCGACAGTCGCGACATATTTGCCTTCGCCGCCCATGAACTTGCCAAGCTCCTTCATGAGATTGGCGCCGTAGGCGAGATTGTCGAAGGCTTCCAGGTCGAAGTCGGTGTTCTGGAGGTTGGACGCCTCGTGCGAGATCACGACGATGCCGCGGTCGCGGGCCTTCTTCAGGACCGGCTCGACGGCTTCCACCGAGAAGGGAACGACCGTAATTGCGTCGACGCCCTGCGCGATGAGGTTCTCGATGATCTGCACTTGGGCAGCGGCATCGGCCTGGCTCGGACCGACCATCCACACGTCGTGGCCGGTGTCGCCCTTGAACTGCTTCACGCCGTCGCGCATGCGGTCGAACCAGGCAATGCCGTCTACCTTGACCACTGTGGCGATGGTGTACTTCTTGTCGCCCTTGGTGGCGATCAGGTCCTTGTTGACGTCGGTGGTGTCAACAATGGGCTCCGCCATGGCGGACGAAGCCATGAGCGACAGGGCAACCGAAGCTGCCGCCAGCAAAGTTTTCATAGTAGCTCCTCCTTGGCCCGGAACACCTGCGGACATGCGATGCAGGCAGGGCATTTGGTGATATTATCGCTTCAATATCCGGTGGGAATATTGATCGATATGGCGAGTTATGATCATTTCCTATCATAACTGCAACCCCCGGGATCGTGTTTGCACTTGAAAAAAGTGGCCCCGGATGTGCATCTGCGACATACAGTTGCATGGTTGGAGAGAGGGGACAGGTGGCCAGACCATCCGGACGGGCGTCGCGTATCGACGCACTGAAAAGGTTGTGCGAGGGCGGCGCGATCGTGCACATCGCCGATGCCGCCAAGCAGCTTGACACTTCGGAGATCACCATCCGGCGCGACCTCTGCGACGGGGAGAACGGCATTGTTTGTCTCGGCGGTTACATCATGTTCGCCGAGGAGAAGGGCGAACGCTATTCGCTGACCCATGCCCAGGGTACCAATACCATCGCCAAGCGCCGTGTCGCGCAGGAAGCCGCGAAGCTGATCGAGCCCGAGGACACGGTTTTCATCGACGCCGGTTCCACGCTGGAGCATCTCGCGCCCCACGTGCCGCAGAACGCGAATGTCACCGTCGTAACCCAGGCGATGAACATCGCGGAATCCGTGGTCCGGCTCGAGGGGGTGACGCTGCTCATGGTCGCCGGCGTCTACCATGCGGAAAGCGGAACCTTCTCTTCGGAAACCGCGCTGCAGATGCTTCGGGAGATCAACATCACCAAGGGCTTCTTCTCCGCCGCCGGCATTCACGAGACCGAGGGCGTGACCTGTTTCCATTTTCACGAGGTGGCGGTGAAGAAAGCGGCAATCGCGCGATCGCAGCGCCGGTTCCTCGTTGCCGATGCCACCAAGTGGGGCAAGCTTCGTCCGGCGACTTTCGCCCACCTGTCGGATTTCGAGGCCTGGATCGGGCAGGATGAATCGGTCGCCGGGTCGTCGGATCCGGCTTAGGCGAGCGCTCACGGGCCCGTGACTTGGAACCAGTTCGTCTCAGCCATGGCGGGCGCAGGCACTCGCGAGGCGGAGTGCCCATGTCACCGACGCCGATACCGGAATCGCGATACAGCGGCACTTACGGCCTTAGTCCGATGATGCGGGGTGGCCAGCATCTCGAGATCGGGAAGTCGATGAGGGGGATGGTGGGCGGTGAGAGACTCGAACTCCCGACATCTTCGGTGTAAACGAAGCGCTCTACCAGCTGAGCTAACCGCCCGGACCGTCGCGCGTATCTAAGCGGGATCTCTTCCCGAAGCAAGCTTTTGTCTTTCTCCGGGCCCCTTGTTTTTTCCCTGTGAAAAACTTTGTCAGAAAATCGTACCGCGAGGCGTTCCGCGCGCTTGACAGGGTAAGGGCAACCGCTTAATTGACCGCTCACACTTCGGCGGTCGAGCCGAAGGAAGCGCGGGTGTAGCTCAGCTGGTTAGAGTGCCGGCCTGTCACGCCGGAGGTCGCGGGTTCGAGCCCCGTCACTCGCGCCATTTCTTTCATGACATCGTTGAAACTGGCCTCTCCCTGCGGGGAGCTGCGCGTCATTCCGACACGGCAAGTTCCGCTTTCCTTATTGCGGTCTGTTCGGCAACGCCTGCGCGCGCCGTTTCGCCTTCCCGGAATGTCACCCTGACAACGTCGCCGCGCATCAGTGGCGTCGATTCGTCGACGATGCTTGTGGTGAAGCCGTCGCCGTCGCGTCGAATCAGGATGTAGTCGGGAACACGGCCGAATGCGTTCCGCGTCGCAGTGGCCTCCGAGCGGTACCGGTCCAGCAGGGCACGGGTCGCGCGCAGGGCGATCTCGTTCTCGCCAAGCGCCAGTTCCACCTCGCGCAATTGCCGCACGCTCTGCATGTCCAGCTCGATCCTGAGTTCAGCATGGTCCCTGTCGGCCGCAAGGCGGTTCTGTCGCGCGCGAAACAGCGCGGTCCGGAATTCCAGCGAATCGCGCCGGGCCGATGTCAGCAACCGCTTCAGGTCGCTCAGCGTCGATTCGGATGCGAATCCCTTTCGGGCGAGGGTTTCCCTGGCCCCGAGTTGCTGTTCGATCAATCCGATCTCCTCGTCGTGCAACGCAATGGCCTTCTCGACGGAGCTGATTTCCTGTTCATAGCCGAGCTTCTGGGCTTCGTAGGTGGATTCGCGCGACTCAAGCGTGCGCAGGCGCATCTCGAAAATCGCGCGTTCCGCCTCCAGGATGCCCTCTGCGCCGACGGGTGCGGCATCTTCCTCGAAGGGGGCGGTGTCGAACGGATGGCCGGCGAGTTCCGCCGCAAGCCGTGCGCGTCGCACGCGCAGCGAGAACTGCTCAAGTTCCAGCTTTGCCAGTTCCTCTTCCAGCCGCGTGCGCCGGTCATCGGTCAGGTCGTCCCGGATGAAGCCTCCCGCGTCGAGAACGAGGTCCAGCACCGTCATTCCCGGATCGAAGGGAAACGGGCCGGTCCGGATCGCGTCTCCGGTAAGATAGACCGGTGCGAACTCCGCGATGGTGACCGAGGACAATATGACCGGGAGCTGCGATTCCAGCTTGTCGCGCAGGATTTCTCCGATTTCGGTCGCGCTTTTCCGCGATACGTCGATCCTTCCCAGCAACGGATAGTACAGTGTGCCTCCATCCCCGACCCGGAAACGCCCGGACAACGCACGCGTCACGCTTTCGTCGCCGTAAACCGTGATTTCCAATATGTCGCCCGGGCCTACGGGAGCGGTCCGCGCACTGTCGGCCAGAACCGGCATCGCGGCACAAGCCAGCATGGCGGCGGCCGAGATCAGTGTGTTGACGCGGGTTCGAAACGGGGATCGGTACGGGCGACTGGACATCGGCTCCTCCTGGCCGCGCGGATGGTGACAGCCGTGCAGCGGAGCGGCAATCCGGGAATTCGCTTGACGCGAGACGACGCTGCACAGCTTTTGCAGGAGGCGTTACGTCAAATGGTCTATCCCGCACGGCATGTCCTGTCCGGGGCCTCCGGACCGAACTGCCGCAGTGCAGCGAGCGCGGGGCGGGCACGACTGCCGGCGGCCGTTCCGGGATCGTCGAATGGACGCGCGGCCTACGCCTATTCGGCATTTTGCGCTCGGGCGGCAGATCGGTCAGGGTATCCATATTCCCGGATGGGGCGCGTGCCCGTCGCGGGCATGGTGCAAAGAGCAACGCAGAAAACGGTTCCATGAACGTCTTTTCGAGCTTCAGGGTCAGAAACCGGTCGAGAGACCGGTCGACAGACGAGAACCGGTTCGAGAGCCTTCGCCGGTTTATCAACCGTCTCGAAAGCGAGGCGGCAAGGGAACTGGACGGCCTCAGGAAACGCTACGACCAGGTGAGCGCGGATGCCGCTTTTGCCTCTGTGGCGGAGGAAAACGAGGGTGGCGAGGCGGAAGGTTCCAGCAGGATCAGCGCCCTGACCGAGACCATCATGAACTATGCCGACCGCGTGAAGCACCTTGAGCGCCAGCTTGCCTATTTCAGGCAGCTCGAACAGGACGTACTGGTTGCCGCTCAGGAGATCATGTATCCGGTCTCCGATGAGAAACATTCCGCGGACAGGTAATGCCGGAAAAGGTTGATTGCGTCGTCATCGGCGCCGGAGTCGTCGGCCTGGCGGCGGCGCGAAGCCTTGCCATGGCCGGACGCGAGGTTCTAGTTCTCGAGGCCGACCGCGTCATCGGCAACGGTACCTCCAGCAGGAACAGCGAAGTGATCCATGCGGGCCTGTACTACCCGCAGGGAAGTCTCAAGGCGCGGTTCTGCCGGGCCGGTCGCGACATGCTCTATGCCTATTGCATGGAAAGGGGCGTGCCGTTCCGCAGGATCGGGAAGCTGGTCGTCGCGACCGACGAGACCGAGACCGCCACGCTCGAAGTGATTGCCCGCCATGCCGCGGGCAACGGCGTGGAGGACCTCGAAATGCTCGGGGCGGATGATGCTCGCCGGCTCGAACCGGCGGTTCGCGCCACGGCGGCGCTCCTGTCTCCGAGCACGGGGATCATCGATTCGCATGCCTACATGCTTGCCCTGCAGGGCGATGCCGAGGCGCATGGCGCACTGGTCGCATTCCGGGCTCCCGTGGAGGGCGGGGAAATCCGGGATGACGGCATGCTCCTCCGCGTCGGCGGCGCCGACCCAGTAACGCTCCATGCCCGCCAAGTCGTGAACGCCGGAGGATTGGCCGCCCACAAGATCGCCGCTTCCGTATCCGGACTGCCGGCGAAGGCGATCCCAGCCATTCGCTATGCGAAAGGAAATTACTTCGCGCTTGCCGGAAAGGCGCCGTTCCGACGGCTCATTTATCCCGTGCCGGTCAAGGGCGGCCTGGGAATTCACCTTACCCTCGACCTTGCTGGGAAGGCCAGGTTCGGGCCGGACGTGGAGTGGATCGACGGGATAGACTATTCGGTATCAGGCGAGCGTGCGGAGCAGTTTGCCGCAGCGGTGCGGCGCTACTGGCCTGAACTACCCGAAGGTGCGCTGCAACCCGATTATGCGGGCATCAGGACCCAAATCGCCGACATGGCGGTCCCGGATTTTTCGATCGAGAACTCCACCGGCGTACTCGTCAATCTCTTCGGAATCGAGTCTCCGGGCCTGACCTCGTCGCTGGCGATCGCACAATACGTTCGTGGCCTTGTCTGCTGACGCGGCCGGCAGGTCGCCGGTCAGTTGATCTCTTCCGCAGCGATCCCTGCATTTCCGTCGATTGTCATGTCGAGGGCAGGCGACGGGCGAAGCTGCGGGGCACCGTATCCGAAGGCATCCAGCGGAATCTCAACCTCGATGACATCGCCGGGGCGCACTGCGTCCGTTTCGCCGGCCTGAAAGCGTTTTGTCGAGCCGTCGGTTCCGGTGCGGACGATCATGTAGACCGGGCGGACCTTGCCGACTGCGCCGGCGGCGGTCTGCGGCGCCACGCGCTGGGACTCGCTCAGCAATTGCGCCGTTGTCATGGACCGTGCCTCGAGTTCTTCCAACTGGGCCTGGGTGTCGCGAAGCTGTGCCCGGACCTCGTTCTTGCGGTTGATGCTAAGTTCGAGGATGGCGATCTCGGTCTGGCTCTTCTCCTGCCGGGCGCGCATTATGCTCGTCTCCGCGGAGAGCCGGTCGCTCTGCGCGCGGACGAGTGCACGCTCGGCTTCCATCTTGCGGGTTTCGGCGGCAAATCCCTTCTTTGCGAGGGCTGCCACGTTTTCCATTTCCTTCTGGGACAACGCAACCTGCCGGTCCTGGAATGTGAGGTGCGATTCCAGCGACTCGACAGCCTTGTCGAGATAATCCCTCAGTTCCTCCAGCGCGCGGAGCTGGGTCTGCATTCCCTGTCGACGCGCCTCGAATATGGATCGCTCCTGGTCCATCAGCAAGGCGATGGCGGGATCGTCGGCCCGGGAAGTGAGTTCGGGCGGAAAGGCAATGGAGTCCGCGTCATCTATCTCCGCCTCCAGCCGGGCTTTCCGCGCAAGAAGGCTTGCCCGGCTCGCATATTGAACCGCCAGCTCCCCGCGGCCGGAGATGATCTCTCGTTCGGGCCTGGCGCCCTGGTCGCCCCTTCGCAGGCCGCCGCTGATACTCACTGCCTGCAGGACATTCAGGCCGGGCCGATACGGAAAGGCACCGGGGTTCTCGACGTCCCCGACGATGTAGAACGGCCGGAACTCGATTATCTCCGCCGACACGTCCGGTCGCCTCCCGAGGCCCATGCGCTGCATCAGCGCCACGCTGACCTTGGAGGCCAGCTCAGTCGGGGAAAGCCCGCTGGCGAGGATTCTGCCGGCGAAGGGCAGCGATATGGTGCCGTCCGCGCCCACCGCGAAATCGTCATTGAGCGCGGTCCACTCGAAGATCTCGTCACGGCTCGCACGCCATTCGTAGACCTTCAGGCGTACCTTGTCCTGAGGACCGAGGATGTAGTCCTGCGCCGATGCGGCCGTGGCGATGCAGGTAATCGCGAAAAGCAGGAGCAGCAGCCCGCCGAGAAGGCGGAAGAACTGGACCGTGCCGATGTGCTGCAACGAAATCGCGACAGAACGACGGCCGCGTCGGCGTTGATTGGTCAGTTGCCGCGCCATGTGCTGCTCCCGCTAGAGTTCGACAATGTATTCGGGTTCCACCCGGCCTCGGGCCAGATGCAGCATCCCGAGAAGGTTTCCGCGCAGTCGGCCGCGGCGATCCACGTAGCTTTCGGGCTTGAGGCTGCGCACGGTGTTCATCAGCACGTTGCGCAGAAGCAATGGCAGCAGGTAGTTGGCCGGAACGCTGCCCTTCCGGATGAGGTAAACCGGATTGACGATCTGCGAATAGCCGAAGCGTTCGCCGCTGACACGCCCCGATTTCACCCCAAGGTGAACGCCTATCAGCCGGTTGTCCCGCACGACGCGGCCGCGGCTGCGAAGCTGGCTGGTGAAATCCGTATCCTCCTGCCAGCCGTACAGGACGAGGCGTTCGTCGAAACGCAGATCCTGCACCATGCTGGCGCGTATCGACATGTTGCACCCATAGGCGCCGACGAGGTCCTCGACCGGTTCCTTCGGCGGCTTGATGTCGCGGGCGTCCTGCAGTGCCTGAATTCCCTGCTCCCAGGTCAGTCCCTCCGTCGTCGCGCCATCCCTGATGACGCGGCCGGTAATCGCAGCCCAGTCCGGGTTGGCGGCGACTGCCTCTTCCAGATGGTGCAGGTAGCCGTCAGCCGGTATGAAGTCGTCGTCGAAGAACGTGATCAGGTCGAAGCGGCCCACCGCATATTCGAGGGCGGTGTTTCGCTGCGCGGTCAGCCCGGTTCTTCCAAACAGCGTCGTTACGGGGAAGGAGAAGGAGCCGAGATCGCCGATGTGCGACGAATCCGGCGCGGAAATCACGACTTCGTCGGGCAGGCGAACCTGCTTCTCCAGACGGGAGAGCAGGGGGGCAATCTGTTCCTTCCGCCCCAATGTCGCGATTACAACAACGAGTTTCATACTGCAGTCGTCCACCAGTCATGATGACAGGTGGCCACGCGGCCACTGCCAGCGATTTTTCACGAGGAGGATACCAGTTGGCTGCCGTGGTGCAGCATAGCAATAAGACCGGCACGGGCCCGTTTCATACGATGGACGGTGTATGCGGCGGCACATGCGGGGGTATCCGTCTCCGCAGGAAGGCGTAGCCTCACACCCACGCATGCCGGGTTTCACCCGGAAAGCGCTCTTGCGACATTGCCATCCGGAACGCAGCCTCGGGGAGCCTGCCGACGAGATCGATCCCGGCAGGGTGTGGAGGCAAAGTGCTGAATACAGTTCCGAGAAAACTCGACCTGGCGCCCGAGTCCGATGGCAGTGTCAGTCTGCATGCCCCGGACCGCTCGGCCAGGGTGGCGATCGTTCACGACTGGTGTCCGGATTTCCGGGGCGGCGAACGGGTCTTGTCCCGCATGTGCGGCCTTTTTCCGAATTCGGAAGTGTTCACCCTGTTCGATTTCCTGCCTGAAGAGATCAAGGAGGAGTTCTTCCATGGGGTTCGGTTCCATACCTCCTTCGCGAACCGTCTTCCGTTCGTCGAGAAATACTACCGGGCGCTGTTCTTTCTCGGTCCATTCCTGATTGAGCAGTTCGATGTCACCGATTACGATCTCGTCATCTCGTCCTCGGCAGCGTTTTCGCGCGGGGTTCTTACCCGTCCCGATCAGCCGCACCTGTGCTATGTGCACAGCCCGGTCCGCTACGCCTGGGACGAGCAGTTCTCCTATCTCCAGCAGGGGCGGCTCGGTTTCGGCCCCAAGGGAATGCTGTTCCGCTACATGCTGCACAATCTGCGCATGTGGGATACGCGGACTGCGCACGGTCCCAGCATGATGATCGCCAATTCAAGCTATGTGCGCTCGCGGATCCGGAACATCTACGGACGCAATGCGGAGGTCATCCATCCTCCGGTCGCGTGCCAGGAATTCGAATGCGTGACCGAGAAGGACGACTACTATGTGTCGGCCAGCTTTCTAGCCCCGTACAAGCGTACCGACCTTGTGGTCCAGGCGTTCACGGAAATGCCGGACAAGCGACTCGTGGTGGTGGGCAGTGGCCCGCAGCTGAAGGAACTCCAGGCGATGGCCGGACCGAATGTCGAGTTCGCGGGTCATCTGTCGCGCCGGGACTACATCCGGACGCTTTCGCATGCGCGCGCAATGGTCTTTGCCGGATGCGAGGATTTCGGGATCGCCCTGGCCGAGGCCCAGGCCGGCGGAACGCCGCTGCTCGCCTTCGGGCGTGGCGGCGCCCGCGATATCGTTCGTCCGCTCGGCAAGAGCGAGGACCCCACCGGCATCCTGTTCGATACGCAGTCGGTCGATGCGGTCAAGGACGTTGTCGCGCGCTTCGAGCGCGATTCCGGCATGATCCGTCCGGAAGCCTGCACGCTGAATGCGGGGCGTTTCTCGGAACAGAGATTCGACCAGGCCGTCCTGAGGAGCGTCGGGGCCGTGCAGGCTACCTTCTCGGACTTCTAGCGGCCGCCTGGGCAATCGGCGCGGCCCGGTCGGCAGACGGAGCGGCCACGCCGTCGAGCTGGGCCATGAGTTCGAGATATTGTTGCGCGGTGGCGGTCCACCGGTAGCGGCGCGTCCGTGCCCAGCCTTTCATGATCATCTGTTCCCGAAGGCCCGTTTGCCGACGGAGCCTCATGAAATGCTCAAGCCATTCCTCGGGATTGTAGGGCGAGGCATAAAGCGCGGCGTCGCCGCAAACCTCCGGCATGCTCGCGGTATCCGAAACGACGACCGGACAACCGATCGCCATCGCTTCCAGGGGAGGGAGCCCGAAGCCCTCGACGAAGGAAGGAAATGCCAGGCAGAGGGAATCGCGCAGCAGGGCTGCAAATTCGCCGTCGCTTATCCGTCCGAGCCAGCTCACATTGGCCGCCACCGGGGACAGGCCGCTGTTGTTGTACACGTGCCTGTCGATATTGCCGAGCACCGCGATCCGGAAACCGGCGCCTTCCAGCTTCCGGGCCATTCCGAGTATAAGGCCGACATTCTTGTGCGGAATGTTGCTCCCCATGAGTACGATGGTATCGGGGCCGGCGGCTGCGCGCGTTACGTCGGAATGGGTCGGTTGCCAAGCGGATGCGTGTTCATGGCCGTTCGGCGCCACGACAACCTTGCTGCGTTGGCAGATTCCGTGGCGGTCGATTTCTCCGGCGGAATGGTTCGATACCGTGGTGATTACGCGGGCCGTTCTGCCCAGGAGCGGCAGGAGCAGGTGATAGAAAGACCTGAAGGCGACGGAATAGCTGTGCGGATAGTTCCGCGTGTTGACATCGTGGATGCAGACGACCTGCTTCCGCTTCACGACCGGTCCGGTGTTGCACAGGCTGATCAGGCCGCCACGGGCATACAGGGGCAGTACGAACTGCTCCCATGCATGGCCGGTCATCGTGCCGACCTTGCGAATGCGGATCGAGTTCAGTCGCAGCGTGTCTTGCGCATCCGGCGGTGCCAGGATCTCGATGACCGGGCTCTCATCCCGTTCGCCCGCAAGCCGGTCGAGCGCCTGGATGACTTCCCGGGCATAGCGTTGCACGCCGCTTGTCGACTGGCCGAGGAATCTTCCGTTAATCGCCCAATACCGCTGCATGAATTTCCGTCGAAGTAATTGATGTAATGGAGCTTTTGGTTCGAATTGCCGCCGCAGCGGCAGCTTAGCACGCGTGCTGCCGGCGCGGTGACCTGACCAAAAGCCCAATCGCTACGTCTTTCGGGAGCAGGGATTCTCCGCATCCCCCATCCGCCGGTGCATCGCGGGCATGAAAGCGGATGCCTTACCTCGATTGAAGGACCGGGCCCCGGCGGCTCGCGATGGTAGGATGCACCGCAATCCCGCCAAACCGGCGCGGTTCGTCCGGCGCTACCGGAGCGAATCTTGTGCACGGCGGTCAAGCCCGAGGAGCATCGAGTGGCCAGTGTCGACGTCATCGTCCCGTCCTACAATTACGCCCGGTATCTTCCGGACTGCGTGGGAAGCGCGCTTTCCCAGCCGACCGATGACCTGCGTGTGCTGATAATCGACAACGCGTCGACCGACGAAAGTCTCGATGTTGCGCGCCGACTCGCGCGCGAGGATGACCGTGTCGAAATCGTCAGCCATGAGACCAACCTGGGTCCGCATGCATCATTCAACGAAGGCATCGACCTTGCGCGCGCCGACTACATGATCGTGCTCTGCGCCGACGACATGCTGGCGCCCGGTGCGCTCGGCGCGGTCGTCGATCAACTCGAGGCCCGGCCTGATGCCGCATTCGCTTTCGGACCGGAGCTGAACATGGGTGAATTCGAACGGCAGGGCGTGACGGAAGGGGGAACACGCTGGTCTGTCGCGAGCGGTGGCCGATTCATCGAGCGTTGCTGCCATACCCTTGGTGTTGGTGTCGGTTTCGGTTCAGTGGTCGTAAGGACCTCTCTGCAGAAGAAGGTCGGACACTATGATGCGTCGCTTCCCTATACCGACGACCTCGACATGCTGCTGCGCCTCGCGCTGCACGGTCCGGTTATCGAGTGCAGCGCGCCGATCGGAATCAGGCGCGAGCACGACGCGAACATGTCGAAGATATTCCTGCGCAAGCGGGTTGCCGACCTTCGCGAGCGCGAAGTCACATTCGACCGCTTTTTCGACAGGGCTTCCGGCGTGCTGGCCGATGCCGGGCGCATGAGGTCGGTGGCACGGCGGCGCATCGCAGAGGCGGCATATCTGTCGGCTGCATCTCACATGCTGCGCGGCTACCGTGCCGAGGCGGCCGAACTGTACCGCTATGGCCTGAACGTAAAGCCGTCATCGATGGTGCTTCCGCCCCTGGGGCATATCCTGCGCAAGCCCAACGCGCTGAAGCGCGCAGGTTGGGTGCTCGTCGAGGCTTTGACGCCCGGAAGCAAGACGTCCTGACGAACGCCGGTCGCCGAACGGTCCATTCGGGTTGCCGGTTCCCGCATACTTCCAACGGATGATGCGCCGGCTACGGATTTGCCCAATAGGTGCGCCGGCTTCTGCCGGCTACCTCCCATTGGCCCCTATAATTCGGCGCCATCCTCATAGAAGCTTGGATACGTGCCATGAAACTTGCGGATATGGGAGGCTTGCATGCTGGCTGTACATTTTGATCCGGCAGCGACCGATGAAGATCGCCGTTCGAAACTGTATGACGGGGATATCGTGATCCTCTCGCCCACGCCCGGTTCGAAGGCGTTGATCGAACTTGCCCGTGAAATGCTCGAGGAGGCGTTCAAGCCGCACGATCCGCGATATGTCGATCAGCACATGACGGCCGAGGAAGTCGCGGCCATCCTCGCGGTGTTAAAGCCGAAATTCATTCACCACCCGGAGTGCAAGAAGCTCATTCCGCAGATCATGGAAGAGCACGACGTCGACGTGGACAAGCTCTATTTCGACGTGCCCCGCCTGCGTTCGGCCTATCCGGAGGGTTTTCTTTCCTCGGGAATTGCCTACGCGTTCCATCCGCACCGGGATACCTGGTACTCGGCGCCGAATTGCCAGCTCAACTGGTGGATGCCGGTCTATCCGATCCAGGCCGAGAACTCGATGGGGTTCTATCCCCGCTATTTCGACGAGCCGGTGGAGAACAATTCCGAGATCTACAACTACTATGAGTGGAACACCAAGAACCGTGCCAGCGCCGCGAAATACGTGAAGAAGGATACCCGCGAGCAACCGAAGCCGCAGCAGGACCTCGATCCGACGACAGTTCGCTTCCTGCCTCCGCCCGGCGGTATCATTCTTTTCTCCGGTGCCCAGCTGCACGAGACGGTGCCGAACCTGACCGGCGTGGCGCGGTACAGTATCGACTTCAGAACGGTTCATCTCGATGATGCGAGCCGGCATCGCGGCGCGCCGAATGTGGACGCCCGCTGCACCGGCACGACGATGCGCGACTATCTGCGCGCTTCCGATCTGACACATCTGCCAGAAGAGGTCATCGCCCTGTATGACGATGACACTGCGGATGCCGAGAAGGTGCTCTATTTTGGCGAACGCCTGGCAAAGGTGTAGCCAAGGTCGCTGTATTCCTGCCATCCCAATGCGTACACCCCGCCGGCAGACAGTCGGCGGGCGATGTCTGCACGGAACTGACCGTCAGACCCGGTCGTTCGTTGCCCGGTCGGCCAGCAACTCCTGCGACAGCTCCACGTGCCGTCGGACGTAGGTCTGGCAGCCGAGTTTCCCGCCCAGGATGCGCCGCTGCGCGTTGCGCGCCAGTTCCAGCGCCTTGTCCGGCCGGTCCATCATCCGGTCGATCGCGGCGGAGATTGCTTCAGGATCCCGCGGCGGCACGTAGCGGACCTCCGTGTCGTCGAAATATGCGTCCAGTCCACCGACCCTGGAGGCGATGACCGGCACTCCCATCAGGGCCGCTTCCTGCATGACGGTGGACCCGCTGACATGCAGATTGGGCAGCAGCGGCATTACGAGAGCATTCGCGTCACGATAGGCCTGGAGTAGTTCGCCATTGTTGGCGACCGACCGGATATGCGCATTTTCGATTCCGTGGACGAGGGCGGGATCGGCGGTTTGCGAGATGATCGTCAGCTCGACATCCTTCTTGCCGCGGACCGCCGAAATGACGGTCCTCCAGTCCCGGTGGCGGTCGTTGCCGACACACAGGACGCGAAATGGCAGACCGGGTTTCGTGACGGGTTCCTCGTGATACTCGGTCGGAATGCCGAACTTCACCAGTTCCGTGCGCGTTTCCGGGAATATCTCTCTCGACGCTGCCAGATTGAGCGGCGAATGCACTGTCAGGATGTCGACCTTGCGCATGAGGTGCCGGATGATCGCCTGCCGCAACGCGCCGAGCCGGGGCCAGTCATCCAGGAGCCATACCGTCTGGCCCAGAAGCCTCGGCCTTTCAGCCCCGGCGGTCAGTGCCATGAGTGCCGCAGCTCCGAGAAACTGGGATTCCGTGTGCGTCCAGACAATGTCGGCCTCCATCATCGCCTTTCTGTTCCGGATTGCGTGGACGAGATCGAATCCGAGCACGAAGCGGGTGCCGAGCCGGACCAGCTTCTGCGCGATGTTTTCCGGCGCGGATTCCGAGAAGGTTATGCTGCATCCCATCTCTTCCGCGCGCCCGTATCCGTAGGGAGTAGGATCGTTAATGCCTACGAGACTGCCTTCCTCCCATTTGACGCGCCAGCGCCGGGCATCGTGGGCATGGGCTAAATGTACGAATACGGCTATCTTTGCCACGTGAGGATGCCACCGGATTGGAACAACGGAAACGGGCGATGCCGGCGGCCGACACCGGATTGAAGTACCGGGAACCCCGGTTGAGGCCGGACCGGGTTGCCTTGGCAAGCCGGTGCCGCAAATCCGCAATGTCGCGGACGATCAGGCCCAGACAGGGAGATTTCACAGTGTCGCACCACGTCATGGCACGGGCGGCGATTGCAGCGGCAGCGACGCTGGCATTCGCGGTTCACTCCGATGCGGCGGAAATCGATCTGAGCAAATTCAGGATCGCATTCGCCGAGGAATTCGATTTCATCGACGTTTCCCCCTGGGGGGAAAACGGCAGTCGCTGGATCGCTCATACGCCGTGGAACGGGGACTTCGGGGATGCCCGCTTTGCCGATCCCGCGCCGGATCACCCATTTACCGTGAAGAATGGCATTCTCCGGATAGAGGCGCGCAGGAATGCCGAGGGCATCTGGGAATCCGGCCTTCTGGCTGGCGTCAATCGGGACTGGGAAGGTTTTACGCGGCGATACGGCTATTTCGAGGCGCGCATGAAGCTGCCGCCCGGTGACGGGGTCTGGCCCGCCTTCTGGCTGAACTCGCGGGAAGGTGTCGAACTGGATGTCGTGGAGTATTACGGTCACGATGACGACCAGTTTGCCTCGGTGTGGCATATCTGGGCCGATGAGGACGAGGGCGGTCACAGGAGCGACGCCAAGTGGACGGCAGTCGAGCCTGGCTCGCTGACGGACAGGTTCAACACCTACGGTGTCCTCGTGGAACCATTCAAGGTGACGTTCTTTTACAATCGCGAACCCATTTGGCAATTCGAAGCTCCATGGGACGTCAACCCTTCCTTCTTTCCGCTGGTCAACCTTGCGCTCGGCTCCGGCTGGCCGATCGACGAGACGCCCGACCCCTCCTATCTCTATGTCGACTATATTCGCGTATACGAGCCGACGGACTAGCGCTGACGGTACCGTCTCACGGGCGGCGGCACAAAAGGTTGCGGGCTGCATCCCTTCCCCGAAGGGATGGCTCTCCTGGCCGGCGGGTGCAGTCGTCATCGGCCGAGGCTCGGCAGGGGGTGTGTGCGGAACATTGCCTGGCGGAGGAGATTTCGGAGCATCGGTTCCGGCCCGACCATGATGAGCCAGCTGCTCGACAGGATGATGAACAGCGAGAGCAACAGGACCCATCCGCCGTCGATCCCGAGGGCGAAGAGGCTCGGTACAAGAACCATGCCGAGGGCGTAGTGATTGAGATAGAGGGGATAGCTGAGCAGGCCCAGCTTCTTGACCGTATTCCTTCGCTCCGACAGCTGCTGCGCGATCCGATGGCGGTAGACGATGCTTCCGAGGATTGCCAGCAAGCCGGCGAGCCACAGTGCAATAGCGAGTGAAATGCTTGCATGAATGGCTTCCATAGTGATTCCGATCTCCAGCATGCCGAAAGCCGCGAAAAGACCGGGGATGGCGAGGCCGACGCTCCGGTCGTCTTCCATGAAGCGGACATAGAGCAAAATCCCGAGTGCAAAGAAGACGCCGTGGCGCAACAGGAATACCTTGAAGGGAAACCGCTCGAGGACCTGGTAGGCATACAGGCCGTCGGGATGATGCCGGGAGCAGGCGGCCACCGCGAACACCGTGAGGTAGGCGACGCTTGCAATGCCTATCATTGCCGCGATGCGTTTCAGGGGGAGTTTCGGCACGAGGAGCATGCAGGCGAAGATGAGGCCGTAGAACACGGCCTCCACGACAAGGCTCCATACGACGCCGTCAATGTAGGGGCCTTTTGGTGACAGCACGACCGAGCGGAAATATGCCGCGATCATGGAGAACATGTCCTCGCCATGGGCTACGCGCGCGACCAGGGCGACGAGACTGCATATCCATAGCGCCGGAAGGATGCGCAGCGCCCGTTTCTTCAGAAACTCCATCGGTCCTGCGGTTTTCATGCTCATGGCGATGACGAAGCCGGAAATGACAAAGAAGACCTGCACGCCCACTGCGCCAGGACCAGCCATGATCCCGAGCAGAGGGAACGCAGCCTCTTCGGCTGATCTTGCCTCTGCGGCGGCGGTTCGGTTGAAGACCGCGAAATGGTTTGACATCACCAGAAGCGCCGCCGCGATGCGGATCAGGTCAAGACCATCAATGTGAGACTTCAGATGCTTTCCGGTCATCTCCAGCCTCCGTGTTTCGCTTACGTCACATCCTGTTCCGCGGCCAGATGAGCGGCGGTCGAGGAGGGCGGTGACGGTGAAGCCCGGCTCGCACGAATGTGGGCCATGGCATTGAAAATCTCTTTGCGCATCGGATGATCGGTCATCCACAGCCCCGCGAGCCAACCGGCGCCAGCTGCACAGACCGCGGCAACGGTCTGGCTGATGGAAAATTCGAAGGGAACATCGCTCGAAACGGCGATGGCAAGCGGGACGGCCACGGTCGTCGATGCTACAGCAAGACTGCGCCAAGTCGCGACTCCGATGTCGCGCCAACGCATCGACAGCCGCCGGCAGACGACGTTGATTGCGATGAACGCACGGAACGGTATCACGAACATGAGGCTCCACGCGGTCATCTCGAGACCGCCGATCAGCGCGGCGAGGGTGATCGCGACCATAACAACGGGAAACGTTATCAAGGCGCGGATGAAAACGTCCCTGACATGCCCGATTGCCATCAGCGCCGGATCGTTCAGTGCGAAGCTGAAGGAAAACAGCGATGCGATCGCGACAATTCGCACGATGGGTATGGAATCGTGCCACTGGTTGCCGAGGACGATGTCGACGACGGGGGAAGCCAGAACGGCAAGGACAAGCAAGGCCGGCCACTGCAGAACGGTTATGATTTCCAGCCCGTGCAGGTAAGCCTTCTTGACGCTGCGCCCTTCGCGGGCCTCCGAGGCAAGTGCGGGCAGGATGACGGGCACGGCCCCGCCTATGAAAATCTTCTCGGGGATCTGACTGATCGTGAGCGCGCGGTTGTATATGGCGGTCGCTTCCATGGACACGATCTTGCCCAGCAACGCATAGGGCAGATGTTCGGCCATCATGAAGAGCAGGTAGGACCCGCCATTGTAGCCACCGAAGCGAACCATTGCGCGGGCGCGGCGAAGCGACGGCCGATACATCCAGAGATGCGGCCTGAAACACACGGCCATCGCACTGGCGACAATGGAGGCGACCAGCCAGCCGAGCGCGAAGCTCATGTAGCTGAAGCCCTTGATCGCGAGGGTCACGGTAACGACCGCCGAGGTCAGTGCCAGCGTTGTATTGAGCACCGCAACCTTGCCGAACGCCATTTCGCGCCGGAGAAGGGAGATCACGTGGGTCGACAGTGTGTCGATCAGGATGCAGCCCGATATGACCTTAAGGTAGCGATCGAGCCCCGGCTCGTTGAACAGCTGGGCGAGCGGTCGCGAACTGATTGCCAGCGCCAACGCTATGACAAGGGTCAGGACGAGGATCACACCGAAGGCAGCGCGGATGTCTTCCCGGGTCAGTTCAGGTTTCTGGATCAGGAACTGCGAACTCGCGAATTCGCGAAAGGCCAGGGCTATTCCGATGATGGACATTCCGATTACCGACACACCGATCTCCACCGGCGTGAGTATTCGCGAAACCAGTGCCAGCATCGCGAAGTTCACGGTAATGGTCAGATAGCGTTCACCGGTACTCAGCAGCAGTGCGCGTCTTATCATTATCTACTGCTCCGTCCGGCCCCCAGAACGTCACTGCTGACTACACGCAATCGGTGTCGCCCGTTCTTCTCCCTCTTCCTTCAATGTCCCGAATATTCCGGGGGGCGTCACCATCCACAATCGTCGGCTGGCAACCGACTAAAGCGGTATGCGGGGCATGTGGTCATCACAATGTGCGGCTTCGCGACCAATACGGACAGCGCTAGCTTGTGACCGGCCGCCGGTTTCACCGGCCGGCCGGTTCGTGCTCGGCAGGTAACAGGTGCCAGTTTGCACGGCAACGGAGTGTTCGGCCATGAAGATATTGCTTTTCGGACTGTTCGGGTGCGGAAATCTCGGCAACGACGGTTCGTTGGAAGCCATGGTCACGAGCCTGCGGCGCAGGTTGCCGGATGCAGAGATCGTCGTGACCTGCTACGATGCGGCCAACGTTGAACCTCGCCTTGATGTTGCAACTCTGCCGCTGGCGCGTTCGCATACGCTTTCGCCGCGTGTCAGTCGGCTGGACAGGATGCTTCTCAGGTTTCCCAGCCGGATAGTCGACCTGTTTGCCGCGGTCAGCGCTCTTGGCCGATCCGACATGATGATCGTTCCGGGCACCGGATTTCTCGACGACTACGGCGAACGGTTCTACGGCATGCCGCTCACCATATTTCTCTGGACGCTTGCCGCTCGCCTGGTCGGCACCAAGATCGCGTTCGTCAGCATCGGCGCCGGGCCGATCAGGAACCGGCTCAGCCGGTTCCTGATGTTGCAGGCTGCCCGACTGGCCCACTACCGATCCTATCGCGACGAGATTTCGCGAAGCTTCATGAAGTCGTATGGCCTCGATACGTCCGGCGACGGGGTATTCCCCGATCTGGTATTCGGGCTGCCCGCTCCGGGGAGGGCGAGTCCGCAGAGAGCGCCGGGCGAGAAGCTGACGGTCGGCGTGGGCGTGATGAACTACAGCGGCTGGAAGCGCTTCGGACCGGAGGGTGGCGCTATCTACACGCGCTATGTAGACAAGCTGGTCGCGTTCGTCGCATGGCTGCTGGACCAGGGACATGATGTCAGGCTGCTCACGGGCGAAATGAACGATCAGGTGGCGGTGGATGACGTCATGAAGGGCGTTCTCGCCATGCATCCGGACACTGCGCGGTCGCGGATAGGTTCCGAGCCCGCCTATTCGCTCGAAGACGTGTTGCGGCAGCTTTCCGGCACGGATATCGCGGTTGTCAGCCGGTTTCACAATGTTGTGTGCGCGATCATGACCGAGGTTCCGGTAGTGTCGCTGAGTTACGCGCCCAAGAATGACGTATTGCTGGAAAGCGTGGGACTTGGGGAATTCAGGGAGGATATCGAACAGTTCAAGGTTGAACGGCTGAAATCCCGGTTCCTGGCCTTGGCCGCGGAGCGGGAGGCCCATGCTGTCATCCTGCAACGGAGGTTCTCGGATTTTCGAGAGAGTCTGCTGTCGCAGGAGGACGCTATCTTCGCAATGGTTTCTGCAGCCGCGCCGATGGAGGTGGGCGCTTCGGGCACACTGGCGCGCAAGGCGGCGCCAGACTGACCTGCAAGAGCGCGTTCGCCTCCGGTTTCAATAATTCGCATTCGCTGATGCTTATTCGGCTCCGCTTTGCGGACGCGCGGGGCCGAGGGTGCCTATTGTCCCGGCATCTGTACGGCGCGACAACGATGGCCGGTCGCTGCTCCTGTTCGCTCCCCCCGTAATCGAACCGATGCAGGCACGTTCCGATATGTGAGATTTTGCACAGGCAGGATGGTTTGATCCTGTCATTTCATTGCATGTGCAAATCAAATCGAGTGTCGCGGTGTTGCGTCACAGTAAACCCAATTCAAGTAAACAATAGACCGAGATTATAATAACCGCAAAGTCTATTGTATAAAATCTGCATAACTGTGCCAATTTGATACACGCTTGCCGCGAATGCGTAGCGTTCACCAATGTCTAAGGTTCGGTTTGACTTGTGAAAAATTATCTTGTTAACAAAAAAGTAGCAATATTCATCTCCGGGGGCTGGTCGGCCAAATCATGAATCAGGAAAACAAAACTCGGGGAATGATCGAGGGAATGCTCGCGGAAGGCGGACTCGCGCAGTTGCTTGGTATCATGGCGCCGGAGCAGGAGCTGGATGACGGGGAAGTGGCCTCCATCCGGCAGATTCAGCCGACAGTGAAGCGCTACGCACCGCGCGATGAGATAAGTGCCCAGGGAGACCCCAGCGATACGACCTATATCGTCATATCCGGTTGGGGATGCACGTATATCGACCTGCCGGACGGGAGCCGACAGATTGCCGATTTTCAACTCAGGGGCGACATTATCGGCCTGCGCGCGATAGGAGCGAACTGGGAAGAGTCGTTTCACGCCATTTCGGACATGGAGGTCCTGGAACTGCCGACCAGCGACCTGAACCGGACATTGAGCGCGACACCAAGTCTTGCCGTGCGCTTTCTTTTCGCCCTTGCTCGCAATTCGGCGATCCGCGGCGAGCACATAGTGAACATCGGGCGCAGAAATGCTGCCGTCAGGCTTGCGCATCTCATGCTCGAGCTCGGCACGCGGCTTGAAAGCGTAGGACTGGCCGAAGCGGACGGATACGATTGTCCCTTGACCCAGTACGATCTCGCCGATGCGCTGGGGCTGACGCCGATTCATGTCAACCGCATGCTTCGCGAGTTGCGCCAGTCGGATCTGCTGAGTTTTCGCAACGGCAGGGTGAAATTCGTGAACCGGGATGCCCTGGTGTCATTCGCCCATTTCGAGCCGGACTACCTCTAGCCGGCAGGTCTGGCCCACGGCACGATCGTGCTGTCCGGACGGCAGACCGGTCGCCACCCGGTCTTCCGTTTGGCTTCAGCGTCTGACAATCTTGCATTTTCTGCAACGTAAACGCGGCTTACCGCAATGACGGACAGCGCGACATAGAAGATCGTGCCCGGATCCGCATTGCCGCCAATAAGCGATGTTGAAACGATCCCCGCAAGGGCGCACGCCCGTATGCTGGCCACCGCGGTTTCCCCGTCGGGCTCCAGTCGCCCCGGCAGGCCGCGCATTCCTCGGGCCAGCACGACGATCTGGATCGTCATCAGAAACAGGCCTGCAACGCCGAGCTGCGATATGACCGCGATGGGCCAACTGGATGCGCGGGAACTGCCGAGGCCGACACCGAGGCCCGCCGTGTCGGAGAGAGACTGCAGGCTCTTTGCGTTCCAGTAGGCGCGTTCCTGCCCGGAATCCGAACTGGTCTTTGCCAGGATGGCCGAGTCGACCAGATCCACGACAGGCACCAGGGTCTGGGGCCTCACTACGGCAAGGGTCATCAGGCCGGTAACGAATGCGAGAAAGACCGCGATCACAAGAAGGTCCGTTTGTCGTGTCCGGCGGGCTGCCAGTTGGCGAAGCATGGAAAAGGCGACCGGAATGCAGAGAATGGCCAGACCTGCATAGGCCGTTGTCGAAGTCGACGCCAGCAGCAGGAAGAAGGTGATCGCGGTCAGCCAGAATGACTGCCGCGTCCGGCGCCGTCGCCAATAGGTGTAGGCGAATGCGAGACAGGCGAGGGAGGCCGCGCCGAACGCGGACGCCTCGGAAAAGCCGCCGGCAAGGCGCGCGAAGCCGGCCAGTTCCACATCCGTCAGAAGAGCGTAGTTCGCCGTGCGTATGGGAGCGAGCACATCGCCCAGCCCGCTGTATTTGCCGATCATGTCGATCATGCCGAGTACCGCGTTCAGCCAGGCGAACAGGAAGAAGCCGCGCAGCACGCCTTCCAGCCGAAATCGGCGGAGGAGCAGAAGGCAGACAGCGAAGAACGTCAAGCCGCTGAAGAGCAGGTAACCGGCCTGCGAGATGTTGCCGGACACGGGAGCCAGCGTCGTTTCGAAGACGCCATCCCGTTCGCGGGACGCCACGAACACATTCGTGCTGCCTGCGAACAGGCGCGGGAACACGATGGCGCTGAACCCGGAATAGATCATGAATGCTAAGACGATCCACGCGGTTCTTATGTTGCTGAAGATCGCGCCGAGCCGCCGGAATATGTCCGCTCGCAGGAAACTGGTTGCCAGGAATGCGAGCGTGAACACGACCGACACGACCGGGGAGGCACCACCGAGGGACGGCAGGCTGACGATCGCCGTTGCTCCAAGGGCCTGGGACCCGACCAGGCCGGCCAGGAATCCCGCGCGCAGGAAAGCCAGCAGCATCAGCAGCACGGCGATCACGATCGCTCCAGCGACGGAAAATTCCATGCTTCGGCTCCGCTCCCTGGTTCAATCTTGCCGTGCGCGTCGGCGTTCTTCGCGCAATGGCGGGAGATGTGATCCCGGCGCCCGGCCCGGTACACCCGGGCCGATCATCGTCCGAAGGGCCGCGAAACGTCAATCACACCAATAGGATGAAGCGCCATGCCTCCATCCGGAGAAGGTGCGGCGGGGCGCCTTTCGAAAGGCCGGCACAATCGTTTCGCAAGATTGGGGCGTTAACGTCATAAAAACGCCTGACCTTCACACTACCCGCTCCGAAACCCGTTCATTGGACACCTCATGGCGTCTGTAATTACATTTCTTCCGCGAATCGTTTGGCTGATGCCGGAGGCGCAGGTGCTGACAAGCCTGGTAATAGTTGGCGTAGCCGGCATCCTGGCAGGGCTTTTCCTTCGTGTGCCGGCGATTCTTGCGGCCACGATGGTGGCGATTGCATTCGCCATCGTCACATCGATCTACGGGAACGCCACATTGTTCGAAACGCTGCTGTCTGTCGCGCTTCACGCGGGCGTGTTGCAGGCCGCATATCTCGCAACATCGGTAGCCGCCTCGCTGTGGGTGCGATCGAAGGCGCGTGACCGCTAGCTCCCCCGTGTTCGCACGACGGCCGCGTCAGCAGGTCTCGTCAGCGCGAATTACGGCATGGATCGTCCTGAACAGGATGATGAAGTCGAGAAGGAGCGACCATTCACGCACATAGGTGCTGTCCAGTGCCACGCGCTGGTCGTAGCTGAGGCGATTGCGGCCGCTGGTCTGCCAAAGTCCGGTCAGCCCGGGGCGCGTTTGCAGGTAGAGCGGGGCCTTGTCGCCGTAAAGGTCCAGTTCTTCGCGTGTTACCGGGCGCGGCCCGACGCAACTCATGTCGCCGCGAAGGATGTTGATCAGCTGCGGCAGCTCGTCGATGCTCGACCGTCTCAGGACGTGGCCGAAAAACGTGATCCTGGGATCCTTCCTGAGCTTTCGGGTTTCTTCCCATTCTGTCCTGGCTTCGGGATTGGCCGCGAGATAATCCTGTAATGCCCTGTCCGGGTTCTGGACCATCGAGCGGAACTTCAGGCAGCCGAATGTCCTTCCCCTGAACCCGACCCTTTCGTGCACGAAAAATACCGGCCCGCCGGAGAGCTTCAGCACGAGGCCGACAACGAGCATCAGGGGCAGCGCCGACAGGAGCGCAACCGTTGCGATCACGATATCCAGGACACGCTTCATTCGCCCGCCGAGGGGCACGGAGGGCGTGTCGGCGACGCCGTCCTTCTCGGCCGCCGGATCGTGCCGGGCCTCAAGAGGGACCGAAGCCGGCTTTCTTGTCGGGAACACGGCCACCTTAATCGGCTTGACGCAGGTCGGGCCGGGTTCTGCTCCCGAAGAGTTCCTCCACTCCGTATTCCTTGCGAAGTCGGCTGTGTCTGACACGTTCTGTCTCATGAATCCGCATGGTTGATCGGTGCCCTTTCCGCAAATTGTTGCAATGCCTGTTTGCAGCCGCAAGAACTGCAAAAGGCGTAGGCCGGGTAGGGACGGGGGCTGCATTCGGAGACGGTTGCGGGTATTGCCCGTCGCAATGGGAGCGGGGGGTATCCTATTGGACCGATCAAGGCTCGCGGCTCCGCTGGGAGGCGGAGGGGTGCCCCCGAGTGGATCTCCTGGTTTCCTTCGGCTCACACTATTCGGCAACTTACAGAGGCATTTCCTTGTCGCGTAGTCTCAAGCGAGTACCGTGGGCCGACCGGCAGCGGAATGCGCGTTGACCGGATGGGCACCGCCGGACAGCGCCTTTGTTGAAGGGCACAGCGATGCCGCGTTACTTTCTTGAAATGGAAAACGGCGATGATCGGTACGTGGACGATATCGGCTGCGTGGCCGCGGACGAATGCGAAGTCCTGACCGCGCTTGTCGAGGTTATTGCCGAATTTCGTGCTGCACCGGACACTTCCGGGGCGCCTTCGCGTCTGCGGGTGCAGATCATCGACACCTCCGGTCAGACTGTCGTATCGCTAACGATGTAGATTTCCGCCGCAGTGCGGTCGGCGGTTCGTTGCCAAATACGTCCGGCGGCCGAACCGGCCGGCTGTCTTCCTAGCGCAACTGCTGCGCTGCGGGCACTGGCATGCGGTTGTAGGCCCGTCTCGAACGCACCCTCACGTCAGCGACGACGCAGCCCATGACAGGCGTGCCGATGGCGGCAAGCGTATTCAGGGCGTCGGCGAGGATGGCCATTCGGCTCTTTCCGTATTCCGCGTAGAGCACAACGCCGTCCAGCATCTGTTCCAGGGGGAAAGCATCCATGCCCGGGCTGACGGGGGGCAATTCCACGACGATCATTTTGTAGTTCTGCAACTGCTCCGCCGCCGCTGCGTAATGGTCGGCGTCATTCAGCTGCTTGTAGAGTGCAGTTCCACCCGGCAGGAAATCGAAACTTTGTCCTGCCACCGCCCTGATTTGACCCGATACCTTGCTGTTCTTCCTCTTGTCTGCCGGTGTTGGCTTCGCGGCAAATGTCGTAGGCAGGTCCAGGGTCAGAGCCGAGTTCGAAGGGTCGGCATTCATGACAAGCGTGCGGATCCCCTTCCTTTCGTACATCGCGGCGAGGTGGCAGGCAAACTCGCCCTTGCGGGCTTCGGCGTCCCCCGAAGTGATCCCGATGCAGCGGATCGGAGCGGACCCCTCCATGAGGCGGAGGGTTGTGCCGAGCGCCATCAGCGCGCGTACATATTCGGACTTCGGGAAACGGGTGACCGTGTCAAAACGCGGCCTGCCCGGCCATTGGCGTGGCGGCCGGGGCAACTCGCCCAGGCAATTCAGTCCGATCTCGTTCCAAAGCTGTTGGGGGGTCCTTACGCGGTCGTCGAGCATCTGGCGGCCGAATGCCACGGCAATGCCCACCATCATGCCGGCGAAGGCGCCGAACGCCAGAAGCAATTTCATCCTCGGATGACTGGGTTCAATGGCTGGAGAAGCCGGTGTGATGATCCTGGCATCCGCGGAGGGATAGGACTGCTGGCTGACCGAACTCATGTAGGCCTGCAGGACACTCTCGTAGATCTTCCTGTAGGTATCTGCCGTCACTTCCAGCTCTTCGAGCGTGGGGCCCTTCAGCCGATCCTGGAGAATGGAGCTGATGTCCTTGCCCGGGAGCAGGTCCTCGCCCGGTATGTCGTCGACCTTGTCCGGGTCCACGCCGATGCTGTAGTCGTGCTTTGCACGGAATGCCTGCGCGGCCTGCGTGGCCAAGTTCATCTGGTTGCGCAGTTCCTGAAGCCGGGCCTCGAGCCAGCGGCTGCCTTCCTTGGCGCCGCGCGACTTGTTCTCGATCTGCTCGCGGACATAGGAATTTGCCACGGCATTGGCTACATCCGCGGCCAGTTCCGGGCTGTGCGCATTGAACGAGATTTCAATGGCATATGAGACGCCTTCGCGGCGAACCGTCAGGCGGCGGGACAGCAATTCGATGGCCGAACGATAGCGTGCGTAGTCCGGCGAGACTCTCGTCTCGCCGGTGGCCGGGTCGACGGCGACGGCCGGTTCCGCGTTCGAGTTCGGGTCCGACGAAACGGCGTCCGGCGGGGTAACGGGATCATCGGTCGCCGCGTCCGGTGCCTCCAGCACCGCCGGGGAATTCGCGCCGGATACGAAGGATACGGCCCGGCGAAACCGGGCCAGCAGCGATGTTTCCCCCGACCTGAGGAATGCCTCGTTTTCAGTCAGGCGGAGCTGCTCCACGACCATGCTCGCGATCTTCTCGGACTTGAGCATTGCGATCTGGCTCTCGATCTGCGGCGTGTCGAGAGAGAGATTGATATCGGAAACGGCTTGCTGGAGCTGATGGATCTTCGGTTCGATAATGATCTGCGTTCGTGCGGAATAGAGCGTTTGAGAAGTTGCCCCGTAAAGCGCCGCGACGAGAATGCCGAGAATAACGGAGACAAGTATCGCCGCCGAATAGCTCTTGAGGAAATCGAGGACGCTGGCGAGGTCGATGAAGTCCGCAAACGCCCCGTCCGGGGCGGTGTCGACCTGTTCTGGTATGATGCGCACCGTGTTCATGACTCTCGCAATTCGTTTGCCGGGCTTTCCCGGAGTTGGGACCGGCACTCCCGTGCCCGGACACTGACGGTACGGTCGGGCAGCCCGGTTCGCGCTCGGACGGCTTTCCGGTTCCGTCCGGGCTGTTCGAGCCATTGCTCGTTGGAGAAGCGCGCCGAAATCCCTGATCCCACCAATTGCATCCCGAAAGTCTGACCGGAGCCGGGCCGGTTCGTCCGTTCCTGGCCTTTAAGGGCCGTACCGGAAGCGTAGTTGCATGCTCGGTTTGCGAACAGGTCGCCAATCGGCTTATCGGTTCATCCTCATGATGCTGTTTCGGAGCCCCCTAATCGGTATTGCGCGGGCAACGAGCGGTAGAAGCTTTCGATGTGAAACGGATTAGCTTGCGCTGGCCGCAAGCGCCCAGCCTGCGCAATACAGATCGGCTCAGCCGTCGATCTTTGCGTTTTGCTCGGTCGGATAGCGGTCCAGCGCCTCGGCGGCCGTCTGCAATGCCATGTCCGAGCAGCTGGTGACGAGCCTGCTTGCAGACTTGGTGACGGGAAGTTCGCAGTCGGTGGCTGCAAGGCCCATCAGGATGTTCTGCATCTCCTGGGCCTGCGCTTCCAGATAGCGAGACGTGTGCAGGGCGTATTCCGGAGAAATGCCCTTCAAGGAGGAAAAGACATCATCCGAGATCCGCGTGGCGTGGTCCGCCTTCTTTCTGAGCATCCTGACGAGATCGATCGGTACCATTGTCCTTGCGAGCCAATATCCCGAGTTAAATTCCATGCCGACTGGTTCTTGTCGCAACTCTGGCTGCGCCCCATGTTTCCCGCGCTCTTTCGCGCAGGTATGGTTTTTGCGACCCAGTCCTGCCATCGCGCGGATGGAAAGCTATGAAGTGGCGGGACTGCTGTCCAGCCGACCGTCTGGCGTAGCATGCGCCCGCGGCATCCGTCTTTTAGTCCGGGGGCGCCGCCATGCGCTTCCGTGTAAAACCATTCGGGGACCTGTTGATCGTTACCGCCTTTGGATGAAGGCCATCATCCGCAAGGGGGCCGTCAATTCCGAAATACTCTCCGAAATTGCACCGTAGATCGGTAACCGAATGTCGAAAGTAAACGGAAAACACGTTTTATTTCCACATGTTAATTTAGGTTAGCAATAATAACTTAACTCTCGATTAACGTTCCTTAACGTCAATGCCAAGATTTCGTTGGCGTTGTCTGTCTAGGTGAATGTGGTGCAGCCGGAGGGGCAGTCGGCAAATGAGGGTATAGGGGCGCCTTCGGCATCCTTTCTTAATGTCATCGCAAAATGCGTTGACGCTATCAGGGCTGGAGAAAGGACTATGGTTGATGCGCGCATTGAGGACGTCAGAAATGGCGACTTGAGTGAAATTGGTCAAACCTCGACGATCGGTTTGACCCGTCCGGCGGAGCGCGGTGACAAGTGCTCCCTGGTTTTCGTGGACAAGCGTGCCTTGAACAGGGAATGCTTTGTTCGCGTATTGAGGGACTACGGTCCCGATCTGGAAATCCTCGCATTCGATACATTGGATGATTGGAAGAAGGTCAGGGATTCCCATGGTCCGGCTGGTGCCGTCCTCGTGAGCGTGGGCGGTTCTCAACTCGGCGATGCAGGTTTCCTGGATTGGCTGCGTAAGACGACCGAGGAGATGCGGGATATTCCGGTCGTCGTGCTTTCTGATAGCGATGATCTTTCCAACATGGTCGAGGTCATCGATTGCGGAGCCCGGGGATATATTCCCACTTCGCTCGGTATGGCGGTTTGCCTCGAAAGCATCCGGCTGGCGATGGTCGGAGGTACTTTCCTGCCGGCAAGTGCGGTCATGTCGATGCGCGACCGGTTCAGGACACGGAGCGAGGAAGACAACCCGATGGCCGGCCTGTTCACGCAGCGTCAGGCAGAGGTTGCACAGGCATTGCGCCGGGGTAAGGCGAACAAGATTATCGCCTATGAGCTCAATCTGCGGGAAAGCACGGTGAAGGTGCATATCCGCAACATCATGAAGAAGCTCAATGCCACGAACCGCACCGAGGTGGCGTTCAAGATCAACCAATTGATGGAGAAGGGCGGAAGCGCCTTGCAATAGGCCGATCCGCGTACAACCGGTCATTGCCGCGCCGCAGCACATGCGGCGCGGCTTTGTTGTTTGCGGCTTCGCGAATTCCGTCGGTCACATCCGTTGTGCGGTGCGGCTGTTACTCTTTTTGGGGGAGCGAGCTACCGATTTCTTCGGCTTTTACACGTCCGGATCGCGGCGCTAGCATTTCGGCGCGGCCATTCGACGGCCCATGGCGAATGCCGGCACACCCGATCTTGCCGGCCGGGAACTTTCCGGATCTCTCGGCCCGGCAAGGAACCAATGCACAAGGTGAATTGACCGGTGAACGTTCCGTTCGACATCTACAGAGAGTCCAACCAGCTTCGCAGGCGCGCCAGATCCCTGATACCCGGCGGCTGCCACACCTATGCGAAGGGTGACGACCAGTATCCGGTCCTCTCGCCAGGCTTTATCGAGCGCGGTCTCGGCTGCCATGTCTGGGATGTCGACGGAAACGAATATGTCGAATACGGAATGGGCAACCGGGCGGTCAGCCTGGGACATGCCTATGAACCCGTGCTCGCGGCAGTCCGCGAAACGCTGGTATCCGGCTCGAACTTCACGCGACCGGCGCGGATCGAGGTCGATTGCGCGGAGGCTTTTCTGGCGTCAGTTCCGACCGCCGAGATGGTCAAGTTCTGCAGCGATGGTTCGGATGCCACCTCGGGCGCGTTGAAACTTGCCCGGGCCTATACGGATCGCGACCTGGTCGCGCGTTGCGCCGATCATCCGTTCTTCTCGACAGACGACTGGTTTATCGGCACGACCGCGATGGATGCCGGCATTCCCGAACAGGTCAAGGCGCTCACGCTTCAATTCCCCTATGGTGACATAGCCGCGGCGGCCGAGCTCTTCGACCGGTACCCGAACCGGATCGCCGCCTTCATCCTGGAACCCGCGCGGACCGATGACCCTCCGGCAGGCTATCTGCAGGCGCTTCAGCAACTGTGCCACGAAAACGGCGCGCTTCTGATCTTCGACGAGACCATCACCGGCTTTCGCTGGCATGCCAATGGCGCGCAGGCGCTCTATGGCGTCGTGCCGGATCTTTCGATCTTCGGCAAGGCGATGTCGAACGGCTTTTCCGTGTCTGCTCTTGCCGGAAAGCGCGAATACATGCGTCTCGGCGGGCTGGAGCACACGGACAAGCCGCGCGTGTTTCTCCTGTCCACCACGCATGGAGCGGAAACGCACGCGCTTGCCGCGGCGATTGCAACAATGCGCACATACCAGACCGAGCCGGTTGTCGAGCATTTCGCACGCCAAGGCAGGCGCCTGCGCAAGGGGATCGGGGAGGCGATCGAACGGCACGGGCTGACGCCATTCGTCAAGGTCGTCGGTCGTGACTGCTGCCTCTTCTACTCGGCTCTCGACCCGGAAGGCAGGCCGTCGCAGGCCTTTCGCAGCCTTCTTCTGCAGGAAACGATAAAGCGGGGCGTCCTGGCGCCTTCGCTCGTGGTGAGCTACGCCCACGGCGACGAGGACATCGACCGGACGATCGACGCTTTCGACGGGGCGCTGTCCGTCTACGCGAAGGCGATTTCCGACGGCGTGGAAAACTTCCTCGTCGGACGACCGTCGGATGTCGTCTTCCGCAGATTCAACACGATCCGGTACTGAAGATTTCCACGGAGAACCGTATCCCGGCGTTGCTCCGGACATTCCGGAAGCCTGCTAATGCCGTATGCGGCTTCATCCATTGGGTGGAGTCTCGGCGGTTTTCGGTAGCCGGTGGCGCATCGGTTGTCGCCCGATTAGCCGATCTGCCGTCTCGCCAAGCCGGGCATGAAGCCGGTACCTGTCACCGGAGCAATTCAGGAGTGGGATCATGAAAGTTCTCGTCACCGGCCATCAGGGCTATATCGGGTCGGTCATGGTGCCGATGCTGATTGCCGCAGGGCATGAGGTCAGCGGCTACGATACCGACCTCTATGAACGGTGCACCTATGCCGGCGGCGGAACGAAGGTCGAGGTGCCGTGGCTTCGCAAGGACGTGCGCGACGTGACGCCTCACGATCTCGAGGGCTTCGACGCGGTGATCCATCTCGCGGCCCTGTCCAACGATCCGCTCGGCGACCTGAATGCCGGCCTGACCGAGGACATAAACTATCTCGCCAGCGTTCGCATGGCGAAGGCGGCCAAGGAAGCCGGCGTCAAGCGCTTCCTCTTCGCCTCGTCATGTTCCAACTACGGCCAGTCCGGCAGCGACCTCATAGACGAGACCGGCGAACTCAATCCGGTCACGGCATACGGTCGTTCCAAGGTCGCATCGGAGCGCGCGATCTCGGAACTGGCGGACCGGAACTTCTGCCCGGTCTATTTCCGTCCGGCGACGGCCTACGGGGTTTCGCCACGCCTGCGTTTCGACATCGTTCTCAACAACCTTGTCGCATGGGCGGTCACGAACGGCGTCATCCTGATGAAGTCGGACGGCACGCCCTGGCGGCCGATCGTCCATATCGAGGACATTTCCCGCGCCTTCATCGCGGGATTGACCGCGCCCCGGGATGCCGTCTGGAACGAGGCATTCAACGTGGGCCATACCGACCACAATTACCGTATCCGGGAGATCGCCGAGATCGTAGCCAATGTGGTGCCCGGCTGCCGGCTGGAATTCGCGTCTGACGCCGGGCCGGACAAGCGGTCCTACCGGGTCAGCTTCGAGAAGCTTGCTCGCGTGATGCCGGAAGCCGTTCCGCAGTGGGATGCCAGGAAGGGTGCCGAGCAGCTTTATGCGGCCTACAGCGGTGCCGGCCTGACCGCCGCGGAATTCGAGGGGCCGCGATACCAGCGCATTGCGCATATCAGGTACCTTATCGCCGAGGGTATCCTCGACCAGCGATTGCGGCACGCATCCTCCCGCGAAATGGCACCCGAACCGGCAGAAGCCGTCTAGGCATGCGGGACAAGCGGTGAATGCTCCCCGGCAGTTGCGCCCGGTCGACGACCTGATCGCCGAAGGCGATCTCGGCGGTGCATGCTATGCACTCGCTGCCGAGATCTATCCCCTTTGCCGGAGCATCACCGGAAACGGTGTTCGCCAGACGCTGGACATCCTGGCGCGACACATCCCGCTTGAACGGGTCGAGGTGCCGACCGGAACGCCGATGTTCGACTGGACAGCGCCTAGGGAATGGAACATCCGCGACGCCTGGGTAAAGGACCCGTCCGGCCGCAAGGTCATCGATTTCAAGGCGAGCAACCTGCATGTGCTGAACTACTCCGTTCCGGTGCACAAGAAGGTCTCGCTGGCGGAGTTGAAGGAGCACTGCTTCACCCTGCCGGATCAACCTGACCTGATACCGTATCGAACTTCCTATCACGCGGAACGATGGGGCTTCTGCCTGAGCCACCGGGCGCTTTCGGCATTGCCGGAGGGCACCTACGAGGTCTTCATAGATTCGGATCTCTCTGACGGCAGCCTGACCTATGGCGAGTATCTGCACGAGGGGCAGAGCGGGAGGGAGTTTCTGCTCAGCGCGCATATCTGCCACCCTTCGCTGGCGAACGACAACTGTTCGGGGCTTGCGCTCCTGACCCTGCTGGCGCGAACATTGCGCTCCCGCAAAACGCGCTACAGCTACCGATTCCTGTTCGCCCCGGGCACGGTCGGTGCATTGGCATGGCTGTCGGCCAACGAGGACAGGCTTGCGATCGATCACGGGCTCGTCGTCTCCTGCGTCGGGGATTCCGGCGGGCCGACATACAAGAGCAGCCGGCGAGGGGATGCCTTCATAGACCGCGCCATGCGGCACGTGCTCGAGCATAGCGGCCTGGATCCCGTCCTGCTGGACTTTTCGCCATATGGCTATGACGAGCGCCAGTATTGCTCGCCCGGGTTCGACCTGCCTGTGGGCCTGTTCCAGCGCAGTGCCTTCGGCACGTTTCCGGAATATCACACATCCGCGGACAACCTGGACTTTATCGCCCCCGAACACCTTCGGACATCGTTCGACATCATCATGAAGGTAATCGAGATCGTCGAGGCGGATTACACGCCGGTGAACCTTTCTCCCAAGGGGGAGCCGCAGCTGGGGCGTCGGGGGCTTTACTCGTCGATCGGGGGCGATTCCGGCGGCGTGACCAGCGTGATGCCGCTTCTCTGGGTGCTCAATCTCGCCGACGGAAAACACACGCTGCTCGACATGGCGGAGCGGTCGGGGATGCCGTTCGGCGAATTGCTCAGGGCCGCGCAATTGCTTCGGGAGGCCGACCTGCTCACCTGACGGGTGATCAGCGGTCGGACAGCAGCGGCCAGGCCAGGTCCTTCCGCGACATTTCGGTTGGCTCGAGCGGCCACTCTATACCGATTGCGGGGTCGTCGAACCGCAGCCCGCGCGCGGCTTCCGGCTTGTAGAACTCCGAAATGAGATAGTGGGTTACCGTGTCGTCCTCGAGCGTCTGGAAACCGTGTGCGAAGCCTTTCGGGATCAGGACCTGGTGCCGGTTTTCGGGCGTGAGCAGGAAGGACGCCCATTGCAGATAGGTCGGCGAGTCCGGCCGGTTGTCGACGACGACATCCCACATGGCGCCTGCGAGGCAGCGTACCAGCTTGACCTCTTCATGGGGCCGCGCCTGGAAATGCAGCCCGCGCAGCGTGCCGCGTTTCACCGAATGGGACTGGCTGTGCTGCACGAAATTCGTTTCCAGGCCGCGCGCGCCGAATTCCTCGGCACAAAATATGCGCGCGAACGAACCTCGCTCGTCCTCGATGGGAACCGGTTTCACGAGCCAGACGTCCGGCAGGTCTGTTTCCTGGAAATCCATGCTTTCGTCCCTGCTGATCGGGATGCCGGCCCCGCGATGCGGCAACCGCTTTTCCTACTGGTTACCCCAGTCGGGTCGTGGATACATACCTTGCCAAAAGTGGTAGCCGCACGGCGGAGCCATCACCTTTGGTTGGCTGCATTCGCCAGATTGTCATCGTCAGTGAATTGCGGCGCGGACCCGCACGCGTGCGTTGCATCAATCGGATGACCGTTTCGAACGGATAGGCATCTCGGCGGCAGGAACGTTCGTTTCTATCGTCACGGACTGGGTAGGGTTCGTTAGAGGTGGACATTTCATGGGTGCCGATTCAATCAGCCGGACGCGCGCGACGCAGGAAACCGACCGCATTCCGACCTGCAGGCTGTGCGGCAGCGATCTGCGACACACCTTTGTCGATCTCGGCATGTCCCCGCCTTGCGAGAACTTCATCAAGCGGAACGAGGTCGACCGGGTCGAGCATTACTATCCCCTTCATGTGCGCACATGCGAGGAGTGCTTCCTCGTGCAGCTCGACGAATATGTGAGCCCGGAGGAGATCTTCACCGAGTACGCATATTTCTCGTCCTACTCGACAAGCTGGGTCGAGCATGCGCGTCGCTATTGCGAAGTCATCGCGGAACGTCTCGATCTCGACGATACGAGCCTCGTCGTCGAACTGGCGAGCAACGACGGATACCTGTTGCAACATTTCCTGCCGATGAAGGTCCCCGTCATGGGCGTCGAGCCGGCAGTCAACGTTGCGCAAGCCGCGATCGACAAGGGAATCCCGACCGTCGTCGATTTCTTCGGTGTCGAGCTGGCCACGAAACTCGCAGCGGAAGGAAAGAAGGCCGACCTTATTGTCGGCAACAACGTCCTGGCGCAGGTTCCCGACCTCAACGATTTCGTCGGCGGCATAAAGATCCTTCTCAAGCCGGAAGGCATCGTCACGCTGGAATTTCCCCACATCGAGAAGCTGATGGCGGAGAACCAGTTCGACACGATCTATCACGAGCACTTTTCCTATTTCTCGCTACTGACGGTTACGGAAATCGCGCGCCGCCACGATCTGAAGGTCGTCGATGTGGAAGAACTGCCGACCCATGGCGGATCGCTGAGGGTCTACCTGTCCCATCGCGAGGCCCGGGTGCCCGTGAGCATGCAGGTCGGCCAGCTTCTCAAGCGGGAACGCGACGGCGGGCTGAACGACATAAACGCCTATCTGTCCTTTGGAGAAAAGGCGAAGAAGGTGAAGCGCGACCTGCTTTCCTTTCTCATTGCCGCCAAGAACGAGGGCAAGACCGTCTGCGGTTACGGCGCGCCGGGCAAGGGCAACACGCTTTTGAACTATTGCGCCATCGGCACGGACTTTCTCGATTTCACGGTCGATCGCAATCCCTACAAGCACGGGCGCGTGACCCCGGGCATGCACATCCCCATCCTGCCGGTCGATGCGATCGACGAGGCGCGTCCCGACTACATCCTGATCCTGCCCTGGAACCTCCGGGACGAGATCATGCGCCAGATGCAGCATGTCAGGGAGTGGGGCGCGAAATTCGTCGTGCCGATTCCGAATGTCACCGTCTACGATCCAGCGGAGGATTGAGCATGAAGGTCGTACTGTTCTGCGGCGGTCTCGGTACCCGTATCCGCGATTTTTCCGAGTCGATCCCGAAGCCGATGATTCCGGTGGGGCATCAGCCAATCCTGCGCCACGTGATGCAATACTACAGCGATCACGGGCACACCGATTTCGTGCTCTGCCTGGGCTACAAGGCGAATGTCATCAAGGAGTTCTTTCTGAACTCGAAACCCCAGACATTTGCCGACTGCGTGATCTCAAATGGCGGTCGCGACGTGCAGCTGCTCGACGAGGCTGCGGCCGAGGACTGGACGGTGACGCTCATAGACACAGGCATCTGGCGCAATATCGGGGAGCGCCTCTGGGCCGCGCGGGACTATGTCAAGGACGAGAAAATGTTTCTCGCGAACTACAGCGACGGCCTGACCAATGTGGATCTCGACGACATGATCGCCAAGTTCGAGGAGAGCGGCAAGCTGGCCTGCTTCCTCGCTGTGCGGCCGCCGCTCACCTATCATATTGTTGACATGGCCGAGGACGGGGAGGTCCGCGAATTCCGTAGCTCTGACCGGTCGGATATCTGGATAAACGGCGGCTATTTCATATTGCGGCCGGAAGTCTTCGACTACATGCGCGAAGGCGAGGAGTTCGTGCTCGAGCCCTTCGAGCGGCTGATCGCC
Organism: Oricola thermophila; assembly: GCF_013358405.1. NCBI lineage: Bacteria > Pseudomonadati > Pseudomonadota > Alphaproteobacteria > Hyphomicrobiales > Ahrensiaceae > Oricola > Oricola thermophila. The sequence goes on from NZ_CP054836.1 coordinate 1,142,734, forward strand.
GACAACCAGCTCATGGCATACAAGCATGAAGGCTTCTGGCGTTCCATGGACACGCTGCGCGACTGGCAGACGCTCCAGGAGATGGTCGAGAAGGGCGAGATGCCGTGGAACATTCGCGAAACCGAGGAGCGGAAGCGTCTCGCAAAGGTGAGGGCGATAGGGTGACACCGCTCAATCTCGTACCGGACGGGCGCGGCCTCGATGTCTTGTGTTTGGGCGCGCATTCCGACGATATCGAGATCGGCCTCGGGGGAACGATCCTCAGTTTGCTGGAAGCCGGCGCCATCCGCAGCATCCGGTGGTGCGTTCTCAGTGCCATTGGCCAGCGCGAATTAGAGGCGGAGCGATCCGCCCGTGACTTCCTCGGGGAGGCTTGCGAGACCAAGATACTGCTCGGCAAGTTCGAGGACACTTATTTCCCGGACCAGAGCAGGGCAATCAAGGAGTGGATGCTGAATCTGCGGCAGGGATACGACCCGGATCTGGTGTTCACCCACAGCCGCACGGATGCTCACCAGGATCACCGCGAGGTTAGCGCGCTGACATGGAACGTGTTCCGAAATAACATGATCATGGAATACGAGATTCCCAAGTGGGACGGTGATCTCGGGCAGCCGAACTTCTATTTCCCGCTTTCCGCGGATGCGGTTGAGAGAAAGATCGAGTACCTCGACCGCAACTTCGGCAGCCAGCGTTCGAAGGACTGGTTCGACGCCGAGACCTTTCGCGGACTGGCACGCCTGCGCGGAATGGAATGCCGCGCGCCGGAACGATATGCCGAGGCTTTCACCATTCGCAAGGTCGTGCTTTGCGCAGGCGTCGGCGCGGCGCATGAAGACGCGAAATCGGGCGAACACGAGCATCGCCTTCCGGAGCCAGCTTGATCCCGGGATGTCGGGACATTCGGTTCCCGGCATCTCCGCCAGCGACATATTGCATAGCTTTCCCGGTTGATTCGCGTTCCTCTTCGGGAGGGTGAAGCGGGTTCTACAGCTCTGCGCAATCGGGTTCGAATTCCCGAAACGCAATGTCCTGTGAACTTTCCCGCATATTTTGGCCAATTGTGCACTTGCGTAGAACGATCCCAAGGTCTAACCCGTGCACATCGGAACTGCGGCCAATGCACCCCTCGCGGGTTCGCTTCCACTTGTCGAATTGCCATTGGCCGCGCAGTGAATTGGTGAAACCAGTCATGGACGCAGTCATCGCATCCTATCTGCCGATAATCCTTTTCCTTCTCGTATGTGCCGTCATTGGTGGCGCGCTCCTGATCGCGCCTTTCATCGTGGCCTACAAGAACCCGGACCCGGAAAAGCTGTCGGCATACGAGTGCGGCTTCAACGCCTTCGACGACGCACGCATGAAATTTGACGTGCGGTTCTATCTCGTCTCCATCCTGTTCATCATCTTCGACCTCGAGGTTGCCTTCCTGTTTCCGTGGGCGGTGTCGTTCAGCGAGATCGGCATGCTTGGATTCTGGTCGATGATGGTGTTCCTGGCCGTTTTGACCATTGGCTTCGTCTATGAGTGGAAGAAGGGAGCGCTCGAATGGGATTGAGCGATAACACGCTCGTCGCGCCGCAGCCCAAGGGCATCATTGATCCAAAGACGGGCAAGCCCGTTGGCGCCGACGATCCTTTTTTCGGCGAGATGAATGATGAGCTGGCCGACAAGGGCTTTCTCGTTACCTCCACCGACGAGCTGATAAACTGGGCGCGCACCGGTTCGCTTATGTGGATGACCTTCGGCTTGGCGTGCTGCGCGGTCGAGATGATGCAGATGTCGATGCCGCGCTACGATGGCGAGCGCTTCGGTTTCGCGCCGCGCGGCTCTCCGCGCCAGTCCGACGTGATGATCGTCGCGGGCACGCTGACCAACAAGATGGCGCCCGCGCTCCGGAAGGTCTACGACCAGATGCCGGAGCCGCGCTACGTCATCTCGATGGGGTCATGTGCCAACGGCGGTGGCTACTACCACTATTCCTATTCGGTGGTGCGCGGCTGCGACCGTGTCGTGCCGGTCGACATCTATGTCCCCGGTTGTCCGCCCACCGCGGAGGCGCTGCTTTACGGCGTTCTCCTCCTGCAGAAGAAAATCCGCCGTACCGGCACGATCGAACGCTGACGGGCCGCAGGGCAGGGAGCCGCATTCAAGATGGCAACGACCGAAACACTACAGGATCTTGTCAGCACGCTCGCCGACGAGCTGGATGGCATCGACTACGAGGCGCATCTCGCCTATGGCGAACTGACCGTGACGACGGGTCTCGGCAGCCTGATACCGCTGCTGACCGCGCTGCGTGACAACGTCCAGCTGAAGTTTGTCTCGATCATCGACATTTCGGGCGTCGACTACCCGGAGCGCGAGCGGCGGTTCGACGTGGTCTATCACCTGCTGTCGCCGACGCTGAACCAGCGCATCCGTGTGAAGGTCGAGACGGACGAGGATACGCCGGTACCAAGTGCCACGGGCGTTTTCCCCGGGGCCAACTGGTACGAGCGCGAAGTCTACGACATGTATGGCGTGCTGTTCTCCGGCCATCCGGACCTGCGTCGCCTGCTGACGGATTACGGTTTCGAGGGGCATCCGCTTAGGAAGGATTTCCCCGTGACCGGCTTCGTCGAGGTGCGTTACGACGACGAGCAGAAGCGCGTGGTGTACGAGCCGGTGAAGCTGCGCCAGGAATTCCGCGATTTCGATTTCCTCTCGCCCTGGGAGGGCACCGACTACGTGCTGCCCGGCGACGAAAAGGCGAAACAATGACCGAGCACAACGTCCGCAATTTCACCATCAACTTCGGTCCGCAGCATCCGGCTGCGCACGGCGTTCTGCGCCTGGTGCTAGAGCTCGACGGCGAGGTCTGCGAGCGCGTCGATCCGCATATCGGCCTGCTGCATCGCGGCACCGAGAAGCTGATGGAGCAGAAGACCTACCTGCAGGCCGTGCCCTATCTCGACCGCCTCGACTACGTGGCGCCGATGAACCAGGAGCATGCCTATGCGCTGGCCGTCGAGCGTCTCCTGGATATCGAGGTGCCGAAACGGGGCCAGTTGATCCGCGTCCTGTTTTCCGAAATCGGGCGTATTCTCTCGCACCTTCTCAACGTGACCACCCAGGCGATGGACGTCGGGGCGCTGACGCCGCCGCTTTGGGGGTTCGAGGAGCGCGAGAAGCTCATGGTGTTCTACGAGCGGGCCTGCGGCGCGCGCATGCACGCGGCCTATTTCCGGCCCGGCGGCGTGCACCAGGACATCCCGCAGAAACTTGTCGAGGATATCGGCAACTGGATCGACCCCTTCCTCAAGGTGGTGGACGATCTCGACGGGCTGCTGACCGACAACCGCATCTTCAAGCAGCGCAACGTCGATATCGGCGTCGTCAAGCTGGAGGATGCGTGGGCCTGGGGCTTCTCCGGCGTCATGGTGCGCGGCTCGGGCGCCAGGTGGGACCTGCGCAAGGCGCAGCCCTACGAGTGCTACGACGAGATGGAATTCCAAATCCCGATCGGCAAGAACGGCGACTGCTACGACCGCTACCTGATCCGCATGGAGGAGATGCGCCAGTCCGCGAAGATCATGCGGCAGTGCGTGGATCGCCTGCTTGGCAAGGAATCGTCCGGTCCTGTCTCCAACACCTCCGCCAAGATCGTCCCGCCGAAGCGCGGCGAGATGAAACGGTCGATGGAGGCGCTGATCCATCACTTCAAGCTCTACACCGAGGGCTTTCACGTTCCGGCCGGCGAGGTCTACGCGGCCGTCGAGGCGCCCAAGGGCGAGTTCGGCGTCTATCTTGTCTCCGACGGCACCAACAAGCCGTACCGCGTGAAGCTGCGTGCGCCGGGCTACGCCCACTTGCAGGCGATGGATTTCCTCTGCCGCGGCCACATGCTGGCTGACGTCTCCGCCGTGCTCGGCTCCCTCGATATCGTGTTTGGTGAGGTGGACCGCTAATGTCCGTTCGTCGTCTCGCAGAAGAAAATCTTCAGCCGTCCGGCTTCAAGTTCAACCGGGCGATGGCCGCCGAAGCGAAAAAGTGGATCGCGAAGTACCCGAAGGGTCGCGAGCAGTCCGCGGTCATTCCGCTTCTCATGCTGGCGCAGGAGCAGGAAGGCTGGGTGACCCGCGCGGCCATCGAGCACATCGCCGCGATGCTCGGCATGCCGAAGATCCGCGTGCTGGAGGTGGCGACCTTCTACACCCAGTTCCAGCTGCAACCCGTCGGCACCAGGGCGCACGTCCAAGTTTGCGGCACGACGCCCTGCATGCTGCGCGGCGCCGAGGAGCTGAAAAAGGTCTGCCAAAAGAAGATCAACAGGGATCCTTTCGCGCTCAACAGTGACGGCACGCTGTCGTGGGAAGAGGTCGAATGCCAGGGCGCCTGCGTCAATGCGCCGATGGTGATGATTGGCAAGGATGCCTACGAAGACCTGACCCCGGAGCGGCTCGAGGAGATCATCGACGCATTCGAGGCCGGCAAGGGCGACACGATCACGCCGGGACCGCAGGTGGACCGCGTCTACTCCGCGCCTGTCGGCGGCCCGACGACCCTGCTCGAGGAACCTGCCGGCAAGCCCGCGCGCAAGGCTGCCGCGAAGCCGAAGGCACCCGCGGCCAGGACCGCGAAGGCGAGGCCCGCGGCAGCGAAGACAGCGCCGGCCAGGGCAGGCAAGGCCAAGGCAAAGGCCGAGCCGGCAGTAGCGGCCGCGCCTGATGACAAGAACCGGCCCGCCGCGATCAAGAAGCCGGCCCGGCCCGACGACCTGAAGCTGATCTCGGGCGTCGGTCCGAAGATCGAGGGCATCCTCCATTCGCTGGGTATCTACACCTTCAAGCAGGTGGCCTCGTGGAAGAAGGCGGAGCGCGAATGGGTGGACAACTACCTGAAATTCAAGGGCCGCATCGAGCGCGACGACTGGGTGAAACAGGCGAAGGCTTTGGCCAAGGGCGGCGTGGACGAATACGTCAAGGTATTCGGCAAGAAGCCGCGGTGAGGGAACTGAACGATGCTCGCTGACAAGGATCGCATTTTCACCAACATCTACGGCCTTCGGGACAAGAGCCTGAAGGGCGCAATGTCACGCGGCCACTGGGACGGCACGAAGAAGCTGATCGAGAAGGGCAGGGACTGGATCATCAACGAGGTCAAGGCCTCCGGGCTGCGCGGTCGCGGCGGCGCGGGCTTTCCGACCGGCCTGAAATGGTCCTTCATGCCCAAGGAATCGGATGGCCGTCCGCACTATCTCGTGGTCAATGCCGACGAATCCGAACCCGGCACCTGCAAGGACCGCGACATCATGCGCCACGATCCGCACACGCTGATCGAGGGCTGCGTGATCGCCGGCTTCGCCATGGGCGCGCACACGGCGTACATCTATATCCGCGGCGAATACATGCGCGAGCGCGAAGCGCTGCAAGCCGCCATCGACGAGTGCTATGACGCGGGCCTGCTCGGCAAGAACAACAAGTGCGGCTGGGACATGGATGTCTATGTCCACCACGGTGCAGGCGCCTATATCTGCGGCGAGGAAACCGCGCTGCTGGAGAGCCTGGAAGGCAAGAAGGGCCAGCCGCGCCTGAAGCCGCCGTTCCCGGCCAATGTCGGTCTTTATGGCTGCCCGACGACGGTCAACAACGTCGAATCCATCGCGGTTACGCCGACAATCCTGCGCCGGGGCGGCGCGTGGTTCGCCGGCTTCGGCCGGGAGAACAACACCGGCACCAAGCTGTTCTGCGTCTCCGGCCACGTCAACAATCCGTGCACGGTGGAAGAGGAGATGTCGATTCCCTTCCGCGAGCTGATCGAGCGCCATTGCGGCGGTGTGCGCGGCGGCTGGGACAATCTTCTCGCCGTCATTCCCGGCGGCTCCTCGGTTCCGCTGGTCCCGGCCGAGGAGATCATCGACTGCCCGATGGACTTCGACTCGCTGCGGGCCCTGAAATCCGGTCTCGGTACGGCTGCGGTGATCGTCATGGACAAGTCGACCGACATCGTGAAGGCGATCGCGCGCCTGTCCTACTTCTACAAGCACGAAAGCTGCGGCCAGTGCACGCCGTGCCGCGAGGGCACCGGCTGGATGTGGCGCGTCATGGAGCGACTCGTCACGGGCAACGCCCAGAAGCACGAGATCGACATGCTGCTGGACGTCACCAAGCAGGTCGAGGGCCACACCATCTGCGCGCTCGGCGACGCCGCCGCCTGGCCGATCCAGGGTCTGATCCGCCATTTCAGGCCGGAGATCGAGCGCCGGATCGACGAGTTCACGCGCAATGCCCATCAGGTCCGGCCGGTCCTGGAGGCCGCGGAATAGCAATCGGCGGATTCAACCGCCGATACGAGGAAACGCAAAAGGCAGGGGAGCGAAACGGACACACGAAACCCAAGGAGGGTGAGATGTCGAAGTTGGACGACCTGCAGGAACCGATGACGAAGGCCGACCCATACACCGCTTTTGCGGGTGAAATGATGGAGTTGCAGAACGAGGCTGCCCGATGGATGGCGGCCGCGACGCCGCGTTTCATGGGCATGTCAAACCTTGCGGCGCATCCCATGGGGGCGATGGCCGCCGCCTCCGCAATCGGTATGGGAATGGCGGGGCAGATCTGCGGAATGATGGCCGGTTCGATGGCTGGCGCGATGAGCGCCACCAGCATGCTTGCGAACGAAACCACCGGCGGTCTGTCCGCTCCGTTCGGCGTATCGAATCCGATGAATTTCGACCTTGCGAGCGGCACGTTTGACGACGAGTCGTCCGATGATGCGAAGACGCGGTCGTTGTCGGATGTTGCCGAGGCATCGCCGGCTCAGCCTGCGTCCACCGCCGGGAAGAGGGAGGCGGAGCCCGTCGCGATCGAAGCCGAAGCGGAAGAGACGGTCGCGAAGACTTCGGTTGTGCCGATCATGCCTGAGGACTTCGTGAAACCGAAGTCGATAGACAAGCCGGACCTGCCGGACGATCTGAAGGCGATTTCAGGCATCGGGCCAAAGCTTGAGGCGGTTCTCAATTCGCTCGGTATCTGGACTTACGCGCAGATCGCCGACTGGACGCCGAACGAAGTCGCATGGGTGGATGACTACCTGCAATTCAAGGGGCGCATCGAGCGCGACGACTGGATTGCGCAGGCCGCCGAACTGGCGAAAAAGGCGAAGTGAGGTCCGTTGCGAATGGGTGTTGTGGACGAACGCACGGGCGGCAAGGGAAATACCGGCAGCGGTGACGCTGCCGGCAATAACTGAAGGTTGGATTTCGCATCATGGCAGTGATCAAGGTTGACGGCAAGGAAGTCGAGGTTCCGGACCACTACACGCTCTTGCAGGCGTGCGAGGAGGCCGGCGCCGAGGTGCCGCGCTTCTGTTTCCACGAGCGTCTGTCGATTGCCGGCAATTGCCGCATGTGCCTCGTCGAGGTGAAGGGCGGTCCGCCCAAGCCTGCCGCCTCCTGTGCAATGGGCGTCAAGGACATGCGCCCCGGTCCGAACGGAGAGCCGCCGGAAGTCTTCACCAACACGCCGATGGTCAAGAAGGCGCGCGAAGGCGTGATGGAGTTCCTGCTCATCAACCACCCGCTGGACTGTCCGATCTGCGACCAGGGCGGCGAGTGCGACCTGCAGGACCAGGCGATGGCCTTCGGCGTTGATGCCTCGCGCTACCAGGAGAACAAGCGCGCCGTCGAGGACAAATATATCGGCCCGCTGGTCAAGACGATCATGACGCGCTGCATCCACTGCACCCGTTGCGTTCGCTTCACCACCGAGGTCGCGGGCATTTCCGAGCTCGGCCTGATCGGCCGCGGCGAGGATGCCGAGATCACCACCTATCTCGAGCAGGCCATGAGCTCGGAGCTTCAGGGCAACGTCATCGACCTGTGCCCGGTCGGCGCGCTGACCTCCAAGCCCTATGCCTTCCAGGCTCGGCCGTGGGAGCTGTCGAAGACGGAATCCATCGACGTCATGGATGCGGTCGGCTCTGCCATCCGGGTCGATACGCGGGGCCGCGAGGTGATGCGTATCATGCCGCGCGTCAACGAGGCGGTGAACGAGGAATGGATTTCCGACAAGACCCGCTTCATCTGGGACGGACTGCGCACCCAGCGGCTTGACCGCCCCTATGTCCGCGGTGCCGACGGTCGCCTCCGGCCGTCGAGCTGGTCGCAGGCCTTTGCCGCGATCAAGGCCGCAATGGACGGCAAGCAGGGCGCCGACATCGGCGCCATCGCCGGAGATCTCGCCGGCGTGGAGGAAATGTTCGCGCTGAAGGGGCTGATGGAGTCGCTCGGCTCGCCGAACCTGGATTGCCGCCAGGACGGCGCTGCGCTCGATCCTTCGCTCGGGCGCGCTTCCTACATCTTCAACCCGACCATCGAAGGCATCGAGGAAGCCGATGCCATACTCGTCGTCGGATCGAACCCGCGCTTCGAGGCGGCGGTGCTGAACGCACGCATCCGCAAGGCGTGGCGTGCCGGGGACGTGAAGATCGGGGTGATCGGCGACTTCGGAGACCTGCGCTATGACTACGAGCAGCTGGGCGTCGGCCCGGAGACGCTCAAGGAGCTTGCCGACGGCACCCACAAGTTCTTCAGGAAGCTGAAAGCCGCGAAACGGCCGATGATTATAGTCGGGCAGGGTGCCCTGGCGCGCGGCGACGGTTCTGCCATCCTCGGGCTTGCCGCGAAGGTCGCGGACGCTGCCGGCGCGGTTACCAGGGACTGGAACGGCTTCGCCGTGCTTCACACCGCAGCGGCCCGCGTTGGCGGTCTCGACCTTGGCTTCGTGCCGGGCAAGGGCGGCAAGGATGCAGCGAAGATGCTCGCCGAAAGCGACGTGCTGTTCCTTCTTGGCGCTGACGAGATGGACATGCGCAAGCGCAAGCAGGGCGGCTTCACGGTCTATATCGGGACCCATGGCGATATCGGCGCGCACCATGCCGACGTCATCCTTCCGGCTTCCGCTTACACGGAGAAATCCGCCACCTACGTCAATACGGAAGGCCGGGTGCAGATGACGACCCGGGCCGGATTCGCGCCCGGCGATGCCAAGGAAGACTGGGCGATCCTGCGGGCGCTTTCCGATGTGCTCGGGCACAGGCTGCCCTTTGATTCGCTGGAGCAGCTGCGCGCGAAGCTGTACGAGGCACATCCGCATTTCGCCCATGTCGACGGCATCGAGGCCGGAAATGCGGGCGATATTGCTGCACTCGCGAAAAAAGGCGGGAAATTGAACAAGTCAGCATTTGCATCGCCGGTCAAAGACTTCTATTTGACCAACCCAATTGCACGGGCATCCGCCGTCATGGCGGAGTGTTCCTCGCTCGCGCAAAAGGGTTTCGCGCAGGCCGCGGAATGATGCAGGCAAGAGGGCAGGAAACGGACAGCATCCATGTTTGATACCTATGTCATCCCCGGCCTGATTATCCTCCTGCAGTCGCTTGTGCTGCTGGTGGCGCTGCTGGTGTTCACGGCTTTCATCCTCTACGCCGATCGCAAGATCTGGGCTGCGGTCCAGTCGCGGCGCGGACCGAACGTGGTCGGTCCATGGGGGCTGTTGCAATCCTTCGCCGACCTGCTGAAGTTCGTGCTGAAGGAGCCGATCATCCCGGCCGGCTCGAACAAGGGAATCTTCCTTCTTGCGCCCTTCGTCTCTGCCACGCTGGCGCTTGCCGCCTGGGCGGTCGTTCCGGTCGCCGAGGGATGGGCGATCGCCACCGTCAATGTCGGTATCCTTTACGTGTTCGCCATCTCCTCCCTCGAGGTTTACGGCGTGATCATGGCCGGCTGGGCGTCGAATTCGAAATATCCGTTCCTCGGCGCGCTGCGCTCCGCGGCGCAGATGGTCTCCTACGAGGTCTCGATCGGGTTCGTCATCGTCACCGTTCTGCTGTGTGTCGGCTCGCTGAACCTGACCGATATCGTGATGGCGCAGACCGACGGAATCGGCACCCGCATGGGGCTGCCCAACACGTTGCTCGACTGGCACTGGCTCGGGCTGCTGCCGATGTTCGTGATCTTCTTCATCTCGGCGCTGGCCGAGACCAATCGTCCGCCTTTCGACTTGGTGGAGGCCGAGTCCGAGCTCGTCGCCGGTCACATGATCGAGTATTCGTCGACGCCGTACATGCTGTTCATGCTCGGCGAGTATATCGCGATCCTGCTGATGTGCGCCCTGACCACGGTGCTGTTCCTCGGTGGCTGGCTGCCTCCGTTCGATTTCGCACCCTTCACCTGGCTGCCCGGCGTGTTCTGGTTCGTCCTGAAGCTCTCGATGGTCTTCTTCATGTTCGCAATGGTGAAGGCTTTCGTGCCGCGCTACCGCTATGACCAGCTCATGCGACTCGGCTGGAAGGTATTCCTTCCGATATCGCTGTTCATGGTGTTTGCCACCGCGGCGTTCCTGAAACTCACCGGCTGGGCCTGAGACCTGAGAGGCATGAAATGAGCACGCTCGCACACGCCGCCAAGTCGCTGTTGCTGCTGGAATTCATCAGCGCGTTCTTCCTGTCCATGCGCCGGTTCTTCGAGCCGAAGTTCACACTGAACTATCCGCACGAGAAGGGCCCAGTCAGCCCGCGCTTCCGCGGCGAGCACGCTCTGCGTCGCTATCCCAATGGCGAGGAGCGCTGCATTGCCTGCAAGCTTTGCGAGGCGATCTGCCCGGCGCAGGCCATCACGATCGAGGCCGGCCCGCGGCGCAACGACGGCACGCGCCGCACGGTGCGTTATGATATCGACATGGTGAAATGCATCTATTGCGGCTTCTGCCAGGAGGCCTGCCCGGTGGATGCGATTGTCGAGGGGCCGAATTTCGAGTTCGCCACGGAGACTCGTGAGGAACTCTACTACAACAAGGAAAAACTCCTGGAGAACGGCGACCGGTGGGAGCGCGAAATCGCGCGCAACATCGCGCTCGACTCGCCGTATCGCTAGGGGAACTGACATTTCACGCGCCGCCCGTCCGGGCGGCGGAATGCCGGACTGGGGGCACGGCCGCCCGGAATGGCCAAGGAGATCGGGGAAGCGATCATGATTACTGGGTTAGGGGCGGCGTTCTTCTACCTCTTCGCCTTCATCGCGGTTGCGAGCGCACTCATGGTGATTGCGGCACGCAATCCCGTGCATTCCGTGCTCTATCTGATCCTGACATTCTTCAACGCGGCGGCGCTTTTCCTGCTCACCGGTGCCGAATTCCTGTCGATGATCCTGCTGGTCGTCTATGTCGGCGCGGTCGCGGTTCTGTTCCTCTTCGTTGTCATGATGCTTGATGTGGATTTCGCCTCGATGAAGCGCGGCGCGCTGGACTATGCTCCGATCGGCGCGTTGGTCGGCATCGTGCTTGCTGCAGAGTTGCTGATCGTGCTGGCCGGCAATGCGGCAACGATTATCGCGCCGACCGATACGGCATTGCCTACACCGGATCCGGCGGTACGGCACAACACGGCCGCGCTCGGCGACATCCTCTACACGGATTACATCTTCTTCTTCCAGATCGCCGGCATCGTGCTGCTGGTCGCCATGATCGGCGCCATCGTGCTGACGCTGCGTGCGCCCCGTCCGCACGTGAAGCGGCAGAACATGGCCGCCCAGGTCGCGCGCACGCCGGCCGACGCGATCGAGGTGGTCGACGTCGAGACAGGCAAGGGGATCTGAGGGCCATGACAATAACCATTTCCCACTATCTGGCCGTTAGCGCGCTGCTCTTCGTCATCGGCGTTTTCGGCATTTTCCTGAACCGCAAGAACGTCATCGTCATCCTCATGTCGGTGGAACTCATCCTCTTGTCGGTGAACCTGAACTTCGTGGCGTTCTCCGCGCACCTGCAGGACCTGGTCGGTCAGGTCTTCGCTCTCTTCGTGCTTACGGTGGCCGCCGCAGAGGCCGCCATCGGCCTTGCAATTCTCGTTGTCTTCTACCGCAACCGCGGATCGATCGCGGTCGAAGACGTGAACATGATGAAGGGCTGACGGCACCATGTATCACGCCATTGTCTTTCTGCCGCTGATAGGGTTCCTGGTCGCAGGGCTTTTCGGTCGCTCGATCGGGGCCAAGGCCAGCGAATACGTGACCTCGGGCCTGCTGGTGGTCTCCGCCGTTCTGTCGTGGATCGCCTACTTCTCCGTGGCCTTTTCCGAGGAGCCGGCCTTCACGGTGGACGTTCTGCGCTGGATCCAGACCGGCGGGCTGGATGTCTCCTGGGCCTTCCGCATCGACACGCTGACTGTTGTGATGCTTGTGGTGGTCAACACCGTCTCCGCCCTGGTCCACATCTACTCGATCGGCTACATGCACCACGATCCGGACCGGCCGCGTTTCTTTGCCTATTTGTCCCTGTTCACCTTCGCCATGCTGATGCTGGTGACATCGGATAACCTCGTGCAGATGTTCTTTGGCTGGGAAGGCGTGGGTCTCGCCTCCTATCTGCTGATCGGTTTTTGGTACAAGAAGCCGTCGGCCAATGCCGCAGCGATGAAGGCCTTCATTGTCAACCGCGTCGGCGATTTCGGGTTCTCGCTCGGTATTTTCGGCGTGTTTGTCCTGTTCGGTTCGGTGAGCTTCGCCACCATCTTTGCCAATGCCGCCGATTTCCTGCCCGCCGATACTGCGCAGGGAACGGCTGATGCCGGGACGGTTCTGAACTTCCTCGGATACGAGCTCGACAAGGCTCATGCCGTGACCGTCGTCTGCCTGCTTCTTTTCATGGGGGCGATGGGCAAGTCGGCTCAGTTTCTTCTGCATACCTGGTTGCCGGACGCGATGGAGGGGCCGACTCCGGTCTCCGCGCTGATTCACGCCGCCACGATGGTTACCGCAGGCGTGTTCATGGTCGCGCGCATGTCGCCGCTGTTCGAGCTAAGTCACACTGCGCTCACAGTGGTGACGACCATCGGAGCTATCACCGCCTTCTTCGCTGCGACGGTGGGCCTTGTGCAGAACGACATCAAGCGCGTCATCGCCTACTCGACCTGTTCGCAGCTCGGCTACATGTTTGTCGCGCTCGGTGTCGGTGCCTACGGGGCTGGCGTCTTCCACCTGTTCACTCATGCCTTCTTCAAGGCGCTGCTCTTCCTTGGTGCCGGCTCGGTGATCCATGCCGTCTCCGACGAGCAGGACATGCGTAAGATGGGGGGGCTGAGAAAGCATATTCCGGTGACGTACTGGATGATGATTGTCGGCACGCTCGCGCTGACCGGTGTCGGTATTCCGGGTACGCTGTTCGGCACGGCCGGTTTCTTCTCCAAGGACGCGATCATCGAGAGCGCCTATGTCGGCCACAATCCCGCCGCCGGCTTCGCCTTCGGACTGCTGGTCATCGCCGCGCTGTTTACCAGCTTCTATTCATGGCGGCTGATCTTCATGACGTTCCACGGCAAGCCACGCGCTTCGGCGGACGTGATGCACCATGTCCACGAGTCGCCGCAGGTCATGCTGGTTCCTCTGTTCGTGCTGGCTGCCGGCGCACTGCTCGCGGGCTTCCTGTTCCATGACTCCTTCATTGGTCACGCTGCGGAAGGCGCCCATCACGAGGGCTGGTACAACGAGTTCTGGCGCACTGCGCTTTATGCGGGGCCGGACAACCACGTTCTTGCCGAGTTCCACCATGTGCCCGCTGCTGTGAAATGGAGCCCGTTCATCGTCATGCTGCTTGGCCTGCTGACGGCGTGGTACATGTATATTCGCTCGCCGCAGACGCCGAAGGCGCTCGCGGCTCAGCACGAAGGACTCTACAAGTTTCTCCTCAACAAGTGGTATTTCGACGAGCTTTACGACTTCCTGTTCGTAAAGCCGGCGGTGCGCCTCGGCCACTTCCTCTGGAAGCGGGGTGACGGCTGGCTGATCGACGGCTTCGGGCCCGACGGTGTCGCGGCGCGCGTGCGCCAGGCGACCGGTCGCGTCGTCAAGCTGCAGACCGGATACCTCTATCACTATGCGTTCGCGATGCTCATCGGCATCGCAGCGCTTGTCACGTGGATGATGCTCGGGAGCAGCGTCTGATGGCCGGTATGCCAATTCTTTCACTGGTTACGTTTCTGCCGCTTGTCGGCGTACTGATCATCCTTTTCATCAACGATGACAGCGAGATCGCACGCCGCAACATCCGCATGGTTGCGCTGCTCACGACGGCGTTCACCTTTGCCATTTCGCTGCTGATTTGGGCCGGTTTCGACAATTCGGATCCCGGCTTCCAGTTCGTAGAGAAGGCGGTCTGGCTGGATAGCGGGATTTCCTATCACATGGGCGTTGACGGCATCTCGATGCTGTTCGTCATCCTGACGACCTTCCTGATGCCGCTCGCGATCCTAGCCAGCTGGGAGGCAGTCCAGAAGCGGGTCAAGGCTTACATGATTGCCTTCCTGATCCTGGAAACGCTGATGATCGGCGTGTTCTGCGCGCTCGACATCGTGCTGTTCTATGTCTTCTTCGAAGGCGGCCTCATTCCGATGTACATCATCATCGGCGTATGGGGCGGCGAACGCCGTGTCTATGCCTCCTTCAAGTTCTTCCTTTACACGCTGCTCGGCTCGGTGCTCATGCTCCTGGCTATCATGGCGATGTATTGGGATGCCGGTACCACTTCCATTCCGGACCTGCTGGCTCATGACTTCCCGGCCTCGCTTCAAACCTGGCTGTGGCTGGCCTTCTTCGCGTCCTTTGCGGTGAAAATGCCCATGTGGCCGGTACACACATGGCTGCCCGACGCGCATGTGGAGGCGCCTACGGCGGGTTCGGTCATACTGGCCGGCATTCTGCTGAAGCTCGGCGGCTACGGCCTGATCCGCTTCTCGCTTGCCATGTTCCCGCTGGCTTCGGCCGAGTTCTCCGGCCTTGTCTTCACGCTGTCCGTCATCGCGATCGTTTACACGTCCCTGGTCGCTTTGGCGCAGGAGGACATGAAGAAGCTGATTGCCTATTCCTCCGTTGCGCACATGGGTTACGTGACCATGGGCATATTCGCGGCCAACAAGCAGGGCGTTGACGGCGCGATATTCCAGATGCTGTCGCATGGCCTCGTTTCCGGCGCACTGTTCCTGTGCGTCGGGGTCGTATACGACCGGATGCACACTCGCCGCATCGATGCCTATGGTGGACTGGTCAATGTCATGCCGCGCTATGCAGTGGCATTCATGATCTTCACGATGGCCAATGTTGGCCTCCCCGGCACCTCCGGCTTCGTGGGCGAGTTCATGACCCTGCTGGGCATGTTCCAGGCCAATACGTGGTTCGCGGCCATTGCCGCGCTGGGAATGATCCTGTCCGCTGGGTATGCGCTCTGGCTGTATCGCCGGGTCATCTTTGGCGTGCTGGAGAAGGAAAGCCTGAAGGCCATGCTTGACCTTTCCGTCCGCGAGAAGGCGATCCTCTACCCGTTGATCGTCCTTACCATCCTCTTCGGCGTCTATCCGTCGCCGGTCTTCGATGTCACCGCCGCGTCGGTTGACGCGCTACTGTCCGACTATTCCGCGGCCATCGAGGCGGCTCGTGCCGCCGCCGATGTCGCGATGGCGGTCCACTGATCCCGGGAGCCAACAGAATCATGCCCGCCGAACTCCTCTCTTCAAGTCTCTCGCTGGCGCTGCCCGAGTTGATCCTTGCGATCGGCGCCATGGCGCTGCTGATGATTGGCGTGTTCGCCCCGCAAGGCCGCGCCAATGTCACGGTAAACGGCCTTGCCGTCGCGCTGCTCATCGGTGCGCTTGGCTGGATGCTGCTGATCGGCGGCGAGGGACAGGCCTTCAACGGCGCCTATATTCAGGACGGTTTCGCCGTCTTCATGAAGACTTTGACTCTGATCGGCTCAATCGTGGCACTTGCCATGTCAGTGGGCTTTGCCCGGGCAGAGAAGTTCGATCGCTTCGAGTTTCCGATCCTGATCGTGCTGGCAACCCTCGGCATGATGCTGATGGTATCGGCCAACAGCCTGCTGACCCTTTACATGGGGCTCGAGCTGCAGTCCTTGGCGCTATACGTCGTGGCCGCGATCAATCGCGACAGCGTGCGTTCCACCGAGGCCGGCCTGAAATATTTTGTCCTTGGCGCCCTGTCGTCAGGCATGATGCTTTACGGCATATCGCTGGTATACGGCTTTACCGGCCATATCGACTTCGCCGGCATTACCGGCGCGCTCACCGGTACAGGGCGTTCGCTTGGCGTTCTGTTCGGCCTCGTCTTCCTGATCTCGGGATTGGCGTTCAAGATTTCCGCTGTGCCGTTCCACATGTGGACGCCCGATGTCTACGAAGGCGCCCCCACTCCGGTGACGGCGTTTTTCGCTGCCGCGCCCAAGATGGCGGCAATGGCCATGTTCGTGCGGGTTGTCATTGATGCATTCGCTCCGGTGACTGCCGACTGGCAGCAGATCGTGGTGTTCATTTCCATTGCCTCGATGGTACTCGGCGCTTTCGCCGCGATCGGCCAGCGCAACATCAAGCGGCTGATGGCCTATTCGTCCATCGGCCACATGGGCTATGCGTTGGTCGGGCTATCTTCCGGCACGCTGGAGGGCGTCAAGGGCGTCATCCTTTACATGACGATCTATCTCGCGATGACGCTGGGAACGTTCGCATTCATCCTCGCTATGCGTCGCAAGGACGAGGGCAATGTCGAAAGCATCGATGACCTCGCCGGCCTTTCGTCGACGAATCCCGCCATGGCGACCGTGCTGACCATCCTGATGTTCTCGCTGGCCGGAATTCCGCCGCTGGCTGGCTTCTGGGCCAAGTGGTATGTATTTTATGCTGCCATCGGTGCTGGGCTGTATGCACTTGCCATCATTGGTGTTCTCGCTTCTGTCGTCAGTGCCTACTACTACCTGCGGGTCATCAAGCTGATGTGGTTCGACGAACCCGTCAGCGGTTTCGCGCCGGCAGCGGGCGAGCTTCGTCTTGTCATGGGCGTCTCCGCGCTGTTCGTGCTCGGATATGTCCTTGTCGGCGGTCCGATCGCCGCGACGGCGGAAACCGCTGCCCGGTCGCTGTTCTGATGCCAGGGGCCGGAAGCGGCGCGTGACGGGGGGCTCCATTGCAGGCGTGCCGGGCTGGCGGCACCTCGAGTTGCCCAGCGTCGGTTCGACCAACGCGGAGGCCATGGCTCTGGCAGCGACAGGCGACCCCGGAAATCTGTGGGTCACGGCTGGCGAGCAGACGGCCGGTCGCGGACGCCGGGGGAGGGCGTGGGCATCTCCTCCGGGCAACCTCTACGCCTCGGCTCTGCTGATCGATCCCGCGCCGTTGAACCGCCTTGGCACCCTGCCGCTGGTTGCGGCAGTCGCGGTGCGCGATGCGATCGAGGCCTGTGGTACTCCTAGCGGAACACGACTCGCCATCAAGTGGCCGAACGATATTTTGCTCAACGGCGCCAAGTGTTGTGGCATACTGCTCGAAAGCCAGGGGCTCTCCGACGGGCATCTTGCTGTCGTCATAGGCTGCGGCATAAACATCGTTTCCTTTCCCGAGCCCGGGCTCTACCGGGCAACGGCATTGAACAGGGAGGGCATATCCGCGACGCCGTCCTCGTTGTTTGCCGAGCTCGCAATTGCATTCGAGGCGGCACTGAAACTCTGGGACGGTGGCCGTGGCGTGGTGGCGATTCGCGAACGCTGGCTGCGGCATGCCGAGGGAATTGGCGGTCCGATTGCCGTCAACCTTGCAAAAGGGCGCCTGGAGGGACAGTTTGAGGGTATAGACGCGGACGGCGCGCTTCTGCTCCGTACTTCCGATGGGACTCTCCGGCAGATTTCCGCCGGCGATCTCTTCTTCGAAATCTCAGGACATGGTGGCTCCGGTGCACCGGGGCGGGTACAAGAATGAGCATGGACGAATTTGTTTTTGTGCCGCTTGGCGGCGTCGGTGAAATCGGAATGAATCTGGCGATGTACGGGTTCGGACCGGCGGAGAAGCGCGAATGGATCGTTGTCGATTGTGGCGTCACCTTTCCGGGGCCGGCACTGCCGGGCGTGGATCTGGTACTGCCAGACATTCGCTTTCTGGAGTCAGAGCGCCACAATGTGCGCGCCATGATCATAACTCACGCCCATGAGGACCATTACGGTGCCGTTCTGGCGCTGTATCCGCGTATCTCGCCGGAAGGCACTCTGCCGGTCCATGCCACGGCATTTACGGCCGGTTTGCTTGAGGCCAAGGCGGAGTCCGAACCGGGTGCCCCGAAGGTCGCTGTCACCGTGTTCAAGCCGGGTGACACATTCCGCGCCGGATCGTTCGAGATCGAAACCGTCTCCGTAACCCATTCGATTCCAGAGCCGGTCTCTCTTGCGATTACCACTCCGCTTGGGACGGTATTGCACACGGGCGACTGGAAGGATGATGATGAACCGGCAATGGGGCCGCGGACTGACCGAAACGCTTTCAAGAAGATCGGCGACAGGGGCGTTTTGGCGCTGGTTTGCGATTCCACCAATGCCATGCGCGAGGGTGTCTCTCCCTCCGAGAAGGAAGTGGGCGAAGGACTTCGCAAGGTCATCGAGCGCGCCGAGGGCAGGGTGGCCGTGACGACCTTTTCATCGAATGTTGGTCGAATTCGCTCCATCGCCGAGGCAGCGCGCGATTGCGGACGCGAGGTATTGTTGCTTGGTCGCTCTATCAAGCGCGTTGTCGATGTCGCCACGGACCTCGGCTATTTCGAGGGACTGCCGCCGTTCCTCGCGGAAGAAGACTTCGCGCATGTGCCTCGCTCAAAGGTCGTCATTGTCCTGACCGGGTCCCAGGGCGAGTCGCGCGCCGCGCTGGCGAAGCTCGCGCGTGACGAGATGCGCGATGTCGCGCTGACCGCAGGTGACACGGTCGTATATTCCTCGCGGATGATTCCGGGCAACGAGAAGGCGGTTCTCGAAACAAAGAACCGGCTGATCGACATGGGCATCGAGGTGATCGAGGACGGTGACGAACTGGTGCACGTGTCCGGTCATCCCCGCCGGAACGAACTGCGTGAAATGTACAAGTGGACGCGACCGGCCATCGGCATTCCGGTGCATGGCGAGGCAGCGCATTTGTCGGCACATGGGAAGCTGATGGCCGAGTGCGGCATCCGTGACGTTATTCCCGTTCGCAACGGTGACTTGGTTCGGTTGGCGCCCGGCGCGCCGGAAGTCGTCGACGATGTTCCGCACGGCCAGATTTTCAAGGACGGAAAACTTATCGGCGACGAAGAGGAACTTGGCGTCAAGGATCGCCGCAGGCTGTCCTTTGCCGGTCATGTTGCCGTGTCCGTCGTTCTAAACCGACATCATGAGATGATCGCGGATCCCGAGCTGGTCGCGATTGGTGTGCCGGAGACGGATGCCCTCGGCGAGGACCTGGAAGACCTGATGTACGATGCGGCGGTGGAGGCGGTCGAAAGCATTCCGCGGGCGCGGCGCCGGGACCTTGATCTTGTTCAACGGGCGGTTCACAGCGCGGTTCGCGCCGTTGCACGGGACGCCTGGGGCAAGAAGCCACTGGTGACGGTGCTGGTGTCGAGCGCCTGAAGACGCGATTGGAGATCACCATGCTGGGTCGTTTGAATCATGTTGCCATCGCCGTCCCTGATCTGGAGGCTGCCGTGCGCAAGTACGGGAAAGTCCTGGGCGCGAAGGTTTCGCAGCCACTTGCATTGCCAGATCATGGCGTTACCGTCGTCTTCGTTGAGTTGGCGAACACGAAGACCGAGCTGCTGGAGCCGCTTGGCGAGCATTCTCCGATCGCCGCGTTCCTGGAGAGAAACCCCTCCGGTGGCATCCATCACATGTGCTACGAGGTGGATGACATCATCGCCGCCCGAGACAGGTTGCGCGATCAGGGCGTTCGCGTGCTGGGTGACGGCGAACCCAAAATCGGCGCCCATGGCAAGCCGGTGCTCTTTCTGCATCCGAAGGACTTCGACGGCACACTCATCGAACTGGAGCAGGTATGAGCTGGATCTCCGCACTCGCAATATTCTTTATTATCTGGTGGATCGTACTGTTCACGGTCCTGCCGATGGGGGTGCGAAGCCAGGTCGAGGACGACAACATTACACTCGGAACGGAACGCGGAGCACCTTCGAAGCACGGGCTGCCGCGCAAGATGCTGCTGACCACCGCGATTTCGCTCGCAATCTTCGCTGTCTTCTATCTGCTGACGGTCGTCATGGGCTATGGCGTGGACGATCTGCCCCGAATTGTACCTGAATTCCAGCCGCAAACATGAGCCCAAAAATCAAGTGGCAGGGTTCGCACCCTGCCACTCTGAACCGGCCTGATTTTCATCCGCTGTTTCACCAGCGTCGCTGCTCGATTACGAGCGCGGAAAATCACATCCTCCCAAGACTTTGGCCGTGTTCTTGACCCCTTCGGTTTTAGCCGAGAAGAGCCAAGTCCTTTCGTAGCAATGCTTCGACCGGTTGTCATCAAAAAATTCTATCCATCCGTGCAACCAAGTTTTTTGCTCGGATGACATGTGAACGCCAGCGAAATGACAGAACCGTTTCCATTTGCAAGCAATCCCCTTTATGTACTCTGCCGTCAGGCCGAATGCCGGCCCGATTCTTGCAAGAGTCAAAGCTGATTTCTGGAACCCGCCATGCGTTTGTCGCGTTATTTTCTGCCCCTTCTGAAAGAGAATCCCAAGGAAGCCGAGATCGTCTCGCATCGGCTGATGCTGAGGGCCGGCATGATTCGCCAGCAGGCCGCCGGCATCTATACCATGTTGCCCTTGGGCAAGCGTGTGCTGGACAAGGTTTGCGCCATAATCCGGGAGGAGCAGGACCGTTCCGGAGCAATCGAGATCCTCATGCCGACGATCCAGCCGGCGGATCTTTGGCGGGAAAGCGGTCGCTACGACGACTATGGAAAGGAAATGCTTCGCATCGTGGATCGGCACGAGCGTGACATGCTCTACGGGCCGACCAACGAGGAGATGGTCACGGACATCTTCCGTTCCTATGTCAGGTCTTACAAGGACCTGCCGCTGAACCTGTACCACATCCAGTGGAAGTTCCGCGACGAGGTCCGGCCGCGCTTCGGCGTCATGCGAGGGCGTGAGTTCCTGATGAAGGATGCCTATTCCTTCGACCTCGACTATGAGGGCGCGAGAGCCGCCTACAACCGCATGTTTGTGGCCTATCTGCGCACGTTCGACCGGTGTGGCCTGAAATCGATACCCATGCGCGCCGATACCGGCCCGATTGGGGGCGATCTCAGCCACGAATTCATCATTCTTGCCGATACCGGCGAGTCCGAGGTTTTCTGTGACCGCGCCTATCTCGAAATGGAAGTGCCCGGCGCGGATGTCGACTTTTCCAACGACGACGAGCTCGCGGCGATCGTCGGGAAATGGACCACGCCCTACGCGGCCACCGACGAAATGCACGACGAGGCGGTGTGGTCGAAGACGCCCGAGGATGCCAGGCTGTCCGCGCGGGGCATCGAGGTCGGCCACATTTTCCACTTCGGCACCAAGTACTCCGAACCGATGGGGGCGACCGTCATGGGACCGGACGGCAAGGAGCACCCGGTTTCCATGGGGTCCTACGGCATCGGGCCGACTCGCCTTATCGCCGCCATCATCGAGGCCTCCCATGACGACAATGGAATCATCTGGCCGGAAAGCGTGGCGCCATTTGGCGCGGGGATCATCAACATGAAGCCCGGCAATGCCGATTGCGACAATTGGTCGGAAGACCTCTACACCAGGCTTGCCAACGCAGGCGTCGATCCGCTCCTCGACGATACCGACGAGCGCGCCGGCGCGAAATTCGCGGCCATGGATCTCATCGGTCTTCCCTGGCAGATCGTCATAGGTCCCCGCGGCATAGGTAACGGGGTGGTCGAGGTGAAAAACCGTAGAACCGGCGAAAAGCAGGAGCTGACACCGGAAGCTGCCGTCAACCTCGTCGCCGGAGGTGCCTGACCCGTGTCAGCCGTCGCCGAGACCGAAGCCGCTTCTCCGGACGCGTTGCGTAACGGCTCCGCGCGACCGTTTTCCGCGTTCGAACGGCTGGTTGCCTGGCGCTACCTCAGGCCGCGCCGCAAGGAAGCAGCCGTTTCCATCGTGACAATGATTTCCCTTGTCGGTGTCACGCTGGGTGTGGCGGCCCTGATCATTGTCATGGCGGTTATGAACGGTTTTCGCGCCGAGTTGCTCGATCGCATACTTGGCCTCAACGGTCATCTCGTCATTTCCGCAATCGAGAGACCGCTGGACGACTATGACGCGGTCTCGGAGCGGATCGCGGCTGTGCCGGGCGTGAAGCTCGTCACGCCGATCGTGGAAGGGCAGGCGCTCGCGACCGGCAATGTCGGCGCGGGGTCCGGCGTGCTCGTTCGCGGCGTTCGCGGCGAGGATTTCGTCAAGCTCGAGTCGATATCCGGCAATATCCAGGAGGGCTCGCTGGAGAGCTACCTGACGGGGGACGGTGTCGCGATAGGAAGCCGAATGGCGGTCGATCTGGGCCTGATTGTCGGGGATCGTATCAAGGTCATCTCCCCGGAAGGTGACGTTACGCCCTTCGGCACCACGCCGCGTGTGAAATCCTATCCGGTGCGCGCGATCTTCGAGATGGGCATGTCGGAATACGATCGCTCCATCATCTTCATGCCACTGGAAGAGGCGCAACTCTACTTCAACCAGGAGGGGATTGCGCAGGTCATCGAGGTATTTGTCGAGGATCCCGACGCGGTCGACAGCTACCGGCCGGAAGTCGAGAAGGCCGCCGGACGGCCAATCTACATCTCCGACTGGCGCCAACGCAATCAGGCCTTCTTCTCCGCGCTGATCATCGAGCGCAATGCGATGTTCCTGATCCTGTCGATCGTCGTTCTGGTGGCGTCACTGAACATCGTCGCCAGCCTGATCATGATGGTGAAGGAGAAGGCGAGGGGAGTCGCGATCCTGCGCACCATGGGGGCCACCCAGGCATCGGTTATGCGGATATTCATCATGGCCGGTATCGGTGTCGGGTTCGTTGGAACCGTGGCGGGTTTCCTGCTCGGATTGCTGGTGTGCCTGAACATTCGGTCGATCCAGCGGCTGATGAACTGGATGGCCGGAGCCGATGTATGGGATCCGACCATACGCTTCCTGAGCGAAATTCCGGCGAAGATGAACCCCTACGAGACGGTGGCGGTCGTCATCCTGTCGTTAAGCCTGTCTTTCCTTGCGGCGATCGTGCCGGCTTGGCGTGCGGCCAAGCTCGATCCCGTGGAAGCGTTGAGGTACGAATGATGACGGCCTCTAGAACCGTTCTCAGGCTGCAAGGCGTCCGCCATGCCTACCAGGAGGTGGATCGCAAGCTCGAAATTCTGAAAGGCGCCGATTTCGAACTGAAGGCCGGCGAGATGGTTGCCTTGGTCGCACCATCAGGCGCTGGAAAATCGACGCTGCTGCATCTTGCCGGCCTTCTCGAACGGCCCGAGGGCGGGGAGATATACATTTCGGGCAAGGCCTGCGGCACGCTGTCAGACGGAGAACGTACGGCCAGGCGGCGCAACGACATCGGCTTCGTCTACCAGTTCCATCACCTGCTTCCGGAATTCTCCGCGCTGGAAAACGTCATGATCCCGCAAATGATCCGCGGATTGTCGAAATCGGTGGCAGCGGAGCGGGCGCGTCAGCTTCTCGACTACCTGCGCGTCGGCCCGCGTGCCGATCACCGTCCCGCCGAGCTATCTGGCGGCGAGCAGCAGCGCGTGGCGATCGCCCGGGCGGTGGCCAATGCGCCGCTGGTGCTGCTGGCGGACGAACCGACCGGCAACCTTGACCCTGAAACCTCGGGGTATGTCTTCGAGGCATTGTCCGCATTGGCGCGGCAGTCGGGCCTCGCTTCGCTCGTTGCCACGCACAACCACGCGCTCGCCGAAAGGATGGACCGGGTTGTCACCCTTGAGGACGGCCTTATCGTTCCCTGGTCCGCGTAGTCCGCGATTTACTTGTCGTTAACCGAGAAGTCCGGCATTCCAGCCGCGAGACCCTGTCGTCTTGCAATCGGAACAGAAACAGAACATAAAGGGTATAGACGACAAACAAGGAGATCGAAAGATGACTTTCCTGCTCCGCGACATTGCTTCGCTCGCTTCCGTTGCCGCATTCGTCATGACCTTCTCGCTCTGTATCAGCGCACTCTGATTGGATCCATCCACAACCAAGCCCCGACGCTGCCGGCTTCGGGCTGGACCCGCGTCCGCTAGCCGATCATAGTTTCCTGTGCGACTCGTTAGACAGGTCGCGATCTTCATCCAGCGTGTCGGGAAGCGGGACAGGCAATGGGCGATATGCCTTCGGACAGTGATGCCGGAACTCCGGATCTCACGGAACCTCGATTCATCCATCTGCGCGTGCATTCGGCCTTTTCCCTGCTCGAAGGCGCGCTGCCTCTCAAGAAGCTGATCGGCTTTGCTGTCTCCAACGGAATGCCCGCGATAGGGATAGCCGATACCGGCAACCTTTTCGGCGCGCTGGAATTCGCGCAGAAGGCGTCGGGTGAGGGCGTACAACCCATTGTCGGCTGCCAACTCGATCTCGCATTCGGTGGAGATCTTGCGACCCCGCGTTCGGGCAGCGGCAAGAACACGACGGCGCGCCGTGCCGAGGCAGTCGTGCTGATCGCCGCCACGGAAGAAGGCTATGCCAATCTTGTCGAGCTGGTATCGAAATCCTATCTGGACACCGACGAGGAATGCCGTGCCCAGCTTGAGTTCGAGTGGCTCAGGGATCGTGCCGAAGGGGTGATATGCCTGTCCGGCGGTCCGCTCGGGCCGATCAGTCGGCTGCTGGCGGATGGGCACGAGCCGATCGCCGAACAGCGTCTCGTCGAGTTGAAGAAGGTGTTCGGCGACAGGCTCTATGTCGAGTTGCAGCGGCACAAGGGCTATGACCGGGCTGTCGAGCACGCGACCGTCGAGCTCGCCTACAGGCATGAACTGCCCCTTGTGGCGACCAACGAGGCGTTTTTCCTCGAGCCCGGCGACTACGAAGCGCATGATGCACTGATCGCCATCGCGGAGGGATCCCTCCTTTCAATTGACGACCGCCGCCGCCTCACGCCGGATCACTGGTTGAAGCCGGAAGCGGAGATGGTCGCGCTTTTCGAAGACCTGCCCGAAGCGGTCGACAATACGGTCGAAATCGCGAAACGTTGCAGTTACTTCCCGCAGACCCGGAAACCGATCCTTCCGCGCTTTTCCGCCGACGCGAAAGGTGTCGGGCACGATGAGGCGGTCGCCGCCGAGGCTGCAGAACTTCGCCGGCAGGCCCGGGAAGGGCTGGACAGGCGGCTTTCCGAGCTGGGAATGAGCGAGGGTTATACCCGGGGCGACTATGACGAAAGGCTGGAATACGAGCTCGGCATCATCGAGAAGATGCAGTTCCCGGGCTACTTCCTGATCGTCTCCGACTTCATCAAGTGGGCCAAGGCCCATGACATCCCGGTCGGACCCGGACGCGGTTCCGGCGCTGGCTCGTTGGTGGCCTGGGCGCTGACGATCACGGATGTCGACCCGCTGCGCTTCTCGCTTCTGTTCGAGCGGTTCCTCAACCCGGACCGCGTTTCGATGCCGGACTTCGACATCGACTTCTGCCAGGATCGCCGCGAGGAAGTGATCCGCTACGTGCAGGAGCGGTATGGCCGCGATCAGGTCGGCCAGATCATCACCTTCGGTACGCTGCAGGCGCGCGCCGTGTTGCGCGATGTCGGGCGCGTGCTGGAGATGCCCTACGGCCAGGTTGATCGCCTGTGCAAGCTCGTTCCGAATAACCCTGCGAACCCGACCCCGCTCGCCAAGGCGGTCGAGGACGAGCCGAAGTTCGAGGAGGAGAAGCAGAAGGAGCCGATCGTCGGGCAGCTTCTCGACATGGCAATGAAGCTGGAGGGCCTTTACCGCCACGCCTCGACGCATGCTGCCGGCATCGTGATCGGCGACCGGCCGCTGTGGGAACTGGTTCCCATGTATCGCGACCCGCGGTCCGACATGCCCGTGACCCAGTTCAACATGAAATGGGTGGAACAGGCGGGGCTCGTGAAGTTCGACTTCCTCGGCCTGAAGACGCTGACCGTGCTGAAGACTGCCGTGAACCTGATCCGGCGTCGCGGTATCGATATCGAGTTGTCCAAGTTGCCGCTGGACGACCCGAAGACCTACGAGATGCTGTCGCGCGGCGAAACCGTTGGCGTGTTCCAGGTGGAATCGGCGGGCATGCGCAAGGCGCTTATCGGCATGAAGCCGGACCGGATCGAGGATATCATCGCGCTGGTGGCGCTCTACCGTCCCGGTCCGATGGAGAACATTCCCACCTACAACGCCCGCAAGCACGGCGAGGAGGAAATCGCCTCGATCCATCCCAAGATCGACCACCTGGTGAAGGAGACGCAGGGCGTCATCATCTACCAGGAGCAGGTGATGCAGATTGCCCAGGAACTGGCCGGCTACACACTCGGACAGGCGGACCTGCTCCGCCGCGCCATGGGAAAGAAGATTCGCTCGGAGATGGAGAAGCAGCGTGGCATCTTCGTTGCGGGCGCAACCGAGCGCGGCGTGTCGAAGCAGCAGGCCGACTTCATCTTCGACTTGCTGGCCAAATTCGCCGACTACGGCTTCAACAAGTCGCACGCCGCGGCCTATGCCATCGTCTCCTACCAGACCGCCTATCTGAAGGCGCATTATCCGGTGGAGTTTCTCGCTGCGTCCATGACCTACGACATGGCGAATGCGGAGAAGCTGAACGACTTTCGGCGCGACGCCATGCGCCTGGGCATCGAGGTCGTTCCGCCATCGGTCCAGACCTCCTACCGGCCGTTCGAGGTGGGCGAGAACAAGATCTTCTATGCCCTGGCGGCCATCAAGGGAGTTGGCGAGGCTGCTGTCGATCACATTGTCGAGCGACGCGGCGACAAGCCTTTCGAGAGCCTGGAGGACTTCGCCAGCCGCATCGATACGCGCATTGTCAACCGCCGCACGCTGGAAGGCTTGATCGCTGCCGGTGCGCTGGACTGCTTCGGACACGATCGCGCGACGTTGGTCGCAGGCATTGATCGCATCATGGGGCTTTCGCAGCGTACCGTCGAACAGGCCGAAAGCGGGCAGGGTGACATTTTCGGCACGCTTGCGGCGGTGGAGCCGGAGCGCCTTCATCTGCCGCATGCAGAGCCCTGGATGACATCGGAAAAGCTGATGCGCGAGTTCCAGGCGCTCGGTTTCTACTTTTCCGCCCACCCGCTGGACGACTATGCGGATGTGCTCAAGAAAATGCGTGTTCAGCAATTTGCCGATTTTGCGCTCGCCGTGAGACGGGGGGCCACCGCCGGCCGGCTTGCCGGCACCGTGGCGTCCAAGCAGATCCGACGTACCCGTACCGGCAACAAGATGGGTATCTTCGTGCTCTCGGACGCGACCGGCCAGTACGAGGTGGTTATGTTCTCGGAAGTCCTGCAGGCTTTCGAAGACCTGCTGGAGCCGGGATCCTCTGTTGTATTGGAAGTAGCGGCGGAGAACCGCGAAGAGGGCATCAGCCTGCGCGCGAACAAGGTCCAGCGGCTGGATGACGAGGCGCAGCGCCAGACCCACGCCATGCGCATCTATCTTCGGGACCAGAAGCCGGTGAAGAGCATCGCCGCCCATCTGAAGAAGAAGGGTGAAAGCCCCGTGTCCCTGATCGTTATAAAGGGCGAGGGGGGCGGCGAGGTCGAGATCGCGCTGCCGGACACCTACCAGGTTTCGCCGCCGATCGCCGGCGCCGTGAAGGCCATCCCCGGCGTGGTGGATGTGGAACTGGTCTAGTTGCGCCGAACCGCCGGGATAACGCCGAAGGCGATTTGGCCGGCGAGTCCCATGAGGCCCGGAAGCGTCGCGAATTGCGCTAAATAGGCGTTCGGCGGGAGACCCAAGGCCACATCTGCCAGCGTGAATTCCGCTGCCATCAGCAGGACGAAGGCAATCCCGCCCATGGCGATGCGCGTATTCAGGTCCTGCGCAACGGCAAACCGGCGGATCAGCCAGCCGCAGGCGAACCACGATATCGTCAGCATGACCGGCAATTCGATCAGAACGGCCGCAGTCTCGCCGACGGCAGGTTCCAGTACCAGCACGCGGATGGTGCCGAGCGCGAACCCTGCCGCGAAGACGATGGCGAAATAGGCCGCGCCGACGCGAAGAGCGATCATTTCGCCTTCCCGTCCTTTGCCCGCTTCCTTCTGATCCTGATCGATCCGCCTTCGGGATGGTCTATCTCGAAGGCACCGGTCTTCTTCACGAGGTCCGACAGCTTGCGCGAGCCGAAGGTGCGTGGGTCGAAGTCCGAGGCGAGGGCGGAGAGCTGCGTGCCGACCGCACCGAGCGTCACCCAGGCATCTTCTTCCGCCTCGATCTGTTCCATTGCCTTCTCGATCAGCGGAATCGCATTGGACGCGGATTCGCGCTTGGGCGCCCTGTCCTGCGTGGAAACAGTCTCCGGCAGCAGGTTCTCGGTGTAGATGAAGCGGCGGCAGGCCTGCCGGAAACTCTCCGGGGTCTTCTTTTCTCCGAAGCCGTAGACATCCAGGCCCTGTTCGCGGATGCGCGAGGCGAGCCGGGTGAAGTCGCTGTCGGACGAGACGAGGCAGAAGCCGTCGAAACGGCCGGAATGCATCAGGTCCATCGCGTCGATGACCAGAGTGATGTCGGAGGCATTCTTTCCGGTCGTGTAGGCGAATTGCTGCTGCGGCACTATGGCATGGCTGAGCAGGATCTCGTTCCAGCCCTTCATTCGCGGGCTGGAGAAGTCGCCGTAGATGCGCCTGACGCTTGCTTCCCCGATCTTCGCGATTTCCTCGAACAGGCCGTTGGCGATTTTCGGAGACGTGTTGTCGGCGTCTATCAGGACGGCTAGGCGCGGGGCGCGATCTTCGGCCATGTGGCTGGTTCCTTCTTCCCGATTCACTTGCGCGAGGATAGCCGAGCCGCCCCGCACAGGCGAGGCGGGACGAAAGCGCGATAGCCTTGTCCATGCTTTCTCCCGGTATTCCGGGTGCCGGCACTTTCATCCGGTCCCGTTCTTCCATCAGGAGGAACATGTGTGTCCTGAATCTGCCGAACACAGGTGCGCGCGAACGCAATCCAGGCGTCAGGGCGGAATGGGCGCGGCCAATTGCCTGCCACCCCCTCCAGGTCTGGCGGATGCCCGGGCATCGGCCTAGAAAGACGGGATGGTTTCGAACCTCATGGAGGCGGTCGGCGGCATCGGCCTGTTCCTCCTTGGCATGCTGTTGCTCACCGATGGCCTGCGCGCGATCGCGGGCGACGGTGTGCGCCGGCTTCTCGCCGCCTTCACGAAGAGCCCGCTGACCGGGGCTGTAACGGGCGCAGCGACGACGGCCCTGATTCAGTCTTCCAGCGCGACCACGATGATCGCAATAGGCCTGGTAGGGGCTGGACTATTGTCCTTTTCCCAGTCGCTCGGGATCATATTCGGGGCAAATATCGGGACCACGATCACCGGATGGCTGGTTGCAGTGATCGGCTTCAGGTTCAAGCTTGGCCTTGCTGCCATGCCTCTGGTCCTTGCCGGAGTTGCACTGCGTATCTTTGCAACAGGCCGGTTGTCGCAGTTCGGCATGGGCGTCGCCGGTTTCGCTTTGCTGTTCATTGGTATCGACATGATGCAGGCCGGACTTGCGGCGCTGGAAGGTGTCGTGACCCCGGACCGTTTTCCGGCCGACACCCTGTTCGGCCGTCTCCAGCTGGTGCTGATCGGAATTTTGATCACGCTGGTCACGCAATCGTCGAGTGCAGGCGTCGCGACGGCGCTCGTGGCCCTCCATGCCGGGGCAATTTCCTTTCCGCAGGCCTGCGCGATGGTGGTCGGCATGGATGTCGGCGCTGCTTTCAAGTCGGTGCTCGCCGTGCTCGGCGGTTCGGTCGCCATGCGGCGGACTGGCTATGCCCACGTGATCTACAACCTGGCGACCGGGCTGATCGCCTTCGCGATACTGCCGCTCTATGTCTGGCAGGCGAAGGTCTGGCTCGCGGCAGGCGGAGATGCGCAGATCGCTCTTGTGGCGTTTCATACGCTGTTCAACACGCTCGGCGTGATCCTGATCCTGCCGTTCACGGCCCGGTTTGCCCGGGTTGTCGAGTGCCTCGTTGCGGAGGAGGGAGCGCCGCTGGTTGACCGGCTGGACGAACGCCTGCTGGACAGCCCTTCGGCCGCCCTCGATGCTGCCATATCGACACTGCGCACCGTAGCCCTGGAATTGGCGCAGATCGTAGCCGGGCTGCTGGGGCGAGATGGCACGAGAATGCCGGAGCCGGCTCGCATTCTGGAACTGCGCGATGCGCTGGAGACGGTGCGCATGTATCTCGAGCGCATCGGGACAGGTCACGACAACGCCCGACTGCATGAGCGCTACCAGGCCGCCGTTCATCTGCTGGACCATTGCAATCGTCTGTTGAGCCGTTGCACCCAGACTGCGCGCATTCGGGCGCTTCGTTCCGACCGGAGGCTGCGGCGGCTGGGCGGCATGGTGTGCGAATTCTCGCGGCGTTTCGCGGAAACCGGGGATGCAGGGGCGCTTGCTCCGCGATTCGACAGGCTGCGCGTCCTGTTGCGGGCGCAGCGCCATGTGGTGCGCGAGAAGACAATCGATCGCGCAGCACAGGGCACGCTAGGTACCGGCGCGACGATGTTGCGTTTGGACGCGGTGCGTTGGCTCCACCGCACGACCTACCATCTTTGGCGCATTGCGCATCACCTGACCGTCGCCGGCGGTTCCGGCAAGGGGCGCGAACCAGTGCCCGCGGGGCTGATGGACGACGACGTGGAGGATTGATCGCGTCTCAGGCGTCCTGGTCGCGCCGCGGCTTGCCGCGGAGGCCGGTTCCGAAGGTGTAGCCGGTTTCCAGCGCGCGGGTGCCGAATTTCGCCCTTACCTTGTCCATGGCCGCCTCGGCCCGGGCGCGCTGCTCTGCCGCCGTGTCTATCAAGTCCGACGGATCGGCCGTTGCGTCCCTGGCAAGATCCGAGACGCCTACGCCGAGCAGGCGGAATTCGGTTCCGTCGAGTTCCTTTTCCAGCATCGGGAGGGCCGTACGAAAGATCCGGTCGGCTAGCCGCGTCCGGTCTGCAAGCTGGCGGTTTCGCGTGCGCGTCCTGAATTGCCTGTCCTTGAGTTTCAGGGTGACGGTACGGCCCGCGAGGTCCGCTGCTTTCAGTCGTTGCGAGACCTTTTCCGACAATGCGCGGAGGACAGGCACCAGGTCGTCGGCGGTGGAGTAGTCCCGATTGAACGTGGTCTCCGCCGAAATGCTCTTGGCTTCGTGGTCGGGTTGGACTTTGCGGTCGTCGATGCCGCGTGAAAGATGATAGAGCCGGCGCCCCATCACGCCGTAACGCTTCATCAGCACGGACTCCTCCATGGATTGCAATTGTCCGATGCTTCGGATGCCGTCCTTTTCAAGCGTCGCGGCAAATGCCTTGCCCACGCCCCATACCATGGTCACGGGCTTGTCGTGCAGGAAGGAACGCGCCTCCGCCGTGCCGATCACCGAGAAGCCGCGGGGCTTTTCGAGGTCCGAGGCGACCTTGGCGAGGAACTTGCAGTAGGAAAGACCGACCGACACGGTGATGCCGATCCGGCTTTCGACCCGCTTGGCGAACTTGGCGAGTACGCGTGATGGTGCTTCCTTGTGCAGTCGCTCGGTTCCGCTGAGGTCGAGAAACGCCTCGTCTATGGAAATCGGTTCGACCAGCGGCGTAAGTTCGCGCATCATGTCCCGCACCTCGCGGCCGACGCGGGCGTATTTCTCCATTTCCGGCTTTATGACCACGGCATCAGGGCAGGCCTTCAGTGCCTTGTACATCGGCATTGCCGAACGCACGCCGTTGATGCGCGCGATATAGCAGCATGTGGAGACAACGCCTCGCTTGCCGCCGCCGACGATGACCGGTTTATCGCGCAGTTCCGGCCGGTCGCGCTTCTCGACCGACGCATAGAATGCATCGCAATCAATATGGGCAATCGACAGCGTGTCGAGTTCCGAATGACGGACGATGCGCGGGCTGCCGCAGGCAAGACAGCGCTTTTCCCGCCCCTCGATCGGGCGCAGGCAATCGCGGCAAAATCCCGAAGCCGGCATGTTGACAGTTTCCGTCATCGGTGTGAACATACCATGAACATTATGCACGAAACATCCCGTAGGTTGTTATCACCAGGCCAGGAAGACGTCATGGCAAAGTTGGACGTTGTACCGCTGACTGTCGACCGGTGGCGGGATTTCGAGCGGCTCTTTGGTCGGCAGGGCGCTTGCTACGGCTGCTGGTGCACCTATTTCCGCCTCGCTCCGAAACAGCGCAAGGCAAATTCCTCGGAAGACAACAAGGCATTCATGCGCGCGCGCATCGAAACGGGTCCGCCGCCGGGGCTGCTGGGCTATTCGGATGGTGAGCCGGTTGTCTGGATGCAGATCGGCCCGCGCGCCGACATACCTGAATTCAACAATCCGGGCCGTGTTTCGGCGCCGCTGCCGGACGGTCCCGCGGACGCAGCGGAGATTTGGGCGATTTCATGCTTTTTCGCCCGGCGTGACCTGCGCGGGCAGGGGCTTTCGCACCAGCTGGTCGCAGCCGGAATCGACCATGCGCGCCGGAACGGTGCCCGCCTGCTGGAAGCCTGCCCGATGGACCGGTCCAAACAGGCGCAATCGGTCGGCCTGTTTGTCGGCTCCACCAGCGTTTTCCTGAAGGCGGGCTTCGAGCAGGTGGCATTGCGCAAGGCCGGCCGGCCGCTCATGCGCTGCGTGCTCTGAAGCTGTCAGCAAGCGAGGTTCGACAGGTGTTCGGCGATCGCCTCAGCGGCTTCCGCCCAGCTTTCAACCGTTCGTACGCCTTTGGGCATCGGCGGCAGAAGCGCCCTGAGTGGCCGATAGGCCATCAGGTGCAATGCGAGCGCGTCCGGTACCGTTTCCAGCACGCTGACATGGTTGGGAGGCAGATCGTCGATGAACGCGACCGGACGCCGGGGATGGTGGCGGATCAACGTGGCGACCGCCGCACCCTTTGCTTCCTCCGTCGCGATCATGGGATGCGGGAAACCGTGCCGGTCGAGCAGAGCACGGCGGCGCGCGTGATGGCGCGGCGGCATGGCGGTCAGGTAGACGATGTCGACGCCGTGCTTCGCCTCGATCGTCGCCAGTGTCTCGCGCGCACCCTCGGCCGGTTTCTGCCAGGAATCGTGTTCGTTGAAGAAGCGTTCCAGAAATTCGGAAATTGTAGCTTTGTCAGCCGGTTCTCCCGTTTTCTTGAAGTAGACATTCCCGGTCAGCTGGAACGAGTCGGTGCGCAACTCATGGTCGTGGCTTTCCAGGAAGGCCATGAAGGGCGAGACGAATTCCAGCACCACTTCGTCAATGTCGCAAATGATGAGCGGACGCTCCGAGCGCGCCAGGGCCTCGATGCGGTTGCGCTCCGCAGGTGTCATGCCGAAAGCCATTCGTTGCCGGGATTGCCCATCAACGTTTCTCTCGCGCGCTGGACGAGTTCCGGATCGGTCTGGGTTTCGTTGCAGAACGCCATCAGGCTCGGCTCGTGCGCCAGCAGGAAATCCAGCACGCCGGCCAGAAAGCCCGGCTCGGCCGCGGCCCGGCGGATATGGCCGGCCTCTATTCCGGTCAGCGCCAGGAACCGGGTCAGCATGTCCTCGTTACCGGCAATCCATGCAAGCGCCGAGACCGCCACTGCCTCGGCTCCGGTATCAGCCGTATCGTCGGTCATCGCGTGTCCGTTCGTTATTTCTCAATGGAATCGCGTTATAGCCTTGCAAAATGGCAATTTCGACACCGGTTTGCGGGCCGGCAGGCGAGGCGGGAAAACCGTGCGGGGTAAAGCTATGGCGACGAAGACGGTGATGATCGTTGAGGACAACGAACTCAACATGAAGCTGTTCCGCGACCTGATCGAGGCGAGCGGCTACGAGACGGTGCGCACCCGGAACGGACTGGAGGCGCTGGATCTGGCTCGCGTTCATCGGCCCGATCTCATCCTCATGGACATCCAGTTGCCGGAAGTTTCGGGGCTGGAAGTGACCAAGTGGCTGAAGGAGGATGACGAACTGCACACCATCCCGGTGATCGCCGTCACCGCCTTTGCCATGAAAGGCGACGAGGAACGGATTCGCCAGGGCGGCTGCGAGGGATACATCTCCAAGCCGATATCCGTTCCTAAATTTATCGAAACCATTAAGTCGTATCTTGGCGACGCATGACTCCATGAACAGGACCGCGTCCCATGACAGCGCGCATACTAGTAGTTGATGACATCGAGGCGAACCGCAGCCTGCTCGAAACGCGGCTGACCGCCGAATACTACGATGTCATCACAGCGGAAGACGGCCAGCGCGCGCTCGATATCTGCGCATCGTCGCCGGTCGATCTCGTGTTGCTCGACGTGATGATGCCCGGCATCGACGGTTTCGAGGTCTGCCGAAAGCTGAAGGCCAGTCCGGAGACCTGCCACATCCCGGTGGTCATCGTTACCGCGCTTGACGAGATGGCCGACCGCGTGCGGGGACTGGAGGCGGGCGCCGACGATTTCCTCACAAAGCCGGTCAACGACATGCAGCTTCTGGCACGGGTGCGCAGCCTGTTGCGCCTGAAGATGCTGACCGACGAGCTTCGCCTGCGGGCCGTCACCGCGAGGGACATCGGCCTGGACAAGCTGTTCGACGCGGATGGCGGAGACGAAGGGGGCAAGAAGCCCGAGGTTCTGGTCATCGAAGAGCGTCAATCATCCTTC
Source organism: Oricola thermophila (assembly GCF_013358405.1). Classification (NCBI taxonomy): domain Bacteria; kingdom Pseudomonadati; phylum Pseudomonadota; class Alphaproteobacteria; order Hyphomicrobiales; family Ahrensiaceae; genus Oricola; species Oricola thermophila. Next base: position 1,177,444 of record NZ_CP054836.1, read on the forward strand.
GACAGCCTCGTACGGCCCATGCGCCGGGAGTTTTCCGTCAGTCGGGGCGAAGACCCGCAAGCCGGCGTGTTCACCGCGGTCGAGGGGGATTTCGACTGCATTTTCGTCGCGTCGCGATACGAGAACTTCGATGCGCTGCGCGTCTGTTCGCAACTGCGTTCGCTTGACCGCACGCGCTTCGTCCCGGTCATCCTGGTAGCCGATGCCGATGATGATGAACTGGTCGGACGGGCGCTGGAACTCGGCGTCAACGACTACATAGTGCGACCGGCGGACCCGAACGAACTGATCGCTCGCCTGCGCACGCAGGTGCGTCGCAAGCGCTATCATGACGGCCTGCGGGCGAATATCGCCCAGTCAATCGAACTTGCCGTCATCGACGGCCTGACCGGGCTCTACAACCGGCGCTATCTGGAAACCCATCTCGAGACGCTGGTCGCTCGTGCGCGCAGCCGGGAACGGAACCTGTCGCTGCTGATTACCGACATTGATCGGTTCAAGACCGTCAACGATACCTACGGACACGACGCCGGCGACGATGTGCTGCGCGAGTTTGCCCGGCGGCTGCGTGACAATGTGCGCGGCATGGACCTCGCCTGCCGCTACGGGGGAGAAGAGTTCGTCATCGTGATGCCTGACACCTCTGCGGAGGTCGCCGCCGATATCGGTGAACGCCTGCGCGAGCAGATCGAGCGCGATGCCTTCCTTGTCGCGAACGGCGCAGACAGCCTGCCCGTGACGGTCAGTGTCGGCGTGGCAACGCTGAGCCGCGATGGCGACGAGGATGCCAGGGCGCTGGTCAAGCGTGCAGACGAGGCGCTCTACGAGGCGAAGGCAGCCGGGCGCAACCGGGTGGTTTCCGACGCGGCATGACCGGTTGCGCGTCGCCGGCGGTGTGTTTCGGTCGGGGCGGCATGAATCACTTTCACGATAGCCTGGACATCAAAAAACCGCCGGTCGCGAAACCGGCGGTTAGGTCGTGCGCTGCTGCTGAAAGCCTTATTTGATCTTGGCTTCCTTGAACTCAACGTGCTTCTTGGCGATCGGATCGTACTTCGTCTTCACCATCTTCTCGGTGAAGGTACGGCTGTTCTTCTTCGTCACGTAGAAGTAGCCGGTGTCCGCCGTGGAAAGCAGCTTGATTTTGATCGTCGTGGCCTTTGCCATGATGTGTACCTGTCTTTTTATATGAGAGCGTGCCGAAGACGGGTCACTGGAAAGACCGTCGGCGAATTTCTCGCGGAACCTACGGATTGCGGGCCAAAAGTCAAGCTTCAACCGGCCGTTTCATTCGAAGGTCTGGAGGAAACGCCGATTCTCCACGCGAATGAATGGTACAGGCATGTCGCGCGAAAGGTCCGGATCGTCTTTCAGCCGGTCCGCGAGAAGATCTAGGATCGCGACCGTGATATCCGGAACCTTGATGCCGTCGAAGTCGCCGAAGCGAATCCAGCGGACCTCGTCGAGCTCCTCCTCGGGATTGGCGATCAGTTCATCCGGATTGAACACATGGCGGGCGTCGGCAGCGAAAAAGCGGGTGTCGAAACGTCGCGGCCGCCCCGGCGGCGTGATGGCGCGCGCGATGTAGCGAATCGCCGAAAGATCGGGAACCACGCCGGCACGGGCGAACGCGTCCCATGATCGCGGCGCTTGCACCCGGTCCGATCCAGCCTGTCTGCCGATCAGAAGGCCGGTTTCCTCCTGCGTTTCGCGGATCGCGGACATCGCCAGTGCTTCCGCGCGACGAAGGCTCCCCTTCGCGCCCATGCCCTTGACCAGTCGCTCCGCGTCTCCGGCATGGAGGCTGCCGGTGCGCGGCGCCGTCAGGTCGGCACGTTCTGTCCGTCCGCCGGGAAACACGAACATGCCGGGCATGAAGACGAGATTCGCGTTCCGCTTGCCCATCAGGACTTCCGTCCTTCCGGCATTGCGTCTCAACAGTATAAGCGTCGCCGCATCGCGCGGCCTTGTATAGGAAGCCGGACCGTAAGGTTTGATCCTCTCGGTGAATTCGGGCTTCATGGTCCTGTATCAGACGCCTTGTTCGGGATGGTTTTCCGGCATGTCGTCCTCGCCGCCGAACCCGTGCATGTAGTTGGCCCACTGGAAGCCGATCACGGCGCCCTTGAGCGGCTGCATCAGGACTACCGCCATGAACAGCATGATCGGAATCCAGATCGCGAGATGCACCCAACCGGAAAGATCCGTCATCGCTTCCGCCATCGTGAAACCGCCGACGCCGACATGGCCGACGATCACGACGTTCAGGTATGCCGGGAAATCGTCGGCGCGCTGGTGGGTCATGTCCTCGTCGCAGACAGGGCAGGAATCGACCGGCTTGACGAAGGCCCGGAACAGCCGTCCTTCCCCGCAATGCGGGCACTTCCCGGCGAAGCCGCGCTTGATGGCCGCGAAGACCGGACGCTTCGGGCGAACCGGCTCGTCGTGGTCGTGTAGAAATGTCAATTCGCTCATCGTCTGCGTCCCGATCCGGGCCGTTTTCCTGCGGCCTTCCCGCGCCTGCCGCGTGCAGCCGCACGCGCACCCTTCTTGGCCTTATGGAACGATTTCGTCGGCGTGCCAAGCTTTCGGGGTTCGGTAATCATCTCGAAGCGCATCGATCCGGCGAGCGGCATCACTTCCGCGATCCGGACCGTGACGGGATCGCCGAGCCGGTAGCCGGTACCGGTCCGTTCACCGATCATCGCGTGCCGGGCCTCGTCGTGGATGAAATACTCGTCGCCGAGCGTCGAGGCCGGTACGAAGCCGTCGGCGCCGTAGGCGGGCAGGGAGACGAAGAGGCCGGCCGACGACACGCCGGCGATCCGGCCCTCGAATTCCTCGCCCACGTTGTCGGCGAGATGCAGGGCAATCAGTCGATCGACCGTCGCCCTTTCCGCGTTGACCGCCCGCCGTTCGGCAATCGATATCTGCCCGGCAATCTCGCGCAGCTGGTCCTCGGTCATGTCCGGCAGGCCATCCTTGCCGTCGCCGAGGTCGAGCGACCTGATCAGGGCCCGGTGGACAATCAGGTCGGCATAACGGCGGATCGGCGAGGTGAAATGCGCGTAGCGCAGGAGATTGAGGCCGAAATGCCCGTAGTTTTCGGGCGAGTACTCGGCCTGCGCCTGGCTGCGCAGGATCACCTCGTTGACCAGCGCGGCATGGTCCGTCTCCTTGACCGCGTTCAGGATCTGGTTGAAAGCGGACGGGCGGAGCTGCGCACCGCGGGCAAGGGAGATGTCCAGCGTCTTCAGGAATTCCCGCAAGGCCTCTTCCTTGGCCAGCGACGGCGAGTCGTGCACCCGGTAGACAAGCAGTTGTCGCTTGGCTTCCAGCGTCTCCGCAGCGGCGACGTTGGCCTGGATCATGCATTCTTCGATCAGCCTGTGCGCTTCGAGCCGCGGCGGCACGATCACCTTGTCGACCAGTCCGTCCTCGTTCAGCACGATCTTGCGTTCCGGCAGATCCAGTTCCAGAGGGCCGCGTGCCTCGCGGCCTCTTTCGAGGCAGCGATAGGCGTCCCACAGCGGCTTGAGGATCGGTTTCAGCAGCGGTCCGGTCTTCTCGTCCGGCGCGCCGTCGATAGCCGCCTGCGCCTGGATGTACGAGAGCTTTGCCGCCGAGCGCATAATGATGCGGTGGAAGCTGTGGTCGCGCTTTCGTCCGTCTGCTCCGAAGGTCATCCGGACGGCGAGGGCAGGGCGGTCCTCGCCCTCCCTGAGCGAACACAGGTCGTTGGAAATGCGTTCCGGAAGCATCGGCACGACCCGGTCGGGGAAATAGACCGAATTTCCCCGGTTCAGGGCCTCCCGGTCCAGGGCCGATCCCGGGCGCACATAGTGGGCGACGTCTGCTATGGCGACGGTGAGGATGTGGCCGCCCGGATTGGCGACATCCGTGTCCGGTTCCGCGAACACCGCGTCATCGTGGTCCTTGGCGTCGGGCGGATCGATGGTCACGAGTGGCAGGTCGCGCCAGTCCTCGCGCTTGCCGCCGGGCGCAACCGGCTTCGCCGCCTCGGCTTCTGCCAGCACCTCTTCCGGAAAGACATGCGGAATGCCGTTGGCGTGTATGGCGATCATCGAGACCGCCTTTTCGGATGCGAACGAGCCGACCCGTCGCGTGACCGAGGCTCGCGGAAGCCCGTAGTGGCCCGCCTTCGTCACCTCGACCTCGACGAGATCGCCCGGGCTCGCATCGCCCAGCTGGTCCTTGTCGATGATCAGTTCCGCCTGCTTTCGGTCGACCGGTTCCAGCCGGTAGCCGCCGTCATCCATGCGGCGGATCACGCCGAGGATCGCCGTCTGGCGTTTTTCCAGCTTCTTCATGACACGGGCGGTGTGCAGGCCCTCCTCGTCATGCGGCGGCGAGATGCGCGCAAGGACACGGTCGCCGACGCCTGCTGCGGTCTGGCGTTGCCGTCCGTGGCGCGGTGCGCGAATGGCGATCATCGGCGGCTCGCCCTGTTCTGCCTCGTCCCATTCGAGAGGGCGGGCGATCAGGCCGCCGTCGCGATCGCGCCCCGTCACCGTAAGCACCATGACCTGCGGCAGCGCGCCCGCGGTGACAAGGCGTTTTCCCCGGCGCTGGAAAATGCCCTCTTCCTCGAGTTCCTTGAACAGGTGCTTCAGCGCGACCCGGTCGTCGCCCTTCAGGTTGAAGGCCCTGGCGACGTCGCGTTTCGTTGCCCTGTCCGGATTGTCCCGGATGAAGGCGATGACGTCGTCGCGGGTCGGCAGGTGCGCGGTGCGCTCTCTGGGTCGGGGTTTCGGGTCGCCCTTGTGCCGCTTCTTGCTAGCCATCGGCCTTCGCTGCGGCCTTCTTCTTGGCCGGAGCTTTCTTCTTGGCGGGCGCCTTCTTCGCCTTGGCTCCGCCGACCTTCTTGCCGGATTTCTCGGCCCGTTCGGCAATCAGCTTGACCGCATCCTCCAGCGTCACCGACATAGGATCGGTGTTCTTGGGTATCGTCGCGTTGATCTTGCCGTGATTGACATAGGGGCCGTACCGTCCGTCGCGCACGGTCACCGGGCCTCCGACCTCCGGATGCTCCCCAAGCTCCTTCAGGGCTGCCGGCGTCGAGCGCCCGCGTCCGGGGCCCTTGGCGACCTTTTCCGCCAGCACCGTAACCGCGCGGTTGAGGCCGATCGTGAACACGTCCTCGACGCTTTCCAGGTTCGCATAAACGCCGTCATGCAGCACGAAGGGGCCGTAGCGGCCGATTCCGGCGGAAATCATCTTGCCCGACTCCGGATGCTGGCCGATGTCGCGTGGCAGCGAGAGCAGCGCTAGCGCCTTCTCGTGGTCGATGTCCTCGACCTTCCATCCCTTGGGCAGGCTGGCGCGCTTGGCCTCCTTGCCGTCGCCCCGCTGGACATAGGGGCCGAAACGGCCGGTGCGCAGCGTGATTTCCTCGTTGGTGTAGGGATCGGTTCCCAGCAACTTCGGCCCGTCCGAAAGGTCGCCGGCCTCGCCGTTCGGGCCTTCCTCGCCAAGTTGCCGGGTAAAGTTGCATTCCGGATAGTTGGAGCACCCGACGAATGAACCGTAGCGTCCGAGCTTCAGGCTCAGTTTCCCGGTTCCGCATTTCGGACAGATGCGCGGGTCAGACCCGTCAGGACGCGGCGGGAACACGAGCGGTTCCAGCTGCTCGTTCAGCGCGTCCAGCACGTCCGTGATACGAAGTTCCTTCGTTTCCTCGACATGGGCGGAGAATTCCTGCCAGAAGTCGCGCAGAACGTCCTTCCAGTTCAGCTTGCCGGCTGAGATGTCGTCGAGTTTTTCCTCCAGTGACGCGGTGAAGTCGTACTCCACGTAGCGCGAGAAGAAATCCTCCAGGAAAGCCGTGACCAGGCGGCCCTTGGCTTCCGGGATCAGTTTCTTGCCGTCAAGCTTGACGTATTCGCGGTCGCGCAGTGTCGTCAGGGTTGCCGAATAGGTGGACGGCCGCCCGATGCCGAGCTCTTCCATCTTCTTGATCAGCGAGGCTTCCGAGTAGCGCGGCGGCGGTTCCGTGAAGTGCTGCGTCGCGTCGATCTTCTCGCGCAAGGGTTGCTCGCCCGTGCGCATTGCCGGGAGCCGGTTCGAGTCGTCCTCTTCCTCCGCATCCGTCTTCATGTCGTCGCGGTGCTCGGTATAGGCGGCAAGGTAGCCGTCGAACTTGACGACAGAACCGGTCGCGCGCAGCGTCGCCGTCTTTCCTTCGCCCTTGGCGACGATCTCGACCGTGGTGCGCTCCATTTCCGCGGATGCCATCTGGCTGGCGATGCCGCGCTTCCAGATCAGCTCGTAGAGCTTCATCTGGTCGCCGTCGAGCGAGCCGCGCACCGATGAGGGAGTGCGCATGAAATCGGTCGGACGGATTGCCTCGTGCGCTTCCTGTGCGTTCTTGGCCTTGGTCGAATAGAGGCGGGGGCTTTCCGGCAGGTAGTTCGTGCCGAATTCCTTGGCGATGGCGTCGCGTGCGCCGGTGATTGCCTCCGGTGCCATCTGGACACCGTCGGTACGCATGTAGGTGATCAGACCGACGGTCTCGCCGCCGACATCGACGCCTTCGTACAGACGCTGCGCAACTTGCATCGTGCGTGCCGGCGCAAAGCCGAGCTTGGCGGATGCCGCCTGCTGTAGCGTGGAGGTGGTGAAGGGCGGGGCCGGATTGCGTTTCTGCGGCTTGGCTTCGAGCGACTCGACGGTGAATGCCGCCGATTCCAGCATCGCCTTGATGGTCGCGGCATGATCGCCATCGCCGATATCCATCTTGGTGATGCGCTTGCCGTCGAAACCGGTCAGGCGTGCGACGAATGGCTGGCCGCCCTCCGTCTTCAGATGGGCGGCGATCTGCCAGTATTCCTCGGGCTTGAAGCGCTCGATCTCGGATTCGCGGTCGCAGACCAGACGCAGCGCCACCGACTGGACACGCCCGGCGGAGCGGGCGCCGGGAAGCTTGCGCCAGAGGACGGGTGACAGCGTGAAGCCGACGAGATAGTCGAGCGCACGGCGCGCGAGATAGGCATCGACCAGGGGCATGTCGATGTCGCGCGGATTGGCCATCGCTTCCGTGACGGCCTTCTTCGTGATGGCGTTGAAGACGACGCGCCGGACCGGTTTGCCCTTCAATGCCTTTTTCTTGTTGAGAACCTCCAGGACGTGCCAGGAAATCGCTTCTCCCTCGCGATCGGGGTCGGTTGCGAGAATCAGCGCATCGGCTTCCTTCATGGCGGCTGCGATTTCGTTCAGCCGCTTGTTCGATGCCGTGTCGACGCTCCAGTCCATCGCGAAGTCCTCGTCCGGGCGCACCGAACCGTCCTTGGCCGGCAGGTCGCGGACGTGACCGAACGAGGCCAGGACCTTGAACCCGGAGCCGAGATACTTGTTGATGGTTTTCGCTTTGGCGGGCGATTCTACGACGACGACATCCATGACGAACTGCAAATGAGGGGTCGGGGGCGGGCAGGCTTGCACCGCTTCAAGTCCCGCACATGGCGGTATGGCGCGGTTTGGTCAAGAGGGCGCCATGTGTTTTCGCCAGATCGATCTGGTTGCAGCCGGAAGTTGAATCGGTCATTAATGCAATCGCCAATGGTATTCTATAGGTGTTTTTTGCTGGTTGGATTTGGTCAATTCACGCGGTCGTTGTGCAGGCAAAACAGCGTCTTCCGTCGCTGTGTCGGGCGCTAGACGGTTGGGAGTCGTCGGTGGCGGATACCCGACAGATAGATCAAGAACGGCTGGAATATGTGCGCGCGATGCTGACGGAATTGCAGCGACTGGTCGTTGCGGACAGGCACCCGACGCTTTCCTACCTGCTCGAGATGGCAAAGCTGGAAGTCTGCGATATCGTGGACGGCAACGACGAGTCAGGAGGCGGGCAGGAGTGAGATCCGGTTACCCGGATGCCTTTCGATTCGCCCGGCGAGATCGAGTTCCAGGACGGCAAGGTGAACCTGCGCGGCCGGCAGCCCGGTATGCGCGATGATCTCGTCGATATCGGCGGGCGCGGGACCGAGCAGTGAAAGTATCCGTGCCCGCTGGTCATCGCTGGGCGGCAACGCCATCCCGTCGTCCGGTTCGAACAGCGGCAATTGTCCGACAGGGCCGGGCGCTGCCCGGTCGTCGAGCGGAGCCAGCACTTCGAGGATGTCCTTCGCCGAGGTCGTGACGATCGCGCCGTTCTTCAGGAGGTTGTTGGTGCCTTCCGCGCGCGGATCGAGCGGCGAGCCGGGCACGGCGAAGACCAGCCGGCCGAGTTCGTTGGCCAGGCGGGCGGTGATCAGCGATCCCGACCGCATCGCGGCCTCGACGACGACAAGTCCGAGCGACAGCGCGGCTATGATGCGGTTCCGGCGCGGGAAATCGCGCGCCCGCGCCTCGAGGCCGAACGGCCGGTCGGTGATCGCTGCACCCGTGCCGTTCTCGATGGCATCCAGAAGCCGCAGGTTCTCCGGCGGATAGGGCTTGTCGATGCCGCCCGCCAGCACGGCGATGGTGCCCGTGCGCAAGGCGGCCTCGTGCGCCGCATGGTCGATGCCGCGCGCAAGGCCCGAGACAACGGCATGGCCCGCCTCGCCGAGGTCGCGGGAAAGCCGCCGGGCGATCCTGATGCCGGACATCGAGGCGTTGCGCGCGCCGACGATGCCGACCGCGCTCGGCCGGAAGACTTCCGGATTGCCCCTGATCGTCACCAGCGGCGGGGCGTTTTCCGTCCGCCGCAGCATCGGGGGAAAATCCGGCTCGCCGAATCCGACGATGCGCGCGCCGTACCGCGCCACGGCTTCCAGCTCGCGTTCGGCCTCGTCCTCGGTCGCGATTCGCACCGAACGGAACTGTCCGCCGCGCCGGGCCAGCTCCGGCAGCATTTCAAGCGCCGCCTCCGCCGAGCCGCAATGGGTGATCAGGTCGCGAAACGTGGCGGGCCCGACATTGTCGGACCGGTACAGCCGCAACCACGCCAGGCGCTGCCGGTCGGAGAGGACGAAGCGGGCGGGTTTCGGCCCATTTCCGTCCTTCGCCGCCACCGGCTCATCCCTTCTGGCCGATCCTGCTTTCGTTTCCCGAAAGCAGTCGGGAGATGTTTTGGCGGTGTTTCCAGAACACGAGCACGGTCAAGACCACGTAGAGAAGCCCGAGCTCCGTCTGGCCGACATAGAAGACGGAAGCCGTCGTCACCACGCTGGCCGTCAGGGCCGCGAGCGAGGAGTAGCGGAAGATGAAGGCCATCGCGATCCAGACAATCGCGAATGGGGCGAGGACGTGCCAGGAATAGCCGAGCGAGATGCCGGCGAAGGTGGCGACGCCCTTGCCGCCGCGGAATTTCAGCCAGGCCGGATACAAGTGCCCGAGAAAGGCGCCGAGGCCGGCGAGAATCGCCGCATCCATGCCGAGAAAGTGCCGGGCGAGCATCACCGGCACCATGCCCTTCAGCGCATCGAGCAGCAATGTCAGCGCAGCGAGCTTCTTGTTGCCGGTGCGCAGGACGTTGGTTGCGCCGATATTGCCGGATCCGATGTTCCTCACGTCGCCAAGTCCGGCCATCCGGGTCAGCAGCAGGCCGTAGGGCACGCTGCCCGAAAGGTATCCGATTGCAAATGAAACGATGAGAGCGACCGACGAAGTATCAGTGAAGTCCATGTGCCCCGGCTCCGTATGGGAAGCTTCGACGCTTTATGCGCCGTAAACGCGGTTGCCTGCAACCACCGTCTCCACGACACGGCCGGTGAACCGGGCGCCCTCGAAGGCGGTGTTCTTGGAGCGCGACCGCAACTGGTCCTCGTCGAGTACCCAGGGCAACTCGAGGTCGAGAATGGCGAAATCGGCCGCGCTGCCTGCGGCGAGCGTGCCGGCATCGATGCCGAGAAGCCTGGCCGGTGCCGTCGACATGGCCTCGACCAGCCGGGCAAGCGTCACGTCGCCGTTGTGGACGAGCCGCAGGCCTGCCGCCAGCAGCGTTTCCAGGCCCACGGCGCCGTCGGCAGATTCCGAGAAGGGCAGCCTCTTGGTGTCGACGTCCTGCGGGTCGTGCGAGGAAACGATCACGTCGATGGTTCCGTCTTTCAGCGCCTCGACCATCGCAAGCCGGTCGTCCTCGTTGCGCAGCGGCGGCGACATCTTGAAGAAGGTTCGGTATTCGCCGATGTCGTTCTCGTTGAGCGACAGGTGGTTGATCGAGACGCCGGCGGTGACTGGAAGGCCCTGGTCCTTGGCGGACCGGATCGCGTCGGCCGACATGGCGGTCGAGATCTTGGCCGCGTGGTAGTTCGCGCGGGTCATGGCGGCGAGTCTGAGGTCGCGCTCCAGCGGAAGCAGTTCCGCCTCGCGCGGGATGCCGGGAAATCCGAGCCAGCTTGCGAACAGTCCTTCGTTCATCACGCCGCCGGCGGAGAGGTTCGCATCCTGCGTTTCATGCGCCACGACCGCGCCGAAATCCTTCGCGTAACGCATGGCGTTGCGCATCACCGCGGCGTTGGCGATGGTCTGGCGCCCGTCGGTGAAGAGCACGGCGCCCGCATCGAGCAGGATGCCGATTTCCGTCATCTCGGAGCCTTTCAGCCCCTTGGTGATCGCCGCGGCGGGAAACACCCGCGTCATTGCGGTCTCGCGCGCGGTCCGCAGGACGAACTCGACCAGCGCAACGTCGTCTATGACCGGATCCGTGTCGGGCATCATCACCAGCGAGGTCACGCCGCCGGCGGCCGCGGCGGCACTTGCCGAAGCGATGGTCTCGCGATGCTCCGCGCCCGGCTCGCCGACATATACGCGCATGTCGACCAGCCCGGGCACGATCGTCAGGCCGGTGCAGTCGCGCACGGTCGCGCCGTCCGGCGTGCCCTGGTTGGCCGCCTTCGCTCCGGCTTCTGCGATTTTCCCGTCGATGACCACCAGGGAGCCCGTCTCGTCCATGTCGCGCGACGGGTCGACGATGCGTGCATTCTCGTAGACGGTTGCGCCCTTGTGCGTTTCCATCATGCCCCGGCCTCGATCTTGCGCTCGTCGAGCAGGGCCTCGATGACGGCCATCCGCACGGCGACGCCCATCTCCACCTGCTGCTCGATGACGCTTTGCGGTCCGTCGGCGATGTCGGAGGCGATCTCCACGCCCCGGTTCATCGGCCCGGGATGCATCACGAGCGCGTCCGGCTTCGCCATCTTCAGCTTCTCCGCGTCGAGCCCGTAGTGGCGGAAATATTCGCGCACCGAGGGCACCAGCGCCTGGGTCATGCGTTCGCGCTGCAAGCGCAGCATCATGACCACGTCGACGTCCTTCAGGCCGTCCTTCATGGAGGTGTGCACTTCCGTGCCCATCTGCTCGATGGCCGGCGGCATCAGCGTGGAGGGGCCGACCACGCGAACCCGCGCGCCCATTGTGTTGAGCAGTATGATGTTGGAGCGTGCCACCCGCGAATGCAGGATGTCGCCGCAGATCGCCACGGTCAGGCCATCCAGCCGTCCCTTCGCGCGGCGGATCGTCAGCGCGTCGAGAAGCGCCTGGGTGGGATGTTCGTGCGCGCCGTCGCCCGCATTGATCACCGAACATCCGACCTTGCGTGCCAGCAGCGCCGCGGCGCCGGCGGCGGAATGGCGGATGATGAGAATGTCGGGCCGCATCGCGTTCAGCGTCATCGCGGTGTCGATCAGCGTTTCGCCCTTTTTCACCGAGGACGAGGCGACGCTCATGTTCATGACGTCCGCGCCGAGCCGCTTCCCCGCGAGTTCGAAGGATGCCTGGGTGCGCGTCGAAGCCTCGAAGAAGAGGTTGATCTGCGTGCGGCCTCGCAGGATCGATTTCTTCTTTTCCTGCCGGCGCGACACGTTCACGTCGGCATCGGCACGGTCCAGCAGCGTCTGGATGTCCGGATAGGAAAGGCCCGCCATGCCCAGCAGGTGGCGGTGCGGAAAGACGGGGAAATCGGTGTCGGCGTTCATGTCAAAGCGACCGTCTAGGCGTTAAACGCGGATTCGGCAACCGCGCACCGGCTCCCGCGGTGCATTTTCGTCATCTTATTCGCCGTCCGGATGGCGACAATTTCTGATAATGTTGCCGCTTGAGAAGAATCAGTCAGGGCCCGTTCCAACGTGTCAGAAACCCACGAAGTCACCAACCAGACGCCGCAACTGGCCGGCAACGCCTTTCTCGACGATCCGCTGCTCCTGCAGTTCGCGTCGGGCGCTCAGGACGCGCAAATGAGGGAGTGGCAGCAGATCGGCGCCTATGTCCGGTCCGCGGAAGCGCTCGATCTTGCGCGGCTGGCCAATGTAGAGATCCCGCGTCTGAAGACGCATGACCGACAGGGCCGTCGTATCGACCGGGTGGAGTTTCACCCTGCCTACCATGCCCTGATGCGCCGCTCGGCGGGCTGGGGGCTGTCAGGCTCCGTTTGGGAGGCCCGCAATCGGGGCGAGGTTCCCGGCCACCAGCGCCGCGCGATCTCTTTCTACATGGTTGCCGGGCTGGAAACCGGCCATCTCTGCCCGATGACCATGACCAATGCCTCCATCGCGGCGCTGAGGACCTCGCCGGAACTTGCGCGCGAATGGGCGCCGCGCATCGCGTCCCGCAAGTATGACTCATCGCACCGTGCGCCGGCAGAGAAGGTCGGCCTGACGGTCGGCATGGGCATGACCGAGAAGCAGGGCGGCACGGATGTCCAGGCGAATACCACCGAGGCCCGGCCCGAAGGCCGGGATATCTACCGCCTGACGGGTCACAAGTGGTTCATGTCGGCCCCCATGAGCGATGCCTTTCTCGTGCTGGCACAGGCGCCGAAGGGGCTTTCATGCTTCCTCGTTCCGCGCCTGCTCGCGGATGGCGAAGCCAACGGCATCCGGTTCATGCGCCTGAAGGACAAGCTCGGCAATCGTTCCAACGCGTCGTCGGAGGCCGAGTTTCATGATTCGGTTGCGCAGATCGTCGGCGAGGAGGGCGAGGGCGTGCGCACCATCCTCGAAATGGTGACGCTGACCCGGCTCGACTGTGCCGTTGCATCTGCCGGGCTGATGCGCGCCGCGATGGTCGAGGCGGTTCACCATGCGCGCCACCGCAGCGTGTTCGGGGCGAAGCTCGTGGACCAGCCGCTGATGACGCGCGTGCTGGCCGACATGGCGGTCGACACCGCGGCGGCAACGGTCCTGTCGATGCGGCTGGCCTACGCCTTCGATCACCAGAACGACAGCGAGCTGGAGTCCGCATGGGTGCGGGCGATGACGCCGGTCGTGAAATACTGGGTCTGCAAGGTTGCGCCGCCAATGATAGGCGAGGCGATGGAGTGCCTCGGCGGCAACGGCTATATCGAGGATTTCTCGCTCGCCCGTCACTATCGGGAGGCGCCGGTCAACTCGATCTGGGAAGGCTCGGGTAACGTCATGGCGCTCGACCTCCTGCGTGTCTTCCGCCGTTCGCCGGAGCTGTACGACTTTGTTCTGCAGGACATTTCCCGCCATCTCGGCCGGCGCGCAGCCGGAACGCGCGACGTGCTTGCCGCCGCCTTCGATCTCGCACGCAGCGATCCCGGCGCAGCGCGGATCGTGATCGAGCAGCTGGCGCTGGCCGCGGCCGCGTCCGAACTCTACCGGATCGGTGCGGGAGGGCTGGCAGACGCCTTCGCCGAAACGCGCTTGGGCGGCACCTGGCGGTCGAGCTACGGGATGCTCGACAGCCGGTTCGATGCGGCGCAACTCGTGGAAGCGCTCTATCCGCCGGAGAATTGAGCGACGACGGCAAGCGCCAGCGGTATGGTCATGAAGGAGATGGCGGTCTGGATGGTCGCGATTGCCGCGTACAGTTCGGCGTCGCCGCCCATCTGGCGCGCCAGCACGTAGCCGTTCATGGCAGTCGGCACAGCGGCGCACAGCGCCAGGTAGGAAAGCTGCGGGCCGGAGAGACCGAGCGCAAGCGCCGCGCCGATGACCATTGCCGGGAAGATGACCAGCTTGTTCACGACGGCAAGCAGCACCGCCTTGTTCGGGCGAAGCGCATCCTGTGGGCGCAGCCCGGCGCCGATCGCCATGAGGCCCATGCCGAGCGCCGCACGGGCTACGAGATCGAGCATTTCCATTGCGGGATCGGGCAGGGGGAAGGGCAGGGCGCGCACGAAGAGCGCCGCGGCCGCGGCCAGCACCAGCGGATTGACGGCGATCTTGCGCGCCACGGCGCGCACGTTCGGCGCCTTTTCCGTGAACCAGGCGACCACGGCCACAGATTCCACGTTAATCGGGATGATCAGGACTGCCATGACCAGCGCCACCATGGCGGCACCTTCCGGCGGAAACAGCTTTTCCGCGACGGCGAAGGCGAGGAATCCGTTCCAGCGCACCGTTGTCTGGAAAATGGAGGAGAAGGACGGCCTCGAAAGGCGCGCCCGGTCGCGCAGCACCGGCCAAAGGGCAAGCGTGAACAGGGCTATGGCAATGCCGGCAAACGCCAGTGCGAAGACCACGGTGCTGAAGGCGAGCGCGGAGAAATCGGCGCGCACGATCGTCACGAACAGAAGCGCCGGATAGAGGACGTAGAAACCCATCACGTCGAGCCCGCGCCAGAACTCCCCGTTGAACAGGGGCAGCCGGCGAAGCGCCTGCCCGAAAAGGATCAGCAGGAAGATTGGCAGGATCGCGGCGAATACGGTCGGCATGGAGGGAAATTCCGATGTGGGAGGACGAGACGCACCGGTTCTGCCCAATCGGCCGGGCGTGGGCAAGGGCTGTTGACGGGCGTTAAGGTTAACAAATGGTTTACGGTTGCCGGGAGCGGGCGCGAGTCCGATAGTCGTCCCAACGGATGGTGGATGGTATGCGACGATTCTTACATGGCGGAATCCTGGCTTCGTGGATCGCGTTCATGGCAAGCGTGACTGCCGGCGGTATCGGCATCGGCTCGACCGGGCTGTTGTGGGAGCTGCATGGCGCGTTGATGAACCTGCCGGCATCCCCGTTCGGCTTCGAGACCGCCCGCGCGGTCCTGACCGGGTTCGTCGTGGCAGCGCTCTCGGTGGCACTGTGGGCGCTCATGATGGTCGTCGTGGCTGGTGAGAACGAGCGCCGCGAGCGTTTCGTGGCGATGGCCGTCGGTTTCGGTTTCGTGCTCGTCGTCGTGTCGGTCTTGCAGATCGTTTCCGCTCTCGCCGGCTCCGGAGCCGCATCCGCCATGCTGTTCGCGATACAGGCTGCAACCCTCTTGTCGATGCTGGCGGCCGGGGGCTTGGAATTTGCCTGGGAGGACCGGGCGTCGGCATCGGCAGCCGAATCCGAAACCGAAGCTCTTTCCGAGCGGATCGGCAACCAGTTGGCGGCGTCGCGCGCGGGACTGGCCGTTCTCAAGGCCATGGCGCGCGAAAAGGAGACCGTCTGATGCGCTACCTGTTCTGGCTCTGGCTCGTCCCGATGTCCCTGTTCTGGGGCTGGTTCGGCCTGTCCTACTACGACATCAATTTCGGTCTTCTGTTCCTGCGCCGCGAGCTGCACGATCTCGTATTCGCGATCTACGGCGATATTCTTGGCGTCGATCCGGCGGCGATACCGGGCATGTTCCTCAAGGCCTGCATCTTCGACACCTTTCTGATCGCGGGCATCATCGCATTCCGCAGGCGCCGCCAGATCAGGGAATGGTGGGCACTACGGCGCGGCCACGTTTCGCCAGGGACCGAGCCTGTGATGGAGCCGGTGGAGAACAGCCGGATTCAGGTGCCGGCGGAATAGAGCCGGTCCAGCGCACCCTGCAAGATGAAGGCGGCGGCCGCCGAATCGATGCGATCGGCTCGCTTGGCTCGCGACACGTCCTGCTCGATGAGCGAGCGCTCCGCCGCCACGGTCGACAGCCGCTCGTCCCAGAAGGCGATGGGGATATCCGTCTTTCCGGCCAGATTGCGCGCGAATGCCCGTGTCGCCTGGGCGCGCGGCCCCTCCGAGCCGTCCATGTTGAGCGGCAGGCCGAGGATGATCGCGCCCGCATTCTCCGTCTCCAGCAAGGCAAGGAGTGCCTCGGCATCGGCGGTGAACTTCTTGCGCCTTATGACCGGGCGCGGCGTCGCCAGCCGCAATCCGCGGTCGCTGATCGCCACGCCGATCGTCTTCGTGCCCAGGTCTAGGCCTGCGACGACCTGTCCCGGCCTCAGCGCGTCCGCGATATCCTCAACAGCGATTTCAGGCATGGCCGATCGAAAGAGTCCGTGTAATCCTTGTACACGGCTCTTAACCCGTTCCTGTATCCAATGCGAGGAAGCTTCGTCATGAAAATAACCTGGTACGGCCATTCGGCATTCCGCGTCGAAGCCGGCGACGCGCAGATCCTGATCGACCCGTTCCTTTCCGGCAATCCGAAGTGGGACGGCGGCTGGGAGGAGGTCGCGGACGGCGTCACGCATGTGCTGCTCACCCACGGTCACGACGATCATATCGGAGACGCCGCCGACATCGTGAAGAAGACGGGCGCAATGCTGGTCGCCAATTTCGAGGTCTGCATGTATCTCGTCGGCCAGGGTGTCGGCGAGGACCGGATCAGCCCCGGAAATATCGGCGGCACGATGGATTGCGGCAGTTTCACGACGAGTTTCGTGCGCGCGGATCACTCATCGTCGAGCCAGACGGGCGGCGGCAACAATGTCTATCTCGGCAACCCGGCCGGACTGATCCTGCATTTCCGCGACGGGCGGTCGCTCTACCACATGGGCGACACCGACATTTTCGGCGACATGGCGCTAATCAACGAACTGCACAAGCCCGAAATCGGCATCGTGCCGATCGGCGACCGCTTCACCATGGGCGGAGCCGTCGCGGCGATCGCGTGTCGTCGGTTCTTCTCCTTTGCCAAGGTCATCCCCTGCCATTTCGGCACCTTCCCGCTGATCGACTCCGATGCCGGGATGTTCCTCGCGGCCATGGAGGACGATGCCGGCAAGGTCGTCGTGCCGGAAATCGGTGCCGCCTTCGATGTGTGACTTGTGGTGGTGCGGTGCGTGTTGCACCGCGCCGCTCGCCCCGCTATAGCGGGCCAAACCGAACATTCTCCCGGAGAATTGCATGTCCGTCGACCTTGCCACCGTCAAGCGCGTCGCCAAACTCGCCCGTATCGCCGTCACCGATGAAGAGGCCAGGAGGATGGAGGGCGAACTGAACACGATCCTCGGCTTCGTCGAGCAGCTGAACGAAGTCGATGTGGAGGGCGTGGAACCCATGACATCGGTAATGCCGATGGAAATGAAAAAGCGCGTCGATGTCGTGACCGATGGTGACAAGGCCGATGACATCGTTGCCAATGCGCCCGCCACGGAAGACAATTTCTTCCTCGTTCCGAAGGTCGTGGAGTAGCGCCGGATGGCGGTCGCGATCGCCCGCGAAACGCCGTTGCAGGATGATGTGCGCGCCATGGTCGCAGCGCTCAACGCGCACCTGGTCCCGCTGTCGCCGCGCGAGTTCCAGTTTCAGCTTGCCGTCGAAGAGATGGCCGGGCCGGACATGGTGCTCTTCGTCGCGCGTGACCGGGCGGGCGAGGCGGTCGGCATGGGCGCGTTGAAGGTGCATGACGACGGCTTCGGAGAAGTCAAGCGCATGTTCACCTGCCCCGCCATGCGCGGCACCGGGATTGGCCGTGCGATCATCGGGGCCATAGAGGCCGCCGCCCGCGAACGCGGCCTGGATGTCCTGCGGCTCGAAACCGGGGGTACGCCCGGTTTCGAGGGCACATGGGCAGTCTACGAACGCTGCGGCTTTGCCCGTTGCAGTGTCTTTGCCGGCTATCCCGATACGAAATACAACGTCTTTTACGAGAAGAAGCTCACCTGATGACCGATCTGACAAGCCTCACAATTGCCGAAGCGCGTGACAAGCTAAGGGCGAAGGAGTTCACGGCGACCGAACTGGCGGACGCCTATATCGCTGCCATCGAAACGGCGAACGATGCGCTCAACGCCTATGTTAAGGTGACGCCGGAAAAGGCGCGCGAGATGGCGAAGGCCTCCGACGGGCGGCTCGCGAAAGGCGAGGGTGGCGCGCTCGAGGGCATCCCGCTCGGCGTGAAGGACCTCTACGCCACCGAGGGCGTCCATACCCAGGCTTGCTCGCATATTCTCGACGGCTTCGAGCCGCGCTACGAATCGACTGTCACCGCCAATCTATGGGCCGACGGCGCGGTCATGCTCGGCAAGCTCAACATGGACGAGTTCGCCATGGGCTCCTCCAACGAGACCTCATACTACGGCCCGGTGAAGAACCCCTGGCGCGCGAAAGGTTCCAACAAGGATCTCGTGCCCGGCGGCTCGTCCGGCGGGTCCGCGGCAGCCGTCGCCGCGCATCTTTGCGCCGGTGCGACGGCATCCGATACCGGTGGTTCCATTCGCCAGCCGGCTGCCTTCACCGGCACGGTCGGCATCAAGCCCACCTACGGACGCTGCTCGCGCTGGGGCATGGTCGCCTTTGCCTCCTCCCTCGATCAGGCCGGTCCCATCGCGCGCGACGTGCGCGACGCCGCGATCATGCTGAAGTCCATGGCTTCCGCCGACGACAAGGACACGACCTGCGTCGACATGCCGGTGCCGGACTACGAGGCGGCGATCGGCCAGTCGGTCAAGGGCATGAAGATCGGCATTCCCGCCGAGTACCGCATGGACGGCATGCCGGAGGAGATTGAGAAACTGTGGCAGCAGGGCATCGCTTGGCTGAAGGATGCCGGCGCCGAAATCGTCGATATCTCGCTTCCGCACACGAAGTACGCGCTTCCCGCCTACTACATTGTCGCTCCGGCCGAGGCGTCCTCGAACCTCGCGCGCTATGACGGCGTTCGCTACGGCCTGCGCGTTCAGGGCAAGGACATCGTCGAGATGTACGAGAACACCCGGGCCGCGGGCTTCGGTGACGAGGTCAAGCGCCGCGTCATGATCGGCACCTACGTGCTGTCCGCAGGCTACTACGACGCCTATTACCTGCGGGCCCAGAAGGTACGCACGCTGATCAAGCGTGACTTCGAGACCGTCTTTGCCGATGGTGTCGATGCCATACTTACGCCGGCAACGCCCTCTGCCGCATTCGGCATCGCCGATCAGGAGATGGCCGCAGACCCGGTCAAGATGTACCTGAACGACATCTTCACGGTGACGGTGAACATGGCCGGACTGCCGGGTATCGCCGTGCCGGCCGGCGTGGACGGAGCGGGCCTGCCGCTCGGTCTGCAACTTATCGGAAAGCCCTTTGACGAGGAAACGCTGTTCCGCGCCGGACACGTGATCGAGCAGGCCGCCGGGAGGTTCACGCCGGAGAAGTGGTGGTAGGCGGCGCTAGCTGCCTCACATCGTGCCGCGCATCGAAAGGATGCCGGCGGTCGTCGGATTGATGCCGCACTTGCGGAGCACTGCCCTGGCCGGGGCGGTCGTGTGCAGCGTGGCGAGTTGGTCGCCCGCTTGCCCGCCCGGAACCGGTGCCCGCGGTTGCAGCGCCGCGAGCGCCGACTTGCGGTCGGTGCTGCCCAGTATGCGCAGGCTCTTGTCGAAACATTCGCAGGCCAGCGTGATCTCGGCATTCGTCTTGCCAAGCGCGCTGCGGCCGTAATCGGCCACGCAGATGCCGTAGTCGGGTCCGCGCGTGTAGTAGCGGCTGTCGAACTTGCGCAGCGTATTGCGGAACATGCTGCGCGCGGATGCCGTAACATCGCCAACCGCGCCGACGCTGCCGCCTGAATTCAGGTAGGACAGCCCCCCGCCGAACGCGCCGGAAAGAATGACGGCGCTGATCAATGTAAGCCTGAACCCCACGACATCCTTCCTTTCTGATGTGAATATCGCTTTGATGGGTGAAGAATTCGTTGTTTCAATGCTTCGGCCTTTTGCCAAAAGCTTAACGGGGTCGGTAACCGTCACGTGAGGGGGAAGAAATGAGCGCCGACAAGGACAAGTTGCGCGAGGCGCTTGACCTGCTGATGGCGGGCGGCCTGGCCGTCGGACCGGACTGGGAAGCCGCGCATGAGATATGCCAGGCTCGCGAGGGCATTGCCGCCTTCGACTGGATTCACGCATTGTGTCACCGCATAGAGGGCGACGACTGGAATGCCGGATACTGGTACCGACGCGCCGGGCGCGAGCGGTATGCCGGAACGGTCGAGGAAGAGTGGGGCGCCATGCGAACGGCCCTGCTGGCTGGCGACTAGGCGGCGGGTGCCGGCCCGCTTCCTTCCGGTGCAAGGCGATTCGCGTCTTGCTGTGCGCGATTGCACAGGACATGCTTGTAGGCGTCGTTAAGGCGTCTGTTGTCTGCCTGGGAAGTAGGGAGTGGCATCATGACCCGTAAGTTACTTGCAGCCGCAACGGCTTCATTCGTTTTATCAGCGACGTCCGCCCTGGCCGCCGACAAGGCCATCATCGTCATGGATGCTTCCGGCTCCATGTGGGGGCAGATCGACGGCAAGACCAAGATAGAGATTGCGCGCGAGACGCTGGCCGGCGTCCTGCCGTCCATCCCGAACGACATGGAACTGGGCCTGATTGCCTACGGGCATCGGGAAAAGGGCGTCTGCTCCGATATCGAGCAGATCGTCGCGCCCGCCGCCGGAACGCACCAGCGCATTGCCGAGGCGGTCGACGGTCTCAATCCGAAGGGCAAAACGCCGCTCACCGACGCCGTCCGCCAGGCCGCCGAGGCGTTGAAATACACTGAGAACAAGGCGACGGTCGTCCTGGTCACGGACGGCATCGAGACCTGCAATGCGGATCCGTGCTCGGTTGCAGCCGAGCTCGAGCGTCTGGGCGTGGACTTCACTGCGCATGTTGTCGGCTTCGGCCTTTCAGAAGAGGAGGGGCGGCAGGTCTCCTGCCTCGCGGAGAATACCGGCGGTCTCTATCTTCAGGCCAGCGACGCGGCCGGCCTCTCGGAGGCCCTGACGAAGACGGTTGCCGCACCGCCGCCCGAGCCAGCGGTCCTGGACGACAATGTCACCATCACCGCCCGGCTGGCTGAGGGCGGGCCCGACTACGACCTGAGGGGGCGCTGGGACTTCTATCCCATGGAGGGAGATACGCCGGCAAAGGACGATGTCGCGGGCGGATATGCCACCACCTTCACCACCACGCTGGAACCGGGTCGCTACCTGCTGCGCTACCGCAAGGACATGGTCACGGCGGAGACGGTTGTCGACGTGGATGAGGGTGAGCGCATCGAGCGTGATCTCGTGCTCGATGCCGGCGTTGTCACCGTCAGGGTCTTGCCCGACGACGGCGCGCCCGTCGATAAGTCGGCCCGCTTCGATCTGGAGGTGGCGGGCGATCGCGATGGCGCCTATGGCCAGGGGACGCTGGTTGTCCCGGCCGGCGAAGTCCGCCTGACGGCGCGCCTGGGCGAGGGTACACACGAGGAGTCCTTCACGCTCGCTGCCGGCGAGATCGTCGAGAAGGACGTGGTCATGGGCATCGGGGTCGTCGAGATCAATGCTATCTACGCGGAGGACGGCCCGGCCATCGAATCGAACAGCATGCGTGTCGATGTCCTGTCGGCGAAGAAATCGCTCGACGGCAAGCGCAAGCAATTCGACGGCGCCTACGGCCCCGGCAACCAGTTCAAGCTTCCGCCCGGCGATTATGTCGCGCGCGCGCGGCTCGGCAAGGCGACGGCCGAGGCGCCCTTCACCATATCGCGCGGCGAAATGACCGATGTCGTCGTGAATATGGATGCCGGTGTGCTTCAAGTCTCGGCGCCGGGCGCCTATCGGATCGACGTCTACGAGGCCAAGGCTGACATTCAGGGCAAGCGCAGGCGGCTCGATGGCGGCTATGGCGACGAGTTCCAGATCACGTTGCATCCCGGCGACTATCTTGTTGTCGCCACGATGGGCGACTCCAATGGCGAGAAAAAGGAGCTGCCTATCGCCGTCACCGCCGCCGAGCGCGCCGAGGTGATGGTGGAATAGCGGAAAGCACAGTGCAGCTTGCGACACGGCCCCGGGCGTTTGACCCGGGGTCATTCATTTTGCCGTGATCCGGAAATGTCAGGCTGCGCGGTATTTCCGCTCCGCCTCGATGTCGTGTTTCAGGCGCTCGAACATGTCGTGGTTCTTGCAGAAGGCGGGCGCCTCGTCAGGATGCGCGTTGGTCTCCAGCCACGTTTGGCAGGCGTCCTCGCGCCCGCAGCCTGCGCATCGTTCCTGCGCGCGCTTCATGACGGCCGAGCTGTGCGGACGCGATTCGAGCGCCGCGCGGAGGCCGAGCTTGTCGACCATGACGTGAAACAGGCCGCCCCGCTCGGCAGCGGGCAGAAAATGGCGCAGCGAAAGCACGATAAGTCCTCCTCGGGTTCCTTGTGCGGACCCAGCATCCCCCGGAATGCCGCCGCCGCACATTGATCCTGGTCAAGTGCCATTCCACCGTTTCCGGCTATGCTTCCGGGGCTTCTGAGATACATTCCACAATTTGGAAAACGCTCGAGAAATCAAAAGAATGAACGCGACCGTTAACGCGCAAGTTCAGGCCGCTTGTTGATATCGGCACGCGATTCGGCGGCGCAACTCGCCAACGGAACAATCCGGTCATGGCCGGGGCAACGGAAGGAATTCGGAAAATGACTGACAGGTTCGACAACAAGGTGGCCATCGTCACCGGTGGCGCATCCGGTATCGGCGAGGCGATCAGCATCAGGCTGGCATCGGAAGGGGCGAAGGTGGTGGTCGCCGATCTCGACGAGGCGCGCATGGCGGATGTCGTCGGCAGGATCGAGGCCGCGGGCGGTGCCGCCGTGCCGTTCAAGGTCGACGTTTCGGATTCGGCGCAGGTGGAGGCCATGGTCGGCCATGCGGTGGAAACCTGGGGCGCGTTGCATCTTGCCGTGAACAATGCCGGCATCGGCGGTCCGTCCGCCCCGGTCGGCGAATACCCGGTCGATGGCTGGGAAAAGGTGATCGGGATCAACCTCAACGGAGTCTTCTACGGCATGCGATTCGAGATTCCGGCCATGCTCGCCGCCGGCGGTGGCGCAATTGTCAACATGGCGTCGATTCTCGGAAGCGTCGGCTTCGCCAATTCGTCGGCCTACGTCGCGGCGAAGCACGCGGTCGTCGGCATGACCAAGTCGGCCGGACTGGAATACGGCACGCAGGGAATCCGCGTGAACGCGATCGGGCCCGGCTTCATCGACACGCCGCTCCTGTCGGCCAATCTCGACGCCGAGACGCTTGGATTCCTCGAGACCCAGCATGCGGTCAACCGGCTGGGAACATCGGAAGAAGTCGCCGCGCTGACCTGTTTCCTGCTGTCGGACGAGGCGTCCTTCATCACCGGAAGCTATCACCTGGTTGATGGCGGATACACGGCGCGCTAGCCGTCGCGCCTTCTTGCCACGCGGGGCCGGGCAAATCCCGGCCCTTTTTCTTTGGTTCGGCGGGCGGGAAAGCCAGATATCGGGCGGTCCGGTGCCCGTTGCAGACGATGGCATCTTGCAGGCCCAGTTGCGTTGCACTAACGAAACGGGGAACGGTTACGAACACAAAAGCGCATAATGACACTCATCGACACCCGCACGCCCGATCCGAAACGTTTCATCCCCGGCGCCACCGGCGACTGGGAGATCGTCATCGGCATGGAAGTTCACGCCCAGGTCATCTCCCGCTCCAAGCTGTTTTCCGGCGCATCGACGGAATTCGGCGCCGAGCCGAACGCCAATGTCTCGCTCGTCGATGCGGCCATGCCCGGTATGCTGCCCGTCATCAACGAGGAATGCGTCCGCCAGGCGGTGCGCACCGGCCTCGGGCTGAAGGCGCAGATCAACAAGAAGAGCGTCTTCGACCGCAAGAACTACTTCTACCCGGACCTGCCGCAGGGCTACCAGATTTCCCAGTTCAAGCAGCCGATCGTGGGCGAGGGCAAGATCACGATTTCCGTCGGACCCGACAAGAAGGGCGAGTTCGAGGATGTCGAGATCGGCATCGAACGCCTGCATCTGGAGCAGGATGCGGGCAAGTCGATGCACGACCAGCATCCGACCATGTCCTATGTCGACCTGAACCGCTCGGGCGTGGCGCTGATGGAGATCGTCTCCAAGCCGGACCTGCGGTCCGCAGACGAGGCCAAGGCCTATCTCACCAAGCTGCGCCAGATCCTGCGCTATCTCGGCACCTGCGACGGCAACATGGACGAGGGCTCCATGCGCGCCGACGTCAACGTGTCGGTGCGCAAGCCGGGCGGCGAGTTCGGCACGCGCTGCGAGATCAAGAACGTCAACTCCATCCGCTTCGTCGGCCAGGCCATCGAGTACGAGGCGCGCCGCCAGATCGGCATTCTGGAGGATGGCGGCGAGATCGAGCAGGAGACCCGCCTGTTCGACCCCGGCAAGGGCGAGACGCGCTCGATGCGCTCCAAGGAAGAGGCGCACGACTACCGCTATTTCCCCGATCCGGACCTTCTGCCGCTGGAATTCGACGATGCATTCGTCGAGGAGATCGCGGCCAGCCTGCCGGAACTGCCCGATGACAAGAAAGCGCGGTTTGTCTCGCTCGGCCTGTCGGCCTATGATGCCTCCATTCTGGTGTCGGAGAAGGCGATCGCTGACTATTTCGAAAAGGTGGCCGAGGGGCGCGATGCCAAGGCAGCGGCGAACTGGGTGATCAACGATCTGCTCGGTGCGCTGAACAAGGCCGGGCTCGGCATCGAGGAGACGCCGGTTTCGCCGGTGCAGCTCGGCGGCATCATCGACCTCATCAAGGAAGGCACGATTTCCGGCAAGATCGCCAAGGATCTTTTCGAGATCGTCTGGAACGAGGGCGGCGAACCGTCGGAGATCGTGGAAGCCCGCGGCATGAAGCAGGTGACCGACACCGGCGCCATCGAGGCCGAGGTCGACAAGGTCATCGCGGCCAATCCCGACAAGGTTGAACAGGCCAGGAACAAGCCGACGCTCGCCGGCTGGTTCGTCGGTCAGGTGATGAAGGCGACCGGCGGCAAGGCCAACCCGCAGGCCGTGCAGGCGCTGGTCAAGCAGAAGCTCGGCATAGAGGACTAGGAGGAGGTCTGCCATGTGGTTACGGACAGCATCGCTGGAGGATCTGGAGACCATCAGCGCCATGTTGTCCGAGACATGGCACGACACCTACGACGCCATATACGGCAAGGACAAGGTCACCGAGCTGACGAAGGCTTGGCACTCCGTGCCGGCGCTGAAGCAGCGCATGACCAAGCCGCGCTCGGAATTCATCGTCTGCGATGACGGCGCCGAGATCACGGGCATGGCCTTTGTCAGCCAGATCGACGCCGAGACCTCTATGTTGCATCAGCTCTACGTAAGGCCGTCGGCCCAGGGGCAGGGTGTCGGCAAGAAGCTGCTGGTCGAGGTCGAGGCCTGTTTCCCGGATGTGCGGAAGATCCGTCTCGAGGTCGAGGAGGCCAACGAGCGCGCCGTCGCCTTCTACGAGCGCAACGGCTTCCGCCGCGTCGGCACCAATCCCGATTGCGGCGTGAAGGGCTCAGGCATCCCGGCCATCGTCATGGAAAAGGTTATCTGGTAGCCCCGTCCTGCATCCGTTCCTTGCCGTCCGGATCGTAGATCTGCACCGCGGAGCACTCGATCAGGTAATCCCGCTCGCTTCTGTCGCAGACATGCAGCGCGGTCGCCTTCGCGGCCGCCTCTGTCGGCAGGCCGCAAATGACCTCGTGCCAGTGCGGGCCCTCGCGGTGCTGGACGAAAACATCGACGCTCCAGCCCGCCGGCTGGCACCAGTTGGTGCGGATGCAATCCTCTCTCGCCGCGCCGCCCTCGACGCATTGCGCCACCGCGCAGGCAAATCCCTCCTCCGGGGTCGCACCCATGCACACGCCGCCGCCCTGTTCGGGTGCCTGCACGAAGGCGATGCCTGCCGGTCCGTCCTGGGCTGCGGCAGAAGTAGCGGCCAGTGTTACGGCGATGGCGAGCAAACGGAATTTCTTGGCCATGTCGCTCTCCCGTACGTGACGGCATGACGCTAGCATGGCCTGAAAGACCGGGCTACCGTCGCCACACCGACATGGAAGGATTGCGGGATGGCGCGACTCACGATTCACAATCCGCGGAACGATGCGCATTTCATGCGTATCATGCCCGTCAGGGCGAGGGTGCGCGTGCGCCGGGGCAATGCGTTGCTGGCCGAATCAGACCGCGCCATTCGGATCCTGGAGACCGGTAGGGTCGTCTACGATCCGGTGGCCCATATTCCCGAGGCCGACATCATCGGGCCGCTCGAACCGGTTCCCAACAAGTCCACGCACTGTCCGCTGAAAGGCGATGCCTCGTGGTTCTCCCACCACGGCGAGGAGATCGCCTGGATCTACGACCGCCCGCTGGGCATTGCCATGCAGTCGTGCGGTCATGTGGCGTTCCTCGCCGGCAAGGTGACGATAGAGGAGATCGGGGAGGACACGCCCCTTTTAGCAGGTCGAAACGAATGCGCCGGCCGGTGGCCCTACAAGCGGGGCAGGGGTAATGGCGTGGCCCCGATGCGCAACGGTTCCACGACTGGCGGGAGTTCGCGAAGTTCCATGCGGGTTTCGGGATGAAATTGCGCTGATTTGGGCCATCGGCGCGCTTGCAATCGCAACGGCACGGCGCCATAAGCGGGGAAGCGAAAAACGCCCGGACACGATGCAATGAAAGACTTCCTCCTTCAGTTCTTCACCTGGTGGAACGGCCAGACGCTCAACACGCGCTTCTACACCTGGCGCAAGGGTGAGCGCGTTGGCGAGGACGAATTCGGCAATGTCTACTATCAGGGCGGCAAGGATGCCGAGGGCCGCACGCGCCGTTGGGTGATCTACAACGGTTATTCCGAGGCCACCATGATTCCGCCCGGCTGGCACGGATGGATGCATCACCGCACAGATACGCCGCCGACGAAGGAAGACTACAAGCCGCGCGAGTGGCAGAAGCCGCACAAGCCGAACTATACCGGTACCGCCAAGGCCTATCGCCCGCACGGCTCCATGCTGACGCCCGAGACCCGGCCTGTCGTCACCGGCGACTACGACGCCTGGACGCCCGGCGAATAGGTCGAGGCGCGGGAAGGTCGCTTTGCGACCAAGCTTCTGCCACAACTTGGCAATAGTGATTCCCGCGTTTCGGGCCAACCGCCATCGCTAAGGATATTCATGTCGGGATTTCTCAAATCATTGGCCGCGCTCGGCATGGTCGCAGCCGTCTTTTCGGCCTCGCCGGCACTCGCCGAGCGTTCGGAAAACCCGGTCGCCGAGTTCTCCGGCATCGACAAGATCACGGGCCGGATCATCACCTTCGACGTCTATATCGACGAGACGGTGCAATTCGGTGCGCTGCAGGTAACGCCGCGCGTCTGCTATTCGCGCACCGACAACGAGGCGCCGGGATCGAGCACCTTTGTCGAGGTCGACGAGATCACGCTCGACCGCAAGATACGCCGCATCTTCACCGGCTGGATGTTCGCCGACAGCCCCGGTCTCAATGCGGTGGAGCATCCGGTCTATGACGTCTGGCTGAAGGGCTGCAAGCAGGAGTCCGACGTGCCTCCGCCCGACACCGCTGCGGGCGGCAACTGATCCTCAGTCGAACCTGGCTTCGCCGATCAGCGCCTCGGCGAGCATGTCCTCGTATTCCTTCGCGGGAACGTCGATGGCGCCGAACTGCTTCAGGTGGTCGGTGGTGAACTGCGTGTCGAGCAGGATGAATCCCCGTGCGTTGAGCCGCTCGACCAGGCGCACGAGGCATATCTTGGAAGCATCCGTCCTGCGCGAGAACATGCTTTCCCCGAAGAAGGCGCGTCCGAGGCTGACGCCGTAGAGGCCGCCGACGAGCTGGTCGTCCTCCCAGGCTTCCACCGAGTGGGCGTGTCCCATTTCGTGCAGCTCGCAGTACAGGTCGCGGATCGTCTTGTTGATCCAGGTGCGCTCTCGCGTCGCCGTGGCTTCCGCGCAGGCATTGATGACCGCCCGGAAGGCCGTGTTGACGCGAATGTCGTATGGCGCCTTGCGCATCCTTTTTGCGAGGCTGCGGGGCACGTGGAAGGTATCGAGCGGAATGATGCCGCGCATCTCCGGCTGTACCCAGAACACTTCCGGGTCGTCGGCATCGTCGGCCATGGGGAATATGCCCGCAGCATAGGCGCGCAGCAGTATCTGCGGCGTCAGCCCGCGCTTCTTCGCATCGTTGCCGTCCTTGCCGGTCATTGTTCGGCGCCCCTGCCGGCATGGCGGCCGCGACGGATCGCGGCCGGGATATTCGCGTCAGTCCGCGTGCTTGGCGGCCAGATATTTTTCCAGCCAGTGGATGTCATAGTCGCCGTTGGCAATGTCGAGGTTCTGCACAAGGTCCTGGAACAGCGGCAGTGTCGATTTGATTCCGTCGACGACGAATTCGTCGAGTGCGCGCCTGAGCCGCATCATGCACTCGACGCGGTTGCGCCCGTGCACGATCAACTTCCCGATCAGGCTATCATAATAGGGCGGTATCCGGTAGCCGGCATAGACGCCGGAATCGACGCGCACGCCAAGCCCGCCCGGCGTGTGATAGTGGGTGATGGTGCCGGGCGAGGGCATGAAGGTTTCCGGATCCTCGGCATTGATGCGGCATTCGATGGCGTGGCCCTCGAACTTGATCTCGCTCTGGCGAACCGACAGGCCGGCGCCCGAGGCGACGCGAAGCTGCTCGTGAACCAGGTCGATGCCGGTGATCGCCTCGGTCACGGGATGCTCCACCTGCAGGCGCGTGTTCATCTCGATGAAGAAGAACTCGCCGTCCTCGTAGAGGAACTCGATGGTTCCCGCGCCGCGATAACCCATCTTGGCGATCGCGTTCGCGCAGATTTCACCGATTTCCTTGCGCTGCTTGTCGTTCAGGGCAGGGGAATTGGCCTCCTCCCAGACCTTCTGGTGGCGGCGTTGCAGCGAACAGTCGCGCTCGCCCAGATGGATGCCCGCGCCGGCCCCGTCGCCGACGACCTGGACCTCGATGTGGCGGGGCTTGCTGAGAAACTTCTCGATATAGACGGCATCGTTGCCGAAGGCTGCGCCCGCTTCCGAGCGCGCGGTCTGCAGGGCGACCACCAACTCGTCCTCGGACTGTGCGACCTTCATGCCGCGCCCGCCGCCGCCGGCCGTTGCCTTGATGATGACGGGATAGCCGATGTCCGCGGCGATCCGCTTGGCCTCGTCATCGTCCGTCACGCCGCCCTCGGAACCGGGGACGACCGGGATTCCGAGCCGCGCTGCGGTGCGCTTGGCCTCGATCTTGTCGCCCATCATCGAGATGTGTTCGGAGGTCGGTCCTATGAAGGTGATGTTGTGGGCCTCCAGGATCTCGGCGAATCTGGCGTTTTCGGACAGGAAGCCGTAGCCCGGATGGACGGCATCGGCGCCGGTGATTTCGCAGGCGGCGACGATCTGGTGGATGTTGAGATAGCTGTCGCGCGACTGCGGCGGGCCTATGCACACGCTTTCGTCGGCGAGGCGCACATGCATGGCGCTCTCGTCGGCGGTCGAGTGTACCGCGACCGTCGCTATGCCGAGCTCCTTGCAGGCACGCAGCACGCGAAGCGCTATTTCCCCGCGGTTGGCGATCAGGACCTTGTTGAACATTGCCCGCTGTGCCCCGCTCACGCGATCACGACGAGCGGCTGGCCAAATTCCACCGGCTCGGAATCGTTGACCAGGATCTCCGTCACCGTGCCGGCGCGCGGCGCCGGAATCTGGTTCATCGTCTTCATCGCCTCGATGATGAGAAGGGTTTCACCCTCCTTCACCGACTGTCCGACCTGGACGAAGGGTGCTGCGCCCGGTGCCGGAGCGAGATAGGCGGTGCCGACCATGGGTGAGGGCACTTCATGGCCCGCACGGGCCGGTGCTGCCTCCGCGTCCGCCACCGGCGCCGCCGGTGCCGCCGCGGGCTGGGCCGGCGCGGGAGCCGCCTGCGGAACCTGTGCGACGGCCATCGGCGCGGCAACCGTCTCGCGCGACACGCGAATCCGCAGCTCGCCCTGCTCGACTTCGATTTCGGTGAGGTCTGTTTCGGTGAGAATTGCGGCGAGATCCTTGACGAGACTCGTGTCGATCGCCGGCTTTCGTTCAGCCATGATGCCCTCGAATTATCCTTGTGGGTTGTTTTCCAGATGTGCGGCAAGCGCACGGATCGCAAGCAGGTAGCCCTCGGTTCCCAGCCCGCAGATCATGCCCCGGCACACCGCGGTGATGCGGGAATGGTGCCGGAAGCGTTCCCGCGCATGGATGTTGGAGATATGCACTTCGACAACGTCCGCCCCGGAGCCGGCAATGGCGTCCCGCAGCGCGATCGACGTGTGCGAATAGGCTCCCGGGTTGAACACCACGCCGATGCCGTTGAGACCCGCTTCCTGAAGCTTGTCGACCAGTTCGCCCTCGTGGTTCGACTGGAAGCAGCTCGTTTCCAGTCCGAGTTCGGCACCCAGCGCCTCGCAGGCCTTCTCCACGTCGGCAAGCGTCCCGGAACCGTAGATTCCGGGCTCCCGCCTGCCGAGCAGGTTCAGGTTCGGGCCGTTGAGGATCAGGATGCGTCTTGCCATCGCGCGGTTCTCTGTCGTCGGTTGTTGTCGCGCATTTCGGTTCAGGTTCGGTAGAGCCTGCCGCGGCCGCGGGCAAGAGGCTTTCGCCCCTTTTGCCCGCCAAATGCGCGTATGCGCACATAAAATGGCGCAAGCAGGTTAAAGTTTTGCCGCGTTCGGGGCGCTTTCCCGTCAACAGACGGTCGATCCGCATTCGCGCACGTTGGCCACCTTCGTCGCAAGGACTTCCTCGCCCAGGGCGCCGGAAACGACCTCGTCGCCGATCACGTAGGCCGGCGTACCCGAAATGCCGAGCTCGGTCGCCAGCTGGTAGGTGTCGCGAATCCGTTCGATGACGCTGTCGTCCTCCATCTGCCTGCGCAGGGCCGCCTCGTCGGCGCCGAGGTCGAGCGCGATGCGCATCGCGGACTCCTCGTTGGCCCGTCCCTCGCCACCGAGCAGGCGCAGGTGGAATTCGGTGTACCTGTCCGGATGCAGGTCATGGAACGCGAAGGCGACGCGGTGCGCTTCCTCGGACTCCGGCCCGAGGATCGGGAACTCCTTCAGCACGAACCTCAGTTCGCTGTCGCCCTCCATCATCGATACCATGTCGGTCAGGGCGCGCTTGCAGTAGCCGCAGTTGTAGTCGAAGAACTCGACGATCGTGACGTTGCCTTCCGGGTTGCCGAGAACCGGATCGCGCGAATCCCCGAAGATGCTGTCGCTCTTGCTGGCGATGGCTTTCTGCTGCTGGTCGCGCTGCTCGGCCATCTGCTTGGCCGTCAGCGCCTGCTGCACCTCCAGCAGGACCTCCGGATTTGCGAGCAGGTAGTCGCGAACGATCGTCTCGATCTCCTTGCGCTCCGCGTCGTCGAACGCGGCTGCCGGGCCGGTCGCGGCAGGCAGCAGGACGGCTGCGGCGACGGCGGTGTGGAGAACAAGCTTGCGCATTGGGAGTGCCATGGGCGGGCCTTTCTGTGTTGCCGGACTATCTGGACCGGGGAATCTGGAAACGCTGTATGTCGTCGGCGCGAAGCCATTGCGGCGCGTTCTTCGGAAAACGGCGCTTTGCGCGCGCGGCGAACACCTTTGCTTCCCTGTACTGGCCGGAATGGAACTTTTCTTCCGCGGTTGCAAGTTCCGCGTTGCCGATGTCGCCGAGGCGGCCATAGGCCATGGCGAGATGCCGGTAGGCGACCGGGTTGACCGGGTCGAGCGAGAGCGACACCTCCAGTTCGCCGACAGCGCGGCGCAGGCTCTGGGGGTCGCCGGCCAGCACCAGCGCATGGCCGAGCGCGCTCTGGATCAGGCCCGAGCCGCTCTTGTCCAGCCGCGCCGCCTTCGTGAAGGCCTCGACTGCACCCGCGGCGTTCTGCGCCTTGAGCTGGATCTCGCCCTTGATCTCGTGAAGATAGGGGTTGGACGGATCGGAAGCGATGAGCTTGTCGATCATGGGCAGCGCCTCGCGCGGCGAGCCGTACAGGAACCTTGCGATGGCCCGACCGTATTGCGCGGCCTTCGCGCTCTTCGTTTCCCTGGCAAAGCTCTCAACCGCGGACGGACCGGCCGTGTAGGCGAGGATCTTGGCGCGCGCCATGTCGTGGCGCTCCTGCAGTTTCGCCGGGTCGCTCCGGTTGAAGTACGGGCTTTTCCTGGCGATCGTCTCCAGCGCCGAAATGCGCTCGCGCGGCATCGGGTGGCTGACGCGGTAGGGATTGATGCGGTCGCTGATCAGCGCGATGTTCTTCTGCAGCTTGGTGAAGGTGGTCAGCAGGCCCCTGGGCGACTGGCCGGTCTTGTTCAGATAGTCGACCGCCGCACGGTCGGCCGTCAGTTCCTCGGATCTCTGGTAGGAGAGCAGGCCCCGCTTCGCCGCTTCCGCGCCGCCGGCCGCAAGTCCGCCGCCCGCGCTTGCCACCGAGCCGTGGCCACCGGACGCCGCGGCGATCGCCGCCGTCATGCCCAGCAGCGCCGTCACCACCGAGATGGTCTGGGCGCGGTCGATCTGCTGGCGCAGCCTGTCCTGGTGGCCGCCTGCCAAGTGGCCGATTTCGTGCGCCAGCACCCCGATCACCTCGTTCGGCGTGTCCGACTGCACGATCGTCCCGGTGTTCACGAAGATCTTCCGGCCCGAAACGAACGCGTTGAAGGAGGAGGAGTTCACCAGCACGATATCGGTGCGGTCGCGCCGTACGCCGGCGGCCTTGAGAAGCGGGGTCGCATAGTCGGACAGGAGATGTTCGATTTCCGCGTCACGCACGATCGGCAGGCGCGATGACTGGGCCCGCGCCGGTGTCGCCGTCGCGGTCGCGACGAGCGCGAAGGCCGTAATCCACGTCGCCAGCTTCCTGACCAATTGGCGAATCTCCGTTGACTGTGCTTTAGAGCCCGTGACTGGTCGGGCTAACGCGATTTGCCCGGCAATCATAGCGAAAACAAGGCCCGCACACCGGATAGTGATCGGCGGGCAGGTGCGAAAGGGGCCGCTCTATGACCATCCTGTCCGCCCGCAGTCGGGTCGAACCGTTTCACGCGATGGACGTGCTTC
Organism: Oricola thermophila; assembly: GCF_013358405.1. NCBI lineage: Bacteria > Pseudomonadati > Pseudomonadota > Alphaproteobacteria > Hyphomicrobiales > Ahrensiaceae > Oricola > Oricola thermophila. Next base: position 1,210,451 of record NZ_CP054836.1, read on the forward strand.
GCGAGGCGAATGCGCTTGCGGGGGCGGGCCACGACGTCCTGTCGCTCGCGGTCGGGCAGCCCTCGCATTCGGCGCCGCGCGGGGTGCTCGAGGCGGCGAAGGCGGCACTCGACAACGAGAAGCTCGGCTATACCGACGCGCTGGGTCGCATGGAGACCCGCCGCGCCATTGCCGCGCACTATGCGGATCGCTACGGCATCGAGGTGCCGGCCGGGCGCATTGCCGTGACGACGGGGTCTTCCGCGGGTTTCTCGCTGGCCTTTCTCGCCGTCACCGATCCGGGCGGGCGGGTTGCGATCACTGCGCCGGGCTATCCGGCGTACCGGAACATCATCAGGGCGTTGTCGCTGGAACCCGTGGAGATCGCGACAGATCCGGCGGACGATCACATGCTCACCGTGGCCTCGCTGGAGGCCGCGCATCGCGAAAGGCGCATCGACGCGCTGCTGATCGCCAGCCCGGCCAATCCCACCGGCGCGGTTACCGACCGCCACCACCTTGCCGCGCTCATGGATTTTTGCCGCGACGAGGGGATCGCCTTCATCTCCGACGAGATCTATCACGGCCTGCGATATACCGGCGACGACCGGACCGCGCTTTCGCACTCCGACGACGTGATCGTCATCAATTCCTTTTCCAAGTACTATTGCATGACCGGCTGGCGCATCGGCTGGATGGTGTTGCCGGAGGCCATGGTCCGCCCGGTCGAATGCCTTGCGCAGAGCCTCTACATCTCGGCGCCGGACCTGTCCCAGGTCGTCGCGCCGCGTGCGTTCGAATGCACGGATGAGCTGGAAAGGATCAAGGACGGCTACCGGGCCAACCGCGAGCTTCTGCTCGAACGCCTGCCGGCCATGGGCATTTCCTTCGCCGCGCCGCCCGACGGCGCCTTCTACGCCTGGTGCGATGTCGGCGCGCATACCAACGATTCGATGGATTTCGCGCGGCGGATGCTGTCGGAGATCCACGTCGCCGCCGCGCCCGGCCTCGACTTCGATCCGGTCAACGGTTCGCGTTACATGCGCTTTTCCTATGCGGGATCGACCGACACGATCGCCCGTGCGCTTGATCGAATGGCCGACTGGCTGGGCAACTAGGGGCAGTGCCGCGTACCGGGACGGGCATCCCGTCATGACCGGATGACGGGCCTCCCGTCATCGCGGCTGCCTGCCGGCTTCGGTTGACGCCGGACAGAAAAAAGGCGGGGAAGACCCCGCCCTTGCTTCCGGATCAGAAGAAGCCCTTGCGGGCCCACCAGCCGGTGCGCTTCGGCTTGGTCTCCTCGGCTTCGCCTTCGGAGATGACGACCGGCTCGACGTCGAGATTGAGCGTGTCCGGCGTGGCGCGCTTGCGCGGCTTCGACTTCTCTTCCTCGGCATTGTCGTTGGCCACCGCCACGTCGGCTTCCGTTTCCGCCGGCGTGTCGGCCGCAGCTTCGGCAACGGTTTCCTCCGCCGGGATATCCGCCCGTTCCGGCGCTGCCTCGGCCACGGTCTCGATCGCGACCGGTTCCGGTGCCGGCATGACCTCGGGCAGATCCGCGCCGGTTTCCGGCTTCGCGGCTTCCGCCTCGGCCGCCCGGGCTGCTTCCGCTTCCTCGGCGGCGATCATCTCGGCCAGCGGCCCGACGGGCTCTGCTGCCGGGATGCGCTTGCGGTCGCGTCCGCCGCGCCGCCCGCGCGAGCGCCGCCGCTTGCGGTTGCGTCCTTCCTCGCGGCTCTCGCCGTCGGTTTCCTCGGCGCGCACTTCCGTCTCGGTTTCCTCGCCTTCGGCGCGACCCCGACCGCGGCGCCGCCGGCGGCGCTTCTTGCGCCGGCCGTCGTCCTCTTCGTCCTCGGCCTTCAGCTTTTCCTCGGTCTCGTCGTCGATCTCGGGAACGACATAGTCGTCGTCCTCGGCGTCGCCGTAGTCGGGGCGAATCGGTTCCACGCGCGGCAGGTCGGAAATCTCGCCCTTGTCGATGGCGAACAGGTCGGTGCCGAGATCGTCATCCGCCACGATCGCGATACGCAGGCCGAAGCGGCCTTCCATCTCCGTCAGCGTGTCGCGCTTGTGGTTGAGAATGTAGAGCGCGGTATCGCTGTCGGTGCGCACCTGGACGTGGTGCTTGCCGTTGCGCATCAGGTAGTCCTCGAGCGAACGGATGACGTGCAGCGCCACCGACTGCTGCGAACGCACATGGCCGGTGCCGCCGCAATGGGGGCAGGGCTGCATGGTGCTTTCCAGCACGCTGGCGCGCATGCGCTGGCGGCTCATCTCCATGAGGCCGAAATGCGAGATGCGGCCGACCTGGATGCGCGCGCGGTCGTTCTTCAGGCAATCCTTGAGCTTCTTCTCTACCGCACGATTGTTGCGGTTCTCTTCCATGTCGATGAAGTCGATGACGATCAGGCCCGCCAGGTCGCGCAGGCGCAACTGCCGGGCGACTTCCTCCGCCGCCTCGAGGTTGGTTTGCAGGGCCGTATCCTCGATCGAATGCTCTCGCGTGGACTTGCCGGAGTTGACGTCGATGGCGACCAGCGCCTCGGTCTGGTTGATGGTCAGGTAGCCACCGGACTTCAGTCGCACATTCGGCTGGATCAGCGCGTCGAGCTGCGGCTCGATCCCCGTTTTGGCGAAGATCGGCTGCGGATCGCGCCAGGGCTGCACCATGCGGGCATGACTGGGCATCAGCATGCGCATGAAGTCCTTGGCCTCGCGATAGGCGTCTTCGCCCGCAACGAGGATTTCGCTGATGTCCTTGTTGTAGAGGTCGCGGATCGACCGCTTGATCAGGCTGCCTTCCTCGTAGACCAGGGTCGGTGCCGTGGAGGCCAGCGTCAGTTCCCGTACATTGTCCCACAGGCGCATCAGGTATTCGTAGTCGCGCTTGATTTCCGCCTTGGTGCGGTTCGCGCCGGCGGTGCGCAGGATCACGCCCATGCCCTTCGGCACCTCGAGATCCTTGACGATTTCCTTCAGCCGCTTGCGGTCGGCCGCATTGGTGATCTTGCGCGAGATGCCGCCGCCGCGCGCCGTGTTCGGCATCAGGACCGAGTAGCGGCCGGCAAGCGACAGATATGTCGTCAGGGCAGCGCCCTTGTTGCCGCGCTCCTCCTTGACGACCTGGACCAGGATGATCTGGCGGCGCTTGATGACTTCCTGGATCTTGTACTGGCGGCGCGTGACGCGCTGGCGCGGGCGTGCTTCCTCGATCGCATCGTCGCTGCCGACGGTGTCGATCTCGTCCTCGTCGTCATCCTCGTCGTCATCGTCGGCATCGGCCTCGTTGTCGCGCGAGCGTCCGCGCGCCGCCTTGCCGCGCCGGCGTCCGCGCCGGCCGCGATTGCCGTTTTCCTCGTCGTCATCGCCATCCGCGGAGGTCTCGTCCTCGTCGTCGGGCATCGGCTCGGAGATCACGTTGTCGTCGCCGGCCTCGGCCCGAGCCGCCATCGTCGCGGAAGAATCGCCGTTCCCGTCGTCATCCGTCTCCGCCTGGCGGGCCTCCCAGTCGGCGAGGATCGCCTCCATGGCCACGGGTTCCGCCTCGGGCACGCCTGCCTGCGCGCCGTTGCGCCTGCCGCGGCCCTTGCGGTTGCCGCGCCGCTTGCGCGGGCGCCGGCTCTCGCCGTTGTCGGCCTCGTCGTCTTCCTGCTCGGCGAGGCGTTCTTCCTCGTCCAGCAGCGCCTGCCTGTCGGCAAGCGGGATCTGGTAGTAATCCGGGTGGATTTCGGAGAATGCCAGGAAACCGTGCCGGTTTCCGCCATAGTCGACGAATGCCGCCTGCAATGACGGTTCGACGCGCGTTACCTTGGCCAGGTAGATATTGCCGCGGATCTGCTTCTTGTGTTCCGATTCGAAATCGAATTCTTCGAGGCGATTACCTTTTACGACTACGACACGGGTTTCCTCCCGATGGGAGGCATCGATCAGCATCTTGTTTGACATGGATTCTGTTTCCGGCAGCGGCGCATTCATCCGGGGGTTGCAACCGGGTGCGCCATGTCCGTCTCGTCGTGGACGGGGGGCTGCTGCTCATAGATAGTCTTGTCGGCATCGGGAACGAAACGGCGGATATCGGGGATTTCGGCCCCCTCGAGGTATCGACATCTGCTCTGGTCAACAAACCCGCCATATAACCTGGCCAACAAAACGATTGCATTTGGGACTCCGCGAGGGAGCCGGTTCAATTCGCTCTTGTTCAAGAGCTGGGTCCGCATGCGGGACCCGGTGGATAATGCCGTCAGCTTACAACCGAACCGACCGGCGAAACCTTCGAAAACTGACAGGGTGCGGAAGACGCTCCTCTGCATCTACAATCTAGGATTTTGGTTCAGCCGCTGCAAGCGTTTTGTCCATCGGGTGGCGGAACGAGCCGCAAAGTGCCGTGACGCAAGGCCTTCCGGCGTGCCGGGACAGGCCGCCGCCGGCCGGGCCGACCGGCAAGATTACGCACTTGCGCCGCTTGCCGTTCGTCTTGAAACTGTCCATGCTTCGAACGACTGACAGCATGTGCGGATGGATGACAATGCGCCTGACAGGTCTCGTCCTGACGGCAATTCTGCTTGTTTTCTCGGCGGTTGCGGCATTTGCCGCGCCGCCGGTCGCGCTAGATATGCGGGTGGCCGGGGATGATTCGGTCACGCGAATCGTCATCGAGTTCGATCGTCCGGTCGAGGTGTCCCACCGGTTGCTCGACAAGCCGTGGCGCCTGGTTCTGGATTTCGACAAGATCGGCTACGGCTTTTCCGACGACGCTGTGGGCAAGTCGGGCCTCATATCGGCCCTGCGCTACGGCGACATGGCCGACAACCATTCCCGCGTCATCTTCCAGACCCGTCAGCCATTCAAGGTGCGCACGATCGGCACCCGCCGGGACGAGCAGAACGGCCGTTACAATCTCGTCATAGATCTCGAGGTGACGGGGCAGGAGGATTTCGCCGCCGCGCTCGATCGCCTGCTGACCACCAGCGCCGTCGTCAATTCCGCGCAGAAGGGCGACCGCCTGGGCGTCACGCGCGACCGGGACCGGCCGTTCACCATCGTTCTCGATCCTGGCCATGGCGGGATCGACAACGGCGCCAACGGAGTGTCGGGAACGCGGGAGAAGGACGTCACGCTGGCCTTCGCGCAGACGCTGCGCGACGTGTTGTCCCGCTATGACGGCGCGCAGGTCTTCATGACGCGCGATTCGGACGTCTTCGTCTCGCTGTCCGATCGCACGCAGTTCGCCCGCCAGCACCAGGCGGACCTGTTCATCTCCATCCATGCGGACTATTTGCGCCAGCACGGCGTGCGCGGCGCCACCGTCTACACGATTTCCGAGAAGGCGTCGGACGAGGTGGCCGCCAGTGTGGCGGCCAACGAGAACCTCGCGGACTCGGTCGCCGGCATCGAGTTGCCGGAGGACGAGAACGGCGTTTCGGACATCCTGGTCGATCTCGCCCGCCGCGAGACCCTGGGCTTCTCCGTCCAGTTCGCCAGGCTGGCCATTTCGGACATGAAGGGCTTTGCGCGGCTCATCAAGAATCCGCATCGCTACGCCGGTTTCCGCGTGCTCAAGGCGCCGGACGTGCCCTCGGTGCTGATCGAGCTCGGCTATCTCTCCAACCCCGAGGACGAGAAGCTGATGAACGAGCCGGAGTGGCGGCGCGGCATGGCCGAGCGACTCGCCGAGGCGATCGAGAAGTTCGCCGCGCTGTCCTCGCGCGATCTCGTGGTGCGCGCCGAACCCTAGCAGCGTCCCGTTTTTCGCGCTTGTTGCTGAAAGGACACGCATTTTGTCCGGCGATGCCACGCTGCCGTCCAATTTCCGTATGAAGGCTGGTTTCAACGATGTGGCGACTCTAGTAGGTTCGCCCGGACATTGCGCTTGCGCGCGGATGGATAAAGAGACGACATGCTTCGCTTGCTAGGTTACTTTTTCGGGGTCGGTGCCGCCCTGTTCCTTCTCGTCGCCGTCGGCGTCATCATCTATGTCGGCGACCTGACGAAGGACTTGCCGGACTACGAGGTGCTGGCGCGCTACGAGCCGCCGGTGATGACGCGCATTCATTCCGCCGACGGCCAGCTGATGGGCGAGTTCGCCACCGAGCGGCGCCTCTTCATCCCCATCCAGGCGGTTCCGGACCGGGTCAAGGCCGCGTTCCTGTCGGCCGAGGACAAGAACTTCTACCAGCACCGCGGCGTCGATTTCATGGCGCTGGCGCGGGCCATCGTCACCAATATCGAGAACGTCCGGTCCGGCCGGCGGCTTGTCGGCGCCTCGACGATCACCCAGCAGGTCGCCAAGAACTTCCTGCTGACCAACGACCGGACGATCGACCGAAAGATCCGCGAGGCCGTGCTGGCCTTCCGGATCGAGCAGGCCTATTCCAAGGACCGCATTCTCGAGCTTTACCTCAACGAGATCTTCTTCGGCGCCGGTTCCTACGGCATCGCCGGCGCGGCGCTGACCTATTTCGGCAAGTCGGTCAACGAGCTGAACCTGCAGGAGGCCGCCTATCTGGCCGCGCTGCCGAAGGCGCCGAACAACTACCATCCCTTCGACGACACCGAAGCGGCGATCGCCCGCCGCAACTGGATCATCGACCGCATGGTCGAGAACGGTTACGTGACGCCAGAAGAGGCCGAAGTCGCCAAGGCGGCCCCGCTCGGCGTCAATTTCCGCCGGTCGGGCGACTATGTCTTCGCCTCCGAGTACTTCACCGAGGAGGTGCGCAAGCGCCTCGTCGATCGCTACGGCCGGGACGCGCTTTACGAGGGCGGGCTGTCGGTGCGCGCCACGCTGGACCCGCAGTTGCAGGTCAAGGCACGCAAGGCGCTGCAGCACGGGCTGGTCCAGTTCGACCGCAAGCGGGGCTACCGCGGGCCGGTGGCCACGATCTCCACCGAGGGCGACTGGGGCGTGCCGCTTGCCGAGATCGAGGACATGGACGACGTGCCGGAATGGAAACTGGCCGTCGTGCTCGCCGTCGACGACAAGGTTGCCGATCTCGGCCTCAGGCCCGAGCGCGAGATTTCCGGCGCCATCTCGCCCGACCGCGAGAAGGTGCGCGTCACCGCCGAGACCTCGAAATGGGCCTTCTCCATGCGCATCGACGGCAAGAGCGTGAAGGCGAAATCGCTCGCCGACGTGCTGCATGTCGGCGATGTCGTCTATGTCGAGAACAAGGGCGGCGACGAGGGCTGGGTGCTGCAGCAGGTGCCGGAAGTTTCCGGCGCGCTGATCACCATGGACCCGAACACCGGCCGCGTGCTCGCCATGGTCGGCGGCTTCTCCTACTCGCTGTCGCAGTTCAACCGCGCCACGCAGGCCTATCGCCAGCCCGGTTCGGCGTTCAAGCCCTTCGTCTACGCCGCCGCGCTGGACAACGGCTACACGCCGGCCTCGGTGGTCATGGACGCGCCGATCCAGCTCGTTTCCGGGGGCGAGGTCTGGGAGCCGAAGAACTATGGCGGCGGATTCGCCGGCCCGTCGACGCTGCGCCTCGGCATCGAGCGTTCGCGCAACCTGATGACGGTGCGGCTTGCCAACGACATGGGCATGCAGCTTGTCGCGGAATATGCCGAGCGCTTCGGCGTCTATGACGACATGCCGCCGCTGCTGGCCATGTCGCTGGGGTCCGGCGAGACGACACCGCTGCGCATGGTCTCGGCCTATTCGGTCATGGCCAATGGCGGCCGCGCCATCGAGCCGTCCTTCATCGACCGCATCCAGGACCGCTACGGCCGCACCATCTACAAGCACGACCAGCGCATCTGCGAGGGCTGCAACGCCTCGCAGTGGCTCGGCCAGGACGAGCCGCAGCTGATCGACAATCGCGAACAGGTGCTCGACCCGATGACCGCCTACCAGATCACCTCCATGATGGAGGGCGTGGTGCAACGCGGCACGGCGACGCTGCTGCGCGATCTCGGCCGCCCGATCGCCGGCAAGACCGGCACCACCAACGACGAGAAGGACGCCTGGTTCGTCGGCTTCACGCCCAACATGGTCACCGGCGTCTATATCGGCTACGACACGCCGCGCCCGATGGGTCGCGGCTCCACCGGCGGCCAGCTCGCCGCGCCGGTCTTCAAGGAGTTCATGTCCGCCGCGCTCAAGGACGCGCCGATCGCCGATTTCCACGTGCCGGAGGGCATGACGGTGGTCGAGATCGACCGCAAGACCGGCATGCGCGCCCAGGGCGGTGCCGATACCATCCTCGAAGCCTTCAAGCCCGGTACCGGCCCGGCCGATTCCTACCAGGTCATCGGCCTGGACACGGTCGCCGTCCAGATGGAGGAGGTCCGCAAGATCTCGCCGCGCGTCGAGGAGGCGATACAGTCGGGGCAGGGGGGCTTGTTCTAGCCTTTCGCCGCCGACGGCTTTACACGGCCGCGCCGGGTGCCTAAAACCCGGCGCCTGACAGCCCGTTCGGGCGAATCTGAACATCAGAACCGAGGAACCGGACCATGCGCGCAGAAACCGCGACGCTCGTCGATGACATCAAGCAGGCCATAAGCCTGCTGAGGAGGCATCTTTGACTGGGAACAGTCTCTCAAGCGCCTCGACTATCTGAACGCCCGGGCCGAGGATCCCGATCTCTGGAACAATGCCGACGAGGCGCAGAAGCTCATGCAGGAGCGCCAGCGTCTCGAGGAGATGATCGCGGCCATCCGCGAATTCGACCAGACGCTGGAGGACAGCGTCGAGCTGATCGCGCTCGGCGAGGAGGAAGGCGACGAGGAAACCGTCGCCGAGGCCGAGCAGGCCATCCGCGACCTGCGCAGCGCCATCGACAAGCGTTCCGTGGAGGCGCTGCTGTCGGGCGAGGCGGACTCCAATGACACCTTCGTGGAAATCCACTCCGGCGCCGGCGGCACGGAAAGCCAGGATTGGGCGAACATGCTGTTGCGCATGTACACCCGCTGGGCCGAGCGCCGCGGCTTCAAGGTCGAGGTGGTCGAGATCCAGCCGGGCGAGGAGGCGGGCATCAAATCCGCCACCATCCAGGTCAAGGGCCACAACGCCTATGGGTGGATGAAGACGGAATCGGGCGTGCATCGTCTCGTCCGCATCTCGCCCTACGATTCCAATGCCCGCCGGCATACGTCCTTCGCCTCGATCTGGGTCTATCCGGTGATCGATGACTCCATCGAGATCGAGGTGGCCGAGAGCGAGTGCCGCATCGACACCTATCGCGCGTCCGGCGCCGGCGGCCAGCACGTCAACACGACCGATTCGGCGGTTCGCATCACGCACATTCCGACCGGCATCGTCGTGCAGTGCCAGGCCGAGCGCTCGCAGCACAATAACCGGGCCCGTGCCTGGGACATGCTGCGCGCCCGCCTCTACGAGGAGGAACTGAAGAAGCGCGAGGCCGAGGCGAACGCGACCGAGGCGGCCAAGACCGAAATCGGCTGGGGCCACCAGATCCGGTCCTACGTCCTTCAGCCGTACCAGCTGGTGAAGGACCTGCGCACCGGCGTCGAATCGACCTCGCCGTCTGATGTGCTCGACGGCGACCTCGACGCCTTCATGGAAGCCGCGCTCGCCCACCGCGTCCATGGCGGCGACGGAACCGAGGTCGAGGACGTGGAATAGGGGCCGGTTCCGCAAGCGGATCGGGAAGGCGGGGCGGCCATCGCTCCGCCTTTTTCATTGCAGGCCCCGGCCCGGCGGATATGTCCGCCATAGCTGCGCCACGTCATCGGTCGCGCATTCGTCGGCCGTGATCGCGCGGCCTGCGGGGGCGGACGGCGGTTCCGGCCCTGTGAAGGGGCGCACAGCGACGGAACCTTGTTGTCCGCTACACGTTTTCCTCCCTGACGAAGGAGGGAAATCATGGAACCGCTCATTGCCGTTATGCTCATTCTGGGATGCGACCATTCGCAGATGGTTTGCCGCCAGGGCGCGGAGCCGGTGCAACGATATGAATCCGTGGCAGCCTGCGAGGACGCCATGTCCATGCGTGTCCGCTTCGTCGACTATCCGGTGGCGGTCGCCCAATGTCTCGAAATGCCGGCGCCTGCGCCGGGAGAAACCGTCGCCATTGACTGGCGCATGGACGCGACCGGCGACCTGCTCGCCGAGGCGCGCGCGGTCGCGGAACCGCCCGTCGTCGTTGCCGACGCCGCCGGCCGCTGAACGGCCGCTGCCGGCCGTCGCCCTTGCGATGACGCCGGTGGCCGGTTCGCCGCAGCTCCCGGCCGTTCACGTGGAGGGGCGCAGGGACGGCGGTCCTTCCGCCGCCTCCGTTGGATAACTCCGGTCCCGTTTCCCGGGATTTCCGCCATTCCGGCAAAAACTTGTCCAACAGGTTCCATCCGACCTTACCCTTCTTCCCGCCGCATGGTGCGGCGAGGAGAAGGCGATGCAGTTCGACTGGGCACTGGCGATAGAGAGGAACCGCAGGGACCTGCTGCGCATCCTGCGCGACCTCTTCGCGCTCGCCGGGCTGGATTTCGAGATGGCACCCGCGCCGGCCACCGGCTCCGAGCCTGCCCGTTCGCCCATCCTCCCGGCCACCCTGCCGCGCTACGCCGTTCTCCACATACGCCGCATTCTGCGCTCCGCCGAGGCCGCGGTGCGAAGGCTGATCGTCATTGCTGCGCGCGACATCGAGGTTCGGGTCCGCCATGCGCCTGCCTTGAAGCGGAAGGAGAAGGGCGGTGAGGAGCGGGTAGCCGCGCCAGCGGCGAGTCGACGATCCGGCGAAGCGTCGGCAGGCTCCGAACGGGCGGGAGCTTCCACTCCCGTCACCGTCACCATCCGCTTCGAGCCGCCCGCGCCGACGGAAAAGCCAGCCGCGTCCGCCCCGCAGCTCGTCCGCGTGCCGGTGAACCTTGGGCTGGCCAATCTCCGCATCATGCCCGACCCCGAACCGGAGGAAGAGGAGGACGCGGACGGGTCGGTGCCGCTCGGCCCCATCCCGGCCTTTCGGCTGGTGGATCCGCGCAAGCGTTTCGATTTCACCCGTCCCCGCAGGCGCTACGCGCACACGTGTCCGCGCATCCGCCTGCTGGGCGACAACCCGTTCCCGGTCTACATGCGCCACCCGCCATTGCCGGAGCCGGAACCCGACCTGCGCCTGCCGGGCGATGCGCTTCCCGCGGCGACCCTGCTGCGCCGCCTGGTCTCGACGCGGATAGCACTCGACAATATCCAGAACGAGGCCCGCAGGCTCGCCCGCCACGAGGCGCGCCGCCGCCACCGGCCACTGGAAAGCCGCCGGGTAATCTACACCGCCATGCGCCCCGGCCTGCCGCCCGGATACCGCAAGCGAAACCGCTATGACATCGACGAGGTGCTCAAGGAATGCCACCGCGTCGCGGTCTGGGCGGAACGGGAAGGGCCGCCGTGACGGGGACAAATAAGGGAGATGCCGGCAACCCGCCTTCCGGCCGGAGGCGCGGGCGATCGCGCGCGCCCTGTCCGCCGTCCCGAGGCGTGGATAGTGCCGGGGGAGGGGCGCGAACCGCTCCACCTGCCGCCAGCGGGGCGTATACTGGGCATGGAATCGACCGTCAGCCGGAGAGCGGGATGCAGCACTATCTCAACACGTGGCAGTTCTGGGCGCTCATGGCCGCCTTCTTCGCGGCGCTGACGGCCATATTCGCCAAGGTCGGTGTCGAGGGCGTCAATTCCAACTTCGCCACCTTCCTGCGCACCGTCGTCGTGGTTGCGGCCCTGGGCGCGCTGCTCTGGTTCACCGGCCAGTACGAGAGCCTGGCGAACCTGTCCGGCAGGACGATGCTGTTCCTCGTCCTGTCCGGGCTGGCGACCGGCGCATCCTGGCTCTGCTACTTCCGCGCGCTGCAGATCGGCAAGGCGGCCCAGGTCGCCCCGATCGACAAGCTCTCGGTCGTCCTGGTCGCGGTTTTCGCGGCGCTGTTTCTCGGCGAACGGCTGTCGGCGACCGGCTGGACCGGCGTCGTGCTGATCGGCGCCGGCGCGATCCTCGTCGCCGTCGGGTAGCGGGCCGGCAATCAGTTGTTCCCGGCGTTCCAGCCTTCCGAGAGGCGCCGGTTGAGTTCGGCCATGTCGGCCAGGATCAGCCCGCCGCGGCTGCGTTCGACAACGTTCTCCCGCTCCATCTTGGCGATCTCGCGGCTGACCACCTCGCGCCGGCAGCCGATGCGTTCGGCCAGTTCCAGCTGGATCGGCGGCGGCGAGATGATGCGCTGGCCGTCATGCCCCTTGCGCGGTTTGGAGAGCCGGATCAGTTCCGAGTACAGGCGGTACTTCGCCGGCAGGAAGGCGTGTTCGGCCAGCCGCGTGTTGAGCGACCGGATCAGCGCCGACATGTTGCGCATCAGTTGCAGCGACACGTCGGGGGCTTCGCGCAATATCTGCAGGAAGACCTGCTGCGGCAACGTCAACAGCCTGGTCCGGACCATGGCCGTGACATTGGCCGAGCGCGTCGTGCCGTCGATGGCCGCCAGTTCGCCGAAGAACTCTCCGTCGGAAAACTCTCCGAGAATCACCTCGCGGCCCGTGGCGATCCGCAGGATCACCCGGACGCGGCCGGACTGGATCAGGAAGACGTTGTGGCTCTCGTCGTCGAAGTCGAGCACCAGCTCGTTCTCCCCGAAATCGCTGAGCCGTGCCATCTGCGAATAGCGACGGTCCTGCTCGTCGGTGAGTGCCTCGAATAGCGAGAATGACTTCAGCGATACCATCTGGTCCATCGGCAAGGGGGTGTCTTCGGGGAAGGTCATGGTTGCACAGTGTGAGTGAGTGTCAAGACGAACCCCGGAAGCCGTGCTGGCTTCCGGGGCCGGGAGTCGCAAGCCTCAGAGGTAAGGAGAGATGCAAGGCTTGCGGGGACCGTGATAGGGCTGCCAGGAATTGTCCGAGACGCGGTAGCTCTTGTAGCGGGCCTGGCACCAGCTGACATGCGCATTCGGATCGCCGACCGGCTCGATGATGACTTCCTTCGGCTGCGCGGCGTTCGCCAGTGCCGCGCCGGCGATGATGCCGCCGACGATGCCGATGGCTGCCGCGGTGCCCGCGCTCATGCCGGGGGCCGGGTCCGCCGGCGGAACCGGCGGCTTCGGATCGACGGGCTTGAGGCCCATTCCGCTATCGCAAAGCCAGGGCTTGGTGGCACAAGGTCCGGGGACTTTCGGATGGATCTTGTCGGTAATGCCGGGAACGAAGACGGTCTCGGCGCTTGCCGCGGTTACGACCGGAGCGATGCCGGTGGTTGCGAGCGTTGCGGCCGTAGCCGCAACCGCTATCGCGTTCTTGAGGGTGAAGCGTTTCATGGCCGTGGCCTCCTCTGGTTGGGTCGCAGGATTGTCTGCGTCGTTGAGGAGAGCCTAGTCGTTGTCTCGACCGGCCGGTGTGTGGTCGGTCACAGGCCGGTGGTGCCGTTTTCCCGCTTCATCCGTGCATGGGCGGCTGCGATCCGCGCGGCGAGGCGCGCATTGGCCTCCACCAGCGCGATATTGGTTTTCAGGCTCCGTCCGCCGGTGATCTCGACAATGCGGGCCAGCAGCCAGGGCGTGACGTCCTTGCCCGATATCCCGGCGGCATCCGCTTCCGCGATGGCGCGGTCGATGATCGCCCCCATCTCCGCCATCGGGATTTCGTGCTCCTCCGGCACCGGGTTGGCGACCAGCATGCCGCCGTGCCGGAATTCGGCGAGACCCCCGCGCACCGTCATGAATGCCGCGATCTCCTCCGCGCTGTCGAGCCGCAACGGCGCGGCCAGGCCGCTGTCGCGCGACCAGAAGGCGGGGAACGCGTCCTGCCCGAAGGCGACAACCGGCACGCCGCGGCTCTCGAGGATTTCCAGCGTCTTCGGCAGGTCGAGGATTGCTTTCGCTCCCGCGCAGACGACCGTGACCGGCGTGCGCGCCAGCTCGTCGAGATCTGCCGAGATGTCGAAGCTGGTTTCCGCGCCGCGGTGCACGCCGCCGATCCCGCCGGTCGCGAAAACGGCGATGCCGGCCGCGTGCGCGGCCATCATGGTCGCCGCGACCGTCGTGCCGCCCGTCAGCCCGCGTGCCATGGCGAAGGCGAGGTCGGCGCGCGACAGCTTCGACGGCCCGTCGGCCCGGGCGAGGGCTTCGGCCTGGGCGTCGTCGAGGCCGGCATGCAGCACGCCGTCGATAACCGCGATGGTCGCGGGCACGGCGCCGGTGGCGCGTATCTGCGCCTCCACCGACCGCGCCATGGCGATGTTGTCGGGATAGGGCATGCCATGGGTAATGATGGTCGACTCCAGCGCCACCACCGGACTTCCGGCTTCGAGTGCCTCTGCGACTTCCGGAGATATCCTGATTGTCGTCACGTTTCCTGGTCCTCTTTCTCGGCCAGCGGCCGGATGGTTGTTCCCGATCGGATCGAATCGAAGGCGGGGCCGACGAGCCTGTCGGCGACCGGGCCTGCTTTCCGAATCGTCAGCTGCGCCGCAGCGATACCGTCCCGCACGGCTTCGGCAAGCGGCACGTCCGGCGAGGCTGCGAGCCGCGCGATCGTTGCCCCGGCCAGCGCGTCGCCGGCACCGGTCACGTCGGCAACCGCCTGCGCCGGCGGCTGGTCCACCGCCAGCCAGTTCTCGCCGTCCAGCACCAGTACCGGCCGCGTGCCGCCGGTGACCACCGCCCGCACGAATCCGCGCGCCGCGAGGCCGGCCAGGCCGCGCTCGCCGCTGTCGGCGGCGAGGGCGTTCATCTCGCGCCGGTTCATGAACAGGACCGCAATCCGGTCGGCCACGGGAAGAAGCCGTACCGCCTTCGCGGGCGAGATGGCGACGGCGAAGACCGGCCCCGTGGCGATGTCGCAGATCGTCTGCAGCGCCATCTCCGGCAGGTTGGCATCCACCAGCACGTTCGCCGCCGAGGCGATCGCGTCGCGTACCGTCCGGCGGCGCAGCTGGCGGGGCAGGGCGGTCTCGTAGATGTCCATGTCCGCCAGGCCCGCGACCTGCTCGCCGGAAGGATCGAGGATCGCGGTGTAGCTCGCCGTCCGCCGGTCCAGGAAAACCGCCGACAGGTCGGCTATCCCGGCCTGCTCGATGGTGTCCGCGACCAGCGAACCGTCGTGGTCGCCGCCGCGCGCGGAAAGCATCGCCGCCGGCCGGGCGCCGCGCAGTGTCGCGGTACGCAGCGCGTTGAAGGCGCCGCCGCCGACCGATGCTGTCAGCCGGCCGGGATTGGACGCGCCGGGATGGAAATGTCCTTCCGCGTGGCCGATCCTGTCGACATGGGCGCCGCCGATGCCGAGCAGTCCGATGGATATGTCGCCGAATTGCGTCACGCCGGATACCGTTTGTGTCTGCCTCGGGTGGTCATTGGGGACAGAATCGGTTGAACGTCAATGGCCTGCGCCCCGGGCCGCAACGGCAGGCGCCGGCCTCGCGCGTTTCCGGCAACCGGAACACGAGGTGAACATATTTTGATTGTGTAGGTAATACAGTGGCTTGCCGGCATTGCCAAAACGGAACAAATGGCGTACAAATGAAACATTGAAATTCGGATTTGCGCGGCTTGCGGCGATAACCTAAGGGTGATGGAAATGGTTCAGAACAATTTGCGTCTGGTAGAGGACAAGCAGGTGGACAAGTCGAAAGCACTGGATGCGGCGCTCTCGCAGATCGAGCGGACCTTCGGCAAGGGGTCCATCATGCGCCTTGGCGCGAATGAGCAGGTCGTTGAGATCGAGACGATCTCGACCGGCTCGCTTGGCCTCGATATCGCGTTGGGCATCGGCGGTTTGCCGAAGGGCCGCATCATCGAGATTTACGGGCCGGAAAGTTCCGGCAAGACGACGCTGGCGCTCCAGACCATCGCCGAGGCCCAGAAGAGCGGCGGCATCTGTGCCTTCATCGACGCTGAGCATGCGCTCGATCCCATCTATGCCCGCAAGCTGGGCGTGGCGCTCGAGGACCTGCTGATTTCCCAGCCCGATACCGGCGAACAGGCGCTGGAGATCGCCGACACGCTGGTGCGCTCGGGGGCCTGTGACGTGCTGGTGGTCGATTCGGTCGCCGCGCTGACGCCGCGCGCCGAAATCGAGGGCGAGATGGGCGATTCGCTGCCCGGCCTGCAGGCCCGCCTGATGAGCCAGGCGCTGCGCAAGCTGACCGCCTCGATTTCGCGCTCCAACACCATGGTGATCTTCATCAACCAGATCCGCATGAAGATCGGCGTGATGTTCGGTTCGCCGGAAACGACGACGGGCGGCAATGCGCTGAAGTTCTACGCCTCGGTCCGCCTCGACATCCGCCGCATCGGCGCGGTCAAGGATCGCGACGAGGTCGTCGGCAACCAGACCCGCGTCAAGGTGGTCAAGAACAAGATGGCGCCCCCCTTCAAGCAGGTCGAGTTCGACATCATGTATGGCGAGGGCGTCTCCAAGACCGGCGAGCTTATCGATCTCGGCGTCAAGGCGGGCATCGTCGAGAAGTCCGGCGCCTGGTTCTCCTACAACAGCCAGCGGCTGGGGCAGGGGCGCGAGAACGCCAAGCAGTTCCTTCGCGAGAACCCGGCCATCCTGGACGAGATCGAGACCGCGTTGCGGCAGAATGCCGGCCTGATTGCGGAAAAGTTCCTCGAGCAGGGCGGCCCGGGCGACCAGGGAGAGGTCGGCGTCGCCGAAGCCTGACATTCATTTCAATCCGCGTGATGCTGAAGCCCGGTGGCCGGAACGGCCGCCGGGCTTTGCCTTTCCCCGTCCGATTCGCCGATTGCGCGGACAGGCGCGCCGACATGCTGGACAGAGGGCATCCCGATTGGCTATGGCAGTGGCCTTTCCGGAGCAGTTTCAGGCTCTTTGCAGGCAGGTATTCATGAGCAGCGTCAACGACATCCGAAAGACATTCCTCGACTACTTCGCAAGAAACGGGCACGAGGTCGTCGCGTCGAGCGCGCTGGTCCCGCACAACGACCCGACGCTGATGTTCACCAATGCGGGCATGGTGCAGTTCAAGAACGTCTTCACCGGCCTCGAAAAGCGGACCTATTCGCGCGCGGTGACGGCGCAGAAATGCGTGCGCGCCGGCGGCAAGCACAACGACCTGGACAATGTCGGCTATACCGCGCGCCACCACACCTTCTTCGAGATGCTCGGCAATTTCTCCTTCGGCGACTATTTCAAGGAACTTGCCATCGAGCTCGCTTGGAACCTGATTACCCGGGAATTCGCAATTCCGGCCGACCGGCTGCTCGTCACGGTCTATCACACGGATGACGACGCCTTCGACCTGTGGAAACGGATTGCCGGCCTGCCGGACGAGCGTATCATCCGCATTCCGACCCATGACAACTTCTGGGCCATGGGCGATACCGGTCCCTGTGGCCCGTGCTCCGAAATCTTCTACGACCACGGCGAGGGTATTCCCGGCGGTCCTCCCGGCAGCCCGGACGAGGACGGCGATCGCTTCATCGAGATCTGGAACCTCGTCTTCATGCAGTACGAGCAGTTGACGCAGGACGAGCGGGTCGACCTGCCGCGACCGTCGATCGATACCGGTATGGGGCTCGAGCGCATTGCCGCCGTCCTGCAGGGCGTGCACGACAATTACGACATCGACCTGTTCCGCCACCTGATCTCGGCGTCGGAGGACCTGACCGGAACCAAGGCTGAGGGCCAGCACCAGGCCAGCCACCGGGTCATCGCCGATCACCTTCGCGCGTCGAGCTTCCTGATCGCCGACGGGGTGCTGCCGTCGAACGAGGGCAGGGGTTACGTCCTGCGCCGCATCATGCGCCGCGCCATGCGCCATGCCGAACTTCTGGGCGTCAAGGACCCGCTGATGCATCGGCTCGTACCGGCGCTCGTGCAGGAGATGGGGCAGGCCTATCCGGAGCTGCATCGCGCACAACCGCTGGTCACCGAGACGCTGCTTCTCGAGGAGACGCGGTTCCGTCGCACCCTGGATCGTGGTCTCGCGCTTCTCAACGAGGCAAGTTCCAATCTCGGAGAGGGCGATGCGCTCGACGGCGAGACCGCGTTCAAGCTCTACGATACCTACGGCTTCCCGCTCGACCTGACGCAGGACGCCCTGCGCCAGCGCGGCGTTTCCGTCGATGTCGAGGGCTTCAACGCGGCCATGGAGCGCCAGCGGGCCGAGGCCCGCGCCAGCTGGCACGGTTCGGGCGAGAAGGCCACCGAGAGCGTGTGGTTCGCGCTGCGCGAGAAGCATGGCGCCACCGAGTTCCTGGGCTACGAAGCGGAGAAGGCGGAGGGCCTGGTACTTGCCCTGGTGCGCGACGGCGCCGAGGTTGGTGAGGCGGCTGAGGGCGACGAGGTTGCCGTCATCGTCAACCAGACGCCTTTCTACGGGGAATCCGGTGGCCAGCAGGGAGACTGCGGCACGATCCGGGGCAATGGCGTAGCGGTCGCGGTGACCGATACGCAGAAGCGGGCCGACGGCGTTTTCGTCCATATCGGCAAGGTGACGGAAGGCGTGCTGAAGACGGGCGCCGAGGTCGAACTCGAGATCGACCACGAGCGCCGCGCGCGGCTCCGTTCCAACCATTCTGCGACGCACCTCATCCATGAGGCACTGCGCGAGGTGCTCGGAACGCATGTCGCCCAGAAGGGGTCGCTGGTTGCGCCCGACCGCCTGCGCTTCGACTTCTCCCATCCCAAGCCGCTGAGCCGGGAGGAACTCGAGACGGTCGAGGAGATCGCCAACGAGATCATCCTGCAGAACGCGCCCGTGGAGACCCGCCTCATGGCGCTGGAGGACGCCCGCGAGACGGGAGCCATGGCGCTGTTCGGCGAGAAATATGCCGACGAGGTCCGGGTCGTGTCGATGGGCACGGCCGAGCGCGGCGAGAAGAAGGGCAAGACCTATTCCATCGAGCTGTGCGGCGGCACCCATGTCCGCAATACCGGCGAGATCGGCCTGGCCCACATCGTTGCCGAAACGGCGGTGGCGTCGGGCGTGCGCCGCATCGAGGCGCTGACCGGCGAGGCCGCGCGCGAATACCTGGCGCAGCAGGACGAGCGCGTCCGGGCCGTCGCGGCGGCGCTGAAGACGTCGCCCGACGATATCGTGCCGCGCCTGGAGGCGCTGCTCGAGGAGCGTCGCAAGCTTGAACGCGAACTGTCCGAGGCCCGCAAGGCGCTGGCGCTGGCGGGTCCGTCCGGAGGGGCGGCGCAGGGGCCGGAGGATGTGGCAGGCACGAAGTTCATCGGCCGCGTGGTCGATGGCGTGTCGCCGCGCGATCTCAAGCCGATGGCCGACGAGGCCAAGCGCACCGTGGGCAGCGGCGTCGTTGTCTTCGCGGCATCGTCGGACGAGGGCAAGGGCAGCGTCGTCGTCGGCGTGACCGACGACCTGACGGAGCGGTTCAACGCGGTGGATCTCGTTCGTGCCGCGTCGGCAGCGCTGGGCGGCAAGGGCGGCGGCGGACGGCCGGACATGGCCCAGGCCGGCGGGCCGGACGGCGCGAACGCGGCGGCGGCCGTCGAGGCGGTGCGGGCGGCGCTTGCCGGCTAGGGTGCCGGCTTCCTGCGCGCGCGGATGCGCCTCAGGCGCCGGGCGAGCTGCCAGCCGAGAAATGCGGCGGTTATCGCCGCCGCGATCGCCCAGGCGGCGTTGGCAACGATGCCTGATATCTCGGAGATGGACTGGGCGAACATGTTTCCGAGCAGGAGATAGCCGCCGATCCAGACCACCTCGCCGGCAATGTCGGCGAGGGTGAACCGGTAGAGCGGATAGAGCGCCAGTCCGCTTGTCAGGTTCACATAGGGACCGATCGGGCTGACCAGCCAGCGGCTGAAGAACACGCTGCCGTCACCCCACTTGCGCGTGAAGGCCTCGGCCTTCTGCAGATGCGTCCTGGCTGCCGGCCAGCGGTCGAATTGCCGGCGTATGCCGACCGCGGCGAAGCGACCCGCCGCATAGCCCACGTGGTCGCCGGCGACCGCGCCGGCCAGGCTCCAGAAGAAGACCGGCCACAGGGAAAGGTCTCCGTCGGAGAGCAGCGCGCCCGCGGTCAGCAGGAGGATGGATGTCGGCACAGGGAAGCCGAACTGGCCGACTGCCGTGATCGCAAACAGGGCCGGCGTTCCGTAAAGGGCGAAGTAGTAGAGGATCGCGTCGGTCAAGGCCGGGGCTCTTGCGCTTCGCGGGCCTCGTCGATCGCGTTGCGCAGGGTCTCGACCAGGATATCCGGAGAAAGACCCCGGTCGCGGGCGATGCGGGCGAGCGGTCGGTGATCGTGCGCCTCGAGGTCGAGGCCGAGAGCCTCCTTGACGATGAGCGGATCGATATCGTTGGAGCGCGCGATGTGGCGGACGGTCATCCAGCCGGCGATCTCGCCATCGGGCGGCGGGCGGTGCATGTAGAAGACGGTCGCCCGCAAACCGAAGGCAAGTGTGAAGAGGACGGCGACCGCGAACGCGATCACCAGTATCCGGTTGGTGCGCCAGAGGGTGCGGATCGTTCTCTTCACTCCGTCCCTCCGGCCGTTGTCGCTATGGCTCAGGCGGCCATTGCCTTCTTGAGGTTCTCGTCGATCTTGTCGAGGAAGCCCGTGGTCGAGAGCCACGGCTGATCCGGACCGATGAGCAGGGCAAGGTCCTTGGTCATGAAACCGGATTCGACGGTGTCGACGCAGACTTTCTCGAGCGTGGCCGCGAAGTTGGCCAGTTCCTTGTTGCCGTCGAGCTTTGCGCGATGCGCGAGGCCGCGCGTCCAGGCGAAGATGGAGGCGATCGAGTTGGTCGACGTCTCCTGGCCGGCCTGGTGCTGGCGGTAGTGGCGCGTCACCGTGCCGTGCGCCGCCTCGGCCTCGACGGTCTTGCCGTCCGGCGTCATCAGGACCGAGGTCATCAGGCCGAGCGAGCCGAAGCCCTGCGCCACCGTGTCGGACTGCACGTCACCGTCATAGTTCTTGCACGCCCAGACATAGCCGCCGGACCATTTCAGGCTGGCCGCGACCATGTCGTCGATCAGGCGGTGCTCGTACCAGATCTTGGCTTCCTCGAACTTCTCCTTGAACTCCGCCTCGTAGATTTCCTGGAAGATGTCCTTGAAGCGGCCGTCATAGGCCTTGAGGATGGTGTTCTTGGTCGACAGGTAGACCGGGACCTTGCGCTGCAGGCCGTAGTTCAGCGACGCGCGGGCGAAATCGCGGATCGATTCGTCGAGATTGTACATGGCCATGGCGACGCCGGCGCCAGGCGCGTCGAACACCTCGTGTTCGATCTCCTGTCCGTCCTCGCCCACGAACTTGATCGTCAGCTTGCCCTTGCCGGGGAAGCGGAAGTCGGTCGCGCGGTACTGGTCGCCGAAGGCATGGCGGCCGACGATGATCGGCTGGGTCCAGCCGGGCACGAGGCGCGGCACGTTCTTGCAGATGATCGGCTCGCGGAAGATCACGCCGCCCAGAATGTTGCGGATGGTGCCGTTCGGGGAGCGGTACATGCGCTTCAGGCCGAATTCCTCCACGCGGCCCTCGTCGGGCGTGATCGTGGCGCACTTCACGCCGACGCCATATTTCTTGATGGCATTCGCCGCATCGACGGTGATCTGGTCGTCGGTCTCGTCGCGCTTCTGGATGCCGAGGTCGTAGTATTTGAGGTCGATGTCGAGATAGGGATGGATCAGCTTTTCCTTGATGAACTGCCAGATGATGCGGGTCATCTCGTCGCCGTCCAGTTCGACCACCGGATTGTCGACCTTGATCTTTGCCATTGGGAATCCTCAGTTGATTTGGCGCCGCGGACGCGGCCGGGAACAGGTGGCGTGGCTATAGCAAAGGCATTTGCCCGGTGCAAACGATGCCATGGTCGATATCCACCCTTCTGCCGCTCCTTATAGTATGGGGTTTCGACTTGCCGATGTTTCCATATGCGCCGGTTTGTGGCAGGTGCGGGCACCGCGGTTTTGTGAACGAAGATCATGGCAGGAACAGACAGGCATCGCGAGATGATAGTGGAAGGCCCGGCGATCGTGCTGGTCGAGCCGCAGCTTGGCGAGAATATCGGCATGGTGGCGCGGGCGATGGGGAATTTCGGCCTTGCCGATTTGCGCCTCGTCACGCCGCGCGACGGCTGGCCGAATCCGAAGGCGGAGGCCGCGGCGAGCGGCGCCGTCCACGTTCTTGAGGGCGCTCGCCTCTTCGACAGCGTGGCCGACGCGATAGCGGACTGTTCCTATGTGGTGGCGACCACGGCTCGCCAGCGGGATGGGTTCAAGAGGGTGCTCGGCCCGGTCGATGCGGCGCGGAACCTGCGCGCGACTCATCGCCGTTCACAGGCGGGCGCGATACTGTTCGGCCGCGAGCGGTTCGGCCTTTACAACGAGGAGGTCGGGCTGGCCGACGACATCGTCACATTTCCGGTCAATCCCGCCTTCGCATCGCTCAACCTCGCCCAGGCCGTGTTGCTTATGAGTTACGAGTGGATGAAGTCGGGCCTCGACAGCGAGAGCGAGACCGCGTTCGATGGCGCCGAGTTCGTGCCGGCCCCGAAGGAGGAGCTTTTCGGTCTGTTCGGCCAGCTCGAGGCGGCGCTCGATGCCCGCGGCTATTTCCGTCCGCCGGAACGCAAGCCGGTCCAGGTGGAAAACCTCCGCGCCGTGCTGACCCGTCCCGGCTATTCGGTCGAGGAGATACGCCTTCTTCGCGGCGTTATTTCCAGTCTCGACCGTTTCTCGCCCTCCAGCCCGCGCGGGACCGGATCGCCGGGTGACGATCCCCGTCGCATGCCGGCCGGTGGCAGGCGCACGCGAAAGCGCGACAGGGCGGGGCAGGGCGATGACTGACCATCGCGCGCGCACGGCGCTGTTCTTCGACAGCGGCATCGGCGGACTTTCCGTTCTGCGCGAGGCGCGCGTGCTGATGCCGGACTGGCGGTTCGTCTACGTCGCCGACGACGCGGCCTTTCCCTATGGCGCCTGGGAAGAAGAGGCCCTGCGCGACCACATCACGAGCCTGTTCGGAAACCTCTTGGAAAGATACCGTCCGGCGCTGAGCGTGATCGCCTGCAACACGGCCTCGACCCTGGCAATCGATCATCTTCGGCGGGCATATCCGGGCGAGACATTCGTCGGCACCGTTCCGGCGATCAAGCCCGCCGCCGAGCGCACCCGGTCCGGGCTGGTTTCGGTGCTTGCGACACCCGGCACCGTGAAGCGGCAATATACCCGCGAACTGATCCGTCAGTACGGGCAGAAATGTCACGTTCGGCTCGTCGGCAGCGACAATCTTGCCGCGATGGCCGAAACCTACATGCGCGGACAGATGGTCGACGAGGAGGCGGTCCGGCGCGAGATCTCGCCCTGCTTCATGGAAAGGGACGGCAGGCGTACCGACATCGTCGTCCTCGCCTGCACGCATTATCCCTTCCTCGTGAACCGCTTTCGCAAGATGGCGCCCTGGCCGGTGGACTGGATCGATACATCCGAGGCGATAGCGCGGCGCGCGAAGACGCTATCCGACGGGATCGGGACGCTGCCCGGCAAGCCGGACGAGGCGGATCTGGCGGTTTTCACCTCCGGCTTTCCCGGCCCGGAGCTTTGCCGGTTGATGCAGGGATTCGGCTTGACGCCGACGATGCTTCAAGGCGACCAGCCATAGAAAAAGCCGCTGCCGGAGGCTGGCAACGGCTGGATGCGGATACGGGGGGCCGATTATTTCCTGAAGGAACGCTGGATCTTGGTCTTGGTCTTCAGGTTTGTCGTGGCTGTGAAGGTTCTCGCTCCCTTCGGGCGTTTCACGCCGGCCGATGACGGGTAGTATCCGTCGCACTGGTCGAGAGCCCAGTCGTAGCCCTCCCTGTCACAGTTGTCCGCTCCGTTCCCGTAGCACTGGTCATGGACGTAAGCGTAGCAGGAGAACCTGTCCCAGTGGTCGGAATTGGCGCTTGCCGAAGCGGCCATGGCTGCGGTGAGGGAGATGCTGCCAAGGGTCATGACGACCAAGCGACGAATGCCGGAGACGATCTTGAAGTCGGTTTTCATTGTCGCACCTCTCAGGTCAGTTGCTTTGGTTCCGTCCCTTCGATGCAGAGAAACTATGCGATATCCGCCGGCATGAATGTGCCGGCAATCACAGGGTGGCCTCCGGGGGGAGAAAGAGTGGCATGTCGACCATGCCAAGTCTCCGGCAGCGCTTGACTAATGGTGCTTTGCTTTATAGACAGCGCGCAGTGCAGGGCTTTTCGGCCCTGTATTTTTGTTTGACGTATCCCGTGGACATGGCCGCAATGCGTGCGTGGCATGTCCTGTCAGTCGGCGAAAATGGCCGGCAGAGGAGGGTGCGTTTCCTTCAGCCGGGGCCGGGAGGTCCGGGCGCAACCGTTAGAAAGGAAATGCGATGAGCAAGCGCGAATCGTCCAAATACAAGATTGACCGCCGCATGGGCGAAAACATCTGGGGTCGTCCGAAGTCCCCGGTGAACCGCCGCGAATACGGCCCGGGCCAGCACGGCCAGCGCCGCAAGGGCAAGCTGTCCGACTTCGGTGTGCAGCTTCGCGCCAAGCAGAAGCTGAAGGGCTACTACGGCGACATCTCCGAGAAGCAGTTCCGCAAGACCTACGACGAAGCCGCGCGCCGCAAGGGCGACACGCCGGAGCTTCTGATCGGCCTGCTGGAAAGCCGCCTCGATGCCATCGTCTACCGTGCCAAGTTCGTTCCGACGATCTTCGCGGCTCGCCAGTTCGTCAACCATGGTCACGTCATGGTCAACGGCAAGCGCGTGAACATCCCCTCCTATCGTTGCCGCGCCGGCGACGTTATCGAGGTGCGCGAAAAGTCCAAGCAGCTCGCGCTGGTGATCGAGGCAACGCAGCTCGCCGAGCGTGACGTGCCGGATTATCTCGAAGTCGACCACAACAAGATGGTTGCGACCTATGTGCGCGTTCCGGGACTGGCCGATGTGCCTTACCCGGTGCAGATGGAACCGAACCTCGTGGTCGAGTTCTACTCGCGCTAAGTCTAAATGTCTGCGAACGGGCGGCGATCGCTTGATTGCCGCCCGTCTTGTTTCCGCGATGTTGCCTCGGGGCCTCCGCATCGGTGGCCGGACATTGCTGCCGGTCGATCCGCCCGGGCGAAGGTGCAAGACGTCTCGGGGTCATGGTCGGAGGCTGTTCCAGGATGGATCCAGCCTGCCGTCGAGACAGAACAGATAGTCCTTGAGGGCCGGGCGTTTGAACCAGATCTTGTCTACCGCTTCCTCTCGCGTTCCGAGTCTCGCCTGGCTGCTCGTTCTTGCCATCTTCCTGTTCTGGGCGGTTTACGCCCAGTGGTCGCGCTACAATCTCGACATGTATGGCGACATGCTCGAGAATTATGTCTGGGGCATCCGGTGGCAACTGGGTAACGACAAGCATCCTCCGCTCTTCGGATGGATCACGGCGGCCTGGTTCGAGCTTTTCCCGCGGACCAACCTTTCCTATCGTTTTCTAAGCGCGGTGAACCTGGCGGTAAGCTACGTCGTCATGTTGCAGATCGCCAGGCGGTACCTGAACCGCAGGCAGCTGGTTTTGGCCGTCGCGGTGGCACTGGCCTTGCCGATGTTGGGCTTCCTGGCCCTCAAGTACAACGCGAACGCTGCAATGCTGCCCTTCTGGGGGCTCGCCTTCCTCGCCTATCTGCGGGTGATGGAAAGGGAGCGTCCGATCGATGCGTTCCAGCTCGGACTGTGGTCCGCTCTCGCGATGCTGGCGAAGTACCATTCGGCTGTCTTGCTGCTTGCGCTTGTGATTCACTCCTTGGTCGATCCTGCCGTACGCCGCCTGTGGCGGGGGAAACTCCCGCTGATCACGCTTGCCGTGTTCGCAATCGTGTTGCTGCCGCACGTGATCTGGCTCTTCGAAAACCGGTTCAGCACTTTCCACTTTGCTGTCGCGGAGCAGGGGGTGCGTA
Source organism: Oricola thermophila (assembly GCF_013358405.1). Classification (NCBI taxonomy): domain Bacteria; kingdom Pseudomonadati; phylum Pseudomonadota; class Alphaproteobacteria; order Hyphomicrobiales; family Ahrensiaceae; genus Oricola; species Oricola thermophila. Next base: position 1,236,253 of record NZ_CP054836.1, read on the forward strand.
CTTTTGCCAACGTGGCCTATTACCAGATCGAGTTTTTTGTGGCCCAGATCGGCTACGCGCTTCCGGGACTCGCAGCCATGAGTTTCTATCGAAGGTGGCGTGACGGGTATCCGCTGTTCGACTGGCGCCAGTTCATGACCCTGGCGGATTCGCCGGGGGGCCGGGCATTGCTGGCCGCGGGTCTGCTGCCGGTTCCTTTGACGATGTTTCTCGGCATCATCTTCTGGGTGCCGTTGACGAGCAACTGGTCCCTGCCGTTCTTCATCTTCGCACCCGTGCTTCTCGTCATGCTCATGCCGGCGGATCTGGCAGACAGGCACCCGAGAACCGCGCCGGTGTTCGTCGCGGTCTTTATGGCCTGCCTGCTCGGGCTTTCCCCGTTCATTCGCAACGTAACTCTCGCGGAAGGCCGGCTCTTTTCGGACACGCCCGTCGCTGATTTGGCGCGGAAGGCTGAATTGCTGTGGAAGGAAAATACCAACGGCACGTTGAAATATGTCGGGGGCGACAGGTACCTGTCCTACGGGATGGCCTTCTACTCCAGTTTCCGCCCGATGGCGATCGAGGGAGATCGCTTTGACGTTCACAAGTGGATCGACACCGGGGATCTGGAAGCTCACGGCCACATGATCCTGTGTCTGACCGAGAGATGCGTAAAGCGTACGTTGGCACGGGAGCCGGACGCCGTCCGCGCGAGGGTTTCGGCGCCTCCGCCGCCTGGATCCGCCCGGAAGACGGATTTCGAGGCGACCGTTTTCATGCATATTCCGGGTTCCTGAATTCAACGCTATAGAAGGCGATGGTTCCTGCTCCCGACCGATCGTCGAAGGATACTGGATGAACATTCCGCTCTTGACCGACATCCCGGGCAGCGTCGAGTTCAAAAAGCTGCGCAAGCGCCTGCTGCGCAACATGCGGCAGGCGTTCGAGGATTTCGACATGGTCCGCCCGGGCGAGCGATGGCTGGTCGGCCTGTCCGGCGGCAAGGACTCGTTCGGTCTGCTGGCCCTGCTGATGGAACTGAAATGGCGCGGCCTGCTGCCGGTCGACCTGCTCGCCTGCAATCTCGACCAGGGGCAGCCCAATTTTCCGAAACACATCCTTCCGGACTGGCTGGCGAAACACGGCATTCCGCACCGCATCGAGTACCAGGACACCTATTCGGTGGTCACCGACAAGATCCCCGCGAACAACACCTACTGTTCGCTCTGCTCCCGGCTGCGGCGTGGCCACCTCTATCGCATCGCGCGGGAGGAGGGGTGTTCGGCGCTGGTGCTGGGGCATCATCGCGAGGATATTCTGGAAACCTTCTTCATGAACCTGTTCCATGGCGGACGTCTTGCCGCCATGCCGCCGAAACTCGTCAATGACGAGGGCGATGTCGAGGTGCTTCGGCCGCTGGCCTATTGCGCAGAGGCCGATCTGGAAAAGTTCGCCGAGGCCATGAAGTTCCCGATCATCCCCTGCGATTTGTGCGGATCTCAGGATGGCCTGCAGCGCAACGCGATGAAGATGATGCTCGCCGATATCGAGAAGCGGATGCCGGGCCGCAAGGACACGATGATCCGCGCGCTCGCCAATGTCAGGCCGAGCCATCTGCTCGATCGCAGGCTGTTCGATTTCGCGGCGCTGCAGGCAAACCCGTCCGCCGCAACGGACTGAGGCCCGTCGCGCTCAGCGCGCGCCGGGATTGTCGAACAGTCTGCCCTTCTCGGCGATCAGCACGAGTACCAGCGTGATGAAGGACGTCAGCGCGCCGCCGGCGATAAGCGGCAAAGGGGTGCCGTTGAACGACTGGCCGATTGCCGCGCCGCAAAGCCCTCCGCCCACGGTCTGTGTAAAGCCGAGCACGGAGGATGCCGTACCGGCAACCTTGCCGAGAGGCTCCATCGCGATGGCGTTGAAATTGGCGCCGATCAGGCCGAACAACGGCATGATCAGGATAAGGACGGACATGAATAGCCAGAGTGGCGGGCTTTCGTGGGTGGAAAACCAGATCGATGCTGCAATGGAAATGAAGAGATGGGCCAGCAGGGCGCCATGTGACAGGCGGCGCATGCCGATGCGCCCGACGATCCTCGAATTCAGGAGGGATGCCAGCGCCATCACCGATGCTCCGATGGCCATCGCAAGCGGAAAATGGGCATGCAGGCCGTACACTTCGCCGAGAATTGGCTGGGCCAGGTTGAGGAAGGCGAACAACGAACCGAAAAAGAAGGCCGTGGCCAGTGTGTAGAACAGCGAAATCCGGTTGGACAGGACAAATCGGAACCCGCTGAATACGGGCTCCAGTCCGAGTGACCGGCGGTTCGCGGGATCCAGGGTCTCGGGCAGGCGGAGTCCGGACCACACGGTCATCACTGCCGCCAGCAGTGCCATGAACCAGAAAATGTGCTGCCACGGACCGATCAGGACAATTCCCTGTCCGAAGAAGGGCGCGATGATCGGCACCACCATGAACACCATCATCACGAGAGACATGGTCGATGCCATGGTCCGTCCGGAATGGGTGTCGCGAACAAGGGCAAACGCGATGACCCGCGTGCTTGCAGCCCCGATTCCCTGGAGGAACCGGAAGACCAGCACCATCTCGAAAGTCGGTGCGAAGGAACCGGCCATCGCGCAGGCGATGTATATGGCAAGTCCGATGAACATCGGCCTGCGCCGGCCGAAGCGGTCGGAGATCGGCCCGAAGAACAACTGCGCGGCGCCGAAGCCAAGAATGTAGGACAGCAGCAGGTACTGGACCTCGTTGCCGTCGATGCCATAGGCCGCCGAGATGTTCGGAAATGCCGGGAGCAGAATGTCGATCGCCAGCGCGTTCAGTGCCATCAGGCCCGCGACGATCGCGATGAATTCGGGACGAGGGATTCCGGTGCGCGCAAGCCTTTCGCTTGCCTGCTTGTCGGCTTGTTCATGCATGATCGGTTTTCCGTTATTCGGCGATCGTTTGTCCGTCCGTGTAGCCGGCCAGTTCGCCGTTGACGACATAGCGCAGCAGTTCGACGACCTGTTCCGGCGTCCTCGCGACGGCGAGTGCTGCGGCATCGACCTCCTTCAGCGCATGGGCGTGCTCTGCCTGGTGCATGACGATGAGCGGCTTGCCGAGCGCGGCCGCATAGCCGGCATCGAAGGCGGCGTTCCACTGCTTGTATTTCTCGCCGAAGCGCACGACGACGATATCGGCCTTGCCTATCAGCGTGCGGGTGCGGATCGCATTGACCTGTGCGCCCTTGTGATCGTGCCAGAACTTGTCCGGCTCGGCGCCGAGGATGGCGACGCCGCAATCGTCCGATGCCTCGTGATGCGTAACCGGTCCGGTCAGATTGACGGGAAGGCCGGCTGCGGCGACACCTTCCCGAATCCTGTCGCGCCAGTCCGTGTGGATCTCGCCTGAAAGATAGATGGTCCAGGTCATGCTGTTCGTCCTTTCATGGATCTCTTAGGTCCCGGCCCGTCACTAGTCCATCGTGTCGCGGGAATTTCGTGATGCGCATTCTGTGAACAGACCGGCCACTCAGGCGACGGAATGGACAATCATGGATGACGCCTTGCAGCGGCATCCCATGCACGGGGGCCGTTCAACCAAAGGAAATGGCGTGCCGAACGAACGACACGCCATTTTTGTTTCCGGATGCCTGTGACCGTCTTCCTCGGAATGGGTTCGGCGAAGTCGGGCCCTCAGGCGGCACCTTTGACCGCCACACCCTTTTCCTGAAGATGGTCCTGCAGCTCGCCTGCCTGGAACATTTCGCGGACGATATCGCAGCCGCCGACAAACTCGCCCTTCACGTAGAGCTGCGGGATGGTCGGCCAGTTGGAATAGTCCTTGATGCCCTGACGCAGGTCATCATCGGCGAGCACATTGATGCCCTTGTAGTCGACGCCGAGATAGTCGAGAATCTGCACGACCTGTCCCGAAAATCCGCACTGGGGAAAGCCCGGCGTGCCCTTCATGAACAGGACGACGTCGTTCGACTTCACTTCCTGGTCGATGAAATCCTTGATACCGCTCATTACTGGTCCTTTCGAGGCCGGTCCGGCGACCGGCAATTGATGTATCCTGTATACCTATATCCCGCCATGGAGCCGCTTCTCAAGGCTTCCATTGCGCTTGCGGCAGCGCCGTTCCGCTTGTCTGCGCGGCATGGCCGGTACCGTCTCGCGTCTGCGGGCGAGGCTGCGGCGCGCCCGGCTTTCCGCGGACTGGCTCAATCCGGCGCCGAAGTCTGTAGCGCGAGTGCGTGCAGGACGCCGCCCATCTTGCCCTGCAATGCCTGGTAAACCATCTGATGCTGCTGGACGCGCGACTTGCCGCGAAAACTCTCCGAAACCACTTCGGCTGCATAGTGGTCGCCGTCGCCGGCCATGTCCCGGATCGTGACCTGCGCATCCGGAATCGCCTCCTTGATCATTTTCTCGATTTCCGAGGCGTTCATTGGCATGTGGCGTTCTCCTACTCTGCGGCTTCCGCGTGTCGATTGGCATCCATGAATTCGGGGAACCAGGATTCATGGATTCGCGCCAGTTCCGATACAGATATGGCGACCTGCACGGGCGCAGTCAATGCGAGCGTGTCGCCGCCGACCGTGCCGAGCTCGCGGAACGGAACGCCGGCCCCCTCGGCGTTGAGCGCGAAGAAATGCGCGTTCTCGGGGGCGACCGTGACGAGGTAGCGGGCCTGGTCCTCGCCGAAAAGCAATGCATGGGCAGGAGCGGCGTCGCCGGCATCGATAGTCGCCCCCTTTCCGGAGGAGATGCACATTTCCGCGAGTGCCACGATCATGCCGCCATCGGAGAGGTCGTGACAGGCCGTCACATGGCTGTTGCGTATGGCCGAGCGAACGAAATCGCCGTTGCGTTTCTCGCAATACAGGTCCACCGGCGGCGGCGGCCCGTCGGTGCGGTCGTTGATGACGCGATTGAAGATGGACTGGCCGAGATGGGTGCCGTCGCCCCCAAGCAGGAAGATCCTGTCGCCGTCCTGCATGGCGGAAATTCGCGCCATTGCGGAATGGTCGGGCAGGAGACCGACGCCGGCGATGGTCGGTGTCGGCAGGATGGCCTCGCCATTCGTCTCGTTGTAAAGCGAGACGTTGCCGGACACGATCGGAAAGCCGAGGGCCGTGCAGGCCTCGCCGATTCCCTCGATGGCGCGAACGAACTGGCCCATGATTTCCGGGCGTTCCGGATTGCCGAAATTGAGGTTGTCGGTTGCCGCCAAGGGTTCCGCGCCCGTGGCCGTAATGTTCCGCCAGCACTCGGCGACCGCCTGCTTGCCGCCTTCGTAGGGATCGGCTTCGCAGTAGCGCGGGGTCACGTCGGAGGAGAAGGCCAGCGCCTTGGTCGGATGGCCGTCAACGCGCACCACGCCTGCGTCGCCGCCGGGCAGTTGCAGGGAATTGCCCTGGATAAGCGTATCGTATTGCTCCCACACCCATCGGCGCGATGCCATGTTGGGCGATCCGAGGATTCTCTTCAGTGCCTCGCCATAGTCCTCGGGTTCCTCGAACTGGGAGGCATCCATTTCCTGGTACTGCGCCGGCGTCATCCACGGACGATCGTATTCCGGTGCCTCGTCGCCGAGTTCCTTGATCGGCAGATTGGCGACTTCCTCGCCCTCGTGAAGGACGCGGAAGCGCAGGTCGTCCGTCGTCTTGCCGACGACGGCGAAATCGAGTCCCCATTTCTGGAAGATTGCCTTGGCTTCATCTTCCTTCTCCGGGCGCAGCACCATCAGCATGCGCTCCTGGCTTTCAGACAGCATCATCTCGTAGGCAGTCATGCGCTCCTCGCGCACCGGAACCTTGTCGAGATCGAGCAGGATGCCGAGATTGCCCTTGGCACCCATCTCGACCGCCGAGCAGGTGAGGCCCGCCGCACCCATGTCCTGGATGGCGATCACCGCGCCCGAGGCCATAAGCTCAAGACAGGCTTCCAGAAGGCATTTCTCGGTGAACGGGTCACCGACCTGAACCGTCGGGCGTTTCTCGTCTATGTCGTCACCGAATTCGGCGGAGGCCATCGTGGCGCCGCCGACGCCGTCGCGGCCGGTCTTGGCGCCGAGATAGACGACGGGAAGGCCGACGCCCTTGGCCTCGGAGAGGAAGATCGCATCCGTCTTGGCGATGCCGGCGGCAAATGCATTGACAAGTATGTTGCCATTGTACCGCGCATCGAACTCGACCTCGCCGCCAACGGTCGGTACGCCAAACGAGTTTCCGTATCCTCCGACGCCGGCAACGACACCTGAAACGAGGTGGCGGGTCTTGGGGTGGTCGGGCTCGCCGAAGCGCAGGGCATTCATCGCCGCAACAGGCCGCGCGCCCATGGTGAAGACATCGCGCAGGATGCCGCCGACGCCGGTCGCCGCGCCCTGGTACGGCTCGATATAGGAGGGATGGTTGTGGCTCTCCATCTTGAAGACGACGCAATCGCCGTCCCCGATATCGACCACGCCGGCATTCTCGCCCGGTCCCTGGATGACCTGCGGCCCGGTGGTTGGGAGCGTCTTAAGCCATTTCTTGGAGGACTTGTAGGAACAGTGCTCGTTCCACATGGCCGACCAGATGCCGAGTTCGGTAAAGGTCGGTTCGCGGCCGGTCAGCTCCAGTATGCGTTCATATTCGTCCGGCGTGATGCCGTGGGCTTCGACGAGTTCGGGGGTGATGGGAATTGAATTGCGAATGGACATGGGAACCGGCTTGTCGGTGCGAGATTGAGGGTGAGTGCCGAATACACCAATTCACAGCACTGTCGAAAGGGGGCGAACGTCCGCCATGACTGCCTGTGCGGGTTTCTCCAGTCCTAAATCGCCATCCTGCCTCGTCAGTCGAAGCTTTCATAGGCACCGGCCCCGCTCTCGAGGAGGGCCCGCAAGCGCTGGAGGCCGTCACGCACGACATCCCGATCGACGGGATTGGAGAAGGCAATTCGGACGCGGTGGAAGGATCGCTCGGAGCGAGCGGACTTGAACTCGTCCTCGGAATCGATCAGTACCCCCTCCCGCTCGGCGGCAGTCTTGAATGTGCCCGACAGCCACGGATCCGGCAGTTTGAGCCAGATGAACGGGGCGTAGTTGGAGGACGTGAATTCATAGCCGTCGAGCATTTCCCGCACGATGGCAACGCGATCGGCTATCTCCGCCGCCACACGTCCCCTTATTTCCTCGGCTGCTCCGCATAGCACCATTCGTGCCGCAAGCTCGGTCAGCAGGTATGTCTTTCCGCCCGTCAGGAGCCGTGTCGCGGTCACCACCCGGCCGGCCATGCGCGGCGGGCAGGCGACCCAGGCGGCGCGCAGCCCCGCGGCAACCGCCTTCGACAGGCCGGAAACGTGGAAGGTCAGTTCCGGGGCGAGCGACGCTATCGGAGGAATCGGGTCGTCGTGCAGGCAGCCGTAGACGTTGTCCTCGATGATGAGAAGGTTGTAGCGCCTTGCTATCGCCGCGATCGCTTCGCGGCGTTCCTGGGGCATGACCGCCAGGGTCGGGTTCTGAAGTCCCGGCATCAGGAAGATCAGCTTCGGATGCTGTTGCGCGCAAATGTGTTCCAGCTTTTCCGGAATCGCTCCGTATTCGTCGATCGCCACGCTCACAGGCCGGCGCCCCATCATCTGCGCCGCGCGGGGCACGTTGGCATAGCTCAACTCTTCGACGGCGATGCGGTCTCCTGGAAGGGTCATCGCCGCTATGATGGCGACAATGCCCGAATGCACACCCTGTACCGGGGCGATGTCTTCCATCGGCGGTCGCCAGTTGCGATTGGCGAGCCATGTCTGGCCGGCGCGTTGCCAGTCCGGTGAGACAGAGCGGATGTAGTCGGATACCTGAAGCGGGTCCTCGCGCAGGATCCGGGCGGTGAGACGCTCCAGCGTTTCGCTGATTGGTACCAGCGGCGCGGCGGAGGCATCGAAGCGGATCATTTCGCCCGACGAATAACGTTCGGCGATCCGGGTGTTTGCGTCCGGCGTGAAGACGATGCTTTGTTCCTCATCCCGTGGAGGGGCGCTGGCCGGGCCCGTCACATAGGTCCCGCGCCCGACCTCACCCGAGACAAGCCCGCGCTCGCGCACGATCGAATAGGCGCGACTTACCGTGCCCACAGTAACCCCGAGATCGAATGCAAGGTTGCGCTGAGGCGGAAGCTTCGTTCCAAGCGAAAGCGTGCCGGTTTCGATCGCTTCCTCGATCCGTCCGGCGAGACGCATGTACAGCGGACCCTCGCCGTCATCGAGGTTTGGTACCCAATTTGTCATGGTGACAATGTTTAGATTGAGGGGTAGTGCGAGTCAATGTAGGGGCACAATGCAATACATTTTCATGAATGGGTCAGTACGATGGTATCAATCGATGCAATTGTCCCGCATAATGGCCCTGTACGCATCGGCTACAGGACATATGCCGGCATTGGCGCAGTGCCTTTGCGAGATTGGCTAGGGGTGTTCGTAGCCATTATCCGTGCGCGAATGACGAAGCGCCGTACCCGGTTGCACCTGCGTGAGCTAACGGACGATCAACTGCGTGATATCGGCCTGACGCGCGAACAGGCACGTTTCGAGGCGAACAAGCCTTTCTGGTGGCGCTAGGCTTCAGCAACTGTCCCGGCCGGCGGACCAGGCCAGAACGTCATCGTTTATCCGGCCGGAAATGGCCGTGTTTGCCAGTGGGCCGTAGGTGGTGATCCTTACCGGATTGCCGTTGGCCTCGATCACGAGTTTCGGCAGTCCCGCCGACTTGCCTCTCTCCACAACAAGGAGGCGAGGGCTGCCGATCCTCGTGTCGAGCTCGGGAATGACCGCGAATTGACGAAATGCGCGCTCGCCTGTCCTGAACCAGCAGCGCTGCGCGTTCTCGTTGACATTGGCGAGTACCGTTGTCGCATTGGTCGCATCGACCTCCACGATCAGCGGGCCGCCTATGCGTTCCGTGGCGCAGGATGAGAGAACCGTGCCTGCAATGATCCAGGTGGCGGCACGGGGCAGCAGGGCGACGCGCCGTTTCAAGCCGCAGCCTTGTCGAGGCAATCGAGTGCACTCTCGAAGAGGCCTCTTCCGTCGGTGCCTCCATGGGCTGCCTCGATGAGATTCTCCGGATGCGGCATCATGCCGAGCACGTTGCCGGCCTCGTTGACTATGCCGGCGATGTCCTCGATGGAGCCGTTGGGGTTGGTGCCCTCGGCGTAGCGGAACACGACCTGGCGGTTTCCGTTGAGGCGTTTCAGTGTCTCCGCGTCGGCGAAATAATTGCCGTCGTGATGGGCGACAGGACAGCGGATGATCTGGCCCCGGGCATAGGCACGGGTGAAATCCGTGTCCGCGTTGACGACTTCGAGCTTCACTTCCTTGCAGACAAATTTCAGAGAGGCATTGCGCATCAGCGCACCGGGCAGGAGGCCCGCTTCCAGCAGGATCTGAAAACCGTTGCAAACGCCCATGACGCGAACGCCGGCTTCGGCCTTGCGACGGATCGCTTCCATGACCGGCATGCGCGCGCCGATGGCACCGCAGCGCAGGTAGTCGCCATAGGAAAATCCGCCCGGTACGACGATCAGGTCCACATCGGGAATTTCCGTGTCCGTCTGCCAGACGGTCAACGGCTCCTTGCCGGATATCTTCGTGATCGCCGCGATCATGTCGCGGTCGCGGTTGAGGCCGGGGAGGAGGACGACAGCGGATTTCATCGTTTCGTTGGGCTTATCCGGGGAGAAACTCTTTCGCGCTTAATAGCGGAACGAGCCGGCCATGGCGAGTGGTTTCGCCCTTCATTCACCCCTTAACCTCGAACGGGCCGGTCCAGGCCGGCCCGAAATTGTGCCTGCCCGTGGCGTCATTCCGCCGGCGCTGCGACCGGGGCCGGATTGCGGCTGCCGGGTGTGCCGGGAATATGTGCCCAGGCCGGTCGTTCGAACAGGAAGGTCGCGATGCCGGTCCGCTTCACGATCAGGTAGAGTACGACCGGCGCGGACACCGCCCCGACCAGGACAAGGCTGCTGAGCAGGCTCGTGTCCGTCAACCCGGTCTTCATCGCGATGATGCGGATGGCCGACATGGGCAATGTGAAGGCGAGATAGACGGCAAGCGAGTGCTGTCCGAGCCGGCGGAGCCAGTCCATGAAGGTGAATTTCGTCAGGAGTGCGCTGCCGACACACAGGGCGATCGCGCCAATAACGGCCAGCGTCAGATGCAGCGGCGGAAAGGCGGCATAGCCCATCTTCATGTCAAGCGGCAGCAGGGTGCCGTCGGGCCAGAAGACGAGAAAGGCCTCGGCCGCTGCCCACGCAGCCAGGCCAAGCACCGCCGCCAGGGGCCGCGCGGCTGCACCTTCCACGAACCTGAAAATCAGGGGGGAGGCGGCGTAACCGAGGTAGAAGAAGACGAAGTAGGCGCAGAACTGCGTCACCGCGTAGCTCGCGACGTCGATCGGAGCCAGCTGCAGGCCCGCGGCCGCGGCGATCACCAGCCAGTGGGGTAGGCGGAACTGCCAGGCGAGTTTCGCGGCGAGGCTGAACACGCCGAGCATGTAGATGAACCAGAAGACGCCGTAGGGCTGGACCACCGCCACCGCCAGATCCGAAAGCATGGCGCCGGGATCGCGTCCGGCGATACCCACTTTCAGCACGATATTGATCGCCACCCAGACGGCATAGAAGTAGAAATAGTGCACCACGCGGCGGTCGGCATAGCGCTTCCAGTCGCGGCCGATGACCTGCGAGAGGAAGAGACCCGATATCAGGAAGAACTCGGGCATGCGAAACGGGGTGGCGAAGCCGATCACATAGTGCAGGAACCCGGTCTCGCCGGTATATTTGCCGACATTGTGCGCGGCATACATCATCACCACGAGGATGATGGAAATGCCCTTGGCTGCATCGACCCAGTCGTATCTCTTTTTCGTATCCATGAACCCGCGCCCGAACCGACGAAATGATGCCGGCATTCTATTCGGACGCGCGGGCCAATGCGGTTAATGGCGCGGTCCCGGGCGGGGAAAATCCTTACCTGTGGTTAACGGCCTGTTCCGAATCGGGACGCCGGCGAAACGCCGTTTCGTTCCCGCACATCTATTCGATTTCGAAGGTGTAGTCCTCGATCACCGTGTTGGCGAGCAGCTTCTCGCACATCGCCTTCAGGTCGGCTTCCGCCCTGGCGCGATCCTTCGTGTCGAGTTCGACGTCGAACACCTTGCCCTGCCTGACCTTTGCGACCTGGGGAAATTCGAGTGCATGCAGGGCGCCCTCTATCGCCTTGCCCTGCGGGTCGAGAACGCCGTTCTTGAGGGTGACGGTTACGCGTGCCTTGATCATGTCCTGCCCGGATCGACTATTTGACCAGAACCGGCCCCTTGGGGCGCGGCGACTCGTTTTCGTTCATGATGCCGAGACGGCGCGCGACTTCCTGGTATGCTTCCACCAGGCCGCCGAGGTCGCGCCGGAAACGGTCCTTGTCCAGCTTCTCGTTGGTCTTGAGATCCCATAGCCGGCAGGAGTCGGGTGAAATCTCGTCGGCGACGACGATCCGCATCATGTCGCCTTCATAGAGGCGGCCGCACTCGATCTTGAAATCGACCAACTGGATGCCGATGCCGAGGAACAGGCCGGTAAGGAAATCGTTGACGCGGATGGCGAGTGCCATGATGTCGTCGATTTCCTGCGGGCTGGCCCAGCCGAACGCGGTGACGTGTTCTTCCGTGACCATCGGATCGTCCAGCGCATCCGCCTTGTAGTAGAACTCGATGACAGAGCGGGGCAGCACGGTGCCTTCCTCGATGCCGAGACGCTTGGAGATCGAGCCTGCGGCAATGTTTCGCACCACGACTTCCAGCGGAATGATCTCGACTTCGCGGATCAGCTGCTCGCGCATGTTCAGACGCTTTATGAAGTGCGTCGGGATGCCGATCCGGTTCAGATGGGTGAAGATGTATTCCGAAATCCGGTTGTTGAGGACGCCCTTGCCCTCGATGACATCATGCTTCTTCTTGTTGAAGGCCGTTGCATCGTCCTTGAAGAACTGGACGAGGGTGCCGGGTTCCGGTCCTTCGTAGAGGATCTTGGCTTTGCCTTCATAGATGCGGCGGCGCTGTTTCATGAATCTTGTGCTCTGCCTTGGGATTGCGGCGACTGGCGCCCGCGGGTCATTGGCGCCGTTTACTCCAAACCGCGCACAAGCACAAACGCCGTCGGTGGATATTCCGTCATTTTCCGGCTGCGACCAAAGGCAGGCGCATTCGTGTTGAATTTTTAACGGTCATTTGATTTAGACGTGCCGACCATCCATCTTGAGTTGGACGCACAGCGTCACTCAGGCCTTCCAACGGAGAAGTTCGCCATGTCGATGAAAGATCGTAAGGACGCGTACGAGAACAAGTTCGCCCATGACGAGGAGCTGCGTTTCAAGGCGATAGCCCGCCGAAACAAGCTTCTTGGCCTGTGGGCGGCCGAAAAGCTGGGCAAGACTGGCGACGAGGCCGAGGCCTATGCCAAGGAAGTGGTCCTCGCCGATTTCGAGGAAGCCGGTGACGATGACGTGTTCCGCAAGGTGCGCGGCGACTTCGACGCTGCCGGTGTCGAGCAGTCCGACCACCAGATCCGCCGCACGATGGACGAGCTTCTCGAGGAGGCGATCGCGCAGGTGCAGGCCGAATAGGCTGCGCCGGCGGCTTCGCCCGCCGTCACAGCCTTTTCATGAATTCCGCGAAGACCATCAATCCTTCGGGCCACGGGCCGTGGCCCGATTCGGCGTTGATGTGTCCGGATTCTCCGGCATCCACCAGGAATGCCCCCCAGTCGGCAGCCGCATCGGCGGCCTTCTCGAAGGTCGAGAACGGATCGTTCCGGCTCGCGATGACGAACGCCGGAAAGGGTAGCGGCGCGCTGGGATAGGGACCGAATGTCGTCAGGTGTCTCGGCCTGATCCCGGGATTGTCAACTTCCGGCGGCGCCACGAAGAAGCCGCCCCTGACATTTTCAGGCCGGTCCTGGACCGCATGGACGGCCGCTGCGACACCGAGCGAGTGGGCCACGAGGACGACGGGTTTCGTCGCGCGCGATATTTCCTCGCGAACACGCGATACCCAGTCATCGCGTACGGGCTTCGACCACTCTGCCTGCTCCACGCGACGGGCCGTCGCCATGTTTCCTTCCCATCGCGATTGCCAGTGGTCGGGACTGGAATTCTTGTAGCCCGGTATGATCAGGATTTCTGCGTCTTTGATCTTCATGCGCCGGAGGTCGTCATTTCGACGGCAAATGTCAATCCGGCGCATGATGTTCTTTGCAGCCTGCTATTGAGCGGTCGGGGCTGCAGGCTGGACCGGGACCGATTCCGACGCCATCGGAGCTGCCGGGTTCTGGTCCGACCCGACCTCTCCGCTGCCGCCGAGGAAGAATACGCTGGCAATCAGCACTACGATTACGGCAAGCGCGATAAGCGGGCCGACATAGCCGGACTGTTCGGTGGTCTGGTAGGAATGAATGTTCGGGCGGGTGTCGTACAGTTCGCGATAATCCATCGCCATGGTCCTCCTGTGTCCGATGTTTCGGAACGGATAGGATTGCCGGCGAAAATGGCGGTGCGGGTACGGAACGCTTCACAAGCAATGTCTTTCTGCAAACAAGGGACCGCGCTTCGTGAGGTCCCTTTCTTGCTTCGCAGAATCAGCATGTTAGGCCGTGTTAGCGACGTTCAAATCTTCGGTTTTCCTGTCATCAGCCGTGAATTTCGCTCGATCAGTCCCGGTTCCGCAGCAGGAAAGGGCCGAACAGGCTGACGGCAAGCCCGACGAAGACGAGTGCCGATCCCGCCGCCGCCATGGGCGTCAGGGCCTCCCCGAACGCAACGGCGGTCGATGCCATGCCGAAGACAGGGATCAGCAGGGCGAATGGTGTCACGGTTGCGGCGGGATGGCTGCGGAGCAGGAAGACCCAGGCAGCAAAGGCAAACACCGTTGTCGGATAGGCGAGAAACGCGATCGACAGCACCGCGGTCATCGACGGCACATGGTCGGGCAGGCCGAAGGCAGTTCCTTCAAGCAGCATGGACAGCAGGAACAGCGGCACCGGAGCGGCCAGGCTTGACCAGCCGACAAAGCCGAGCATCGCGCGGGGTTTCGCGGCCTTGGCGATGACATTCGCCAGTCCCCAGGCGGCGGCCGATGCGATGACCATAAGGAAGGGGATCGCCGGCGTAACCTCGGAACTGGCGAAGCCGATCAGGAGGATGCCGGCAATGGCGATCGCAGCGCCTGCAATCTCGCGCGCTCGGGGCCTTTCACCGAACATGGCCGCCGAGAAGAATACGGTGAAGAAGACCTGCATCTGCACGACCAGCGAGGCCAGGCCGGGCGGCATGCCGAGACGGATGGCTGAAAAGATCAGCCCGAACATGACGACTCCCTGCGTCAGGCCGTAGGCGACGAGGAGCCGTGCCGGCACCTTGGGCGCCGGCACGAAGAAGATCAGCGGAACCGCGGCGAACAGGTACCGGTAGCCGGTGACGAGCAGCGGCGGCAGCTCTGTGACCGAGAGCTTGATGGCGACGAACGCCGTGCCGTAGACGGCGCTCACCAGCATGGCGAGGAGAATGTGCGCTATGGGCATGAGACCCTGTCCATGCCGGAAACGCGCCGGCTCGCCGAATTCAGGCCTCAGGCCTCGCCGAAGACACGGCGGAAGATCGTGTCGACATGCTTGGTATGATAGCCAAGGTCGAATTTCTCCCGGATTTCCTCCTCGGACAGTGCGGCGCGAACCTCGTCGTCGGCGAGCAGTTCCTCGAGGAAGTCCTTGCCTTGTTCCCAGACCTTCATCGCATTGCGCTGGACCAGCCGGTAGGCATCCTCGCGCGAGACGCCGGCCTGCGTCAGCGCGAGAAGAACGCGCTGAGAATGCACGAGGCCGCGGAACTTGTTGAGGTTGGCCATCATGTTGTCGGGATAGACCACGAGTTTCTCGATCACGCCGGCGAGGCGGTTCAGTGCGAAATCGAGATGGATCGTGGTATCTGGCGCGATACCGCGTTCGACGGAGGAATGCGAAATGTCGCGCTCATGCCAGAGCGCCACGTTTTCCATCGCGGGCGTGACGGCCATCCGCACCAGGCGGGCCAGACCCGTGAGATTCTCGGTCAGGACCGGGTTGCGCTTGTGCGGCATGGCCGACGAGCCCTTCTGGCCGGGCGAGAAGAATTCCTCCGCCTCCAGTACCTCGGTGCGCTGCATGTGGCGGATCTCGATCGCCACGTTCTCGATCGACGACGCGATCACTCCGAGCGTCGCGAAGAACATGGCGTGGCGGTCGCGGGGGATGACCTGCGTGGAGATGGTCTCCGGCTTCAGTCCGAGCTTTTCGCAGACATGTTCCTCGACGCGCGGGTCGATATTGGCGAAGGTGCCGACGGCTCCGGAAATGGCACCGGTCGCCACCTCGGCGCGTGCCGCGGCAAGGCGCTCCCGGTTCCGATTCATCTCGGCATGGAATCGGGCGAAGGTCAGGCCCATGGTCGTCGGCTCGGCATGGATCCCGTGGCTGCGGCCGATGCGGATCGTGTTCTTGTGCTCGAAGGCGCGCTTCTTCAGCGCGGCAAGCAGCCGGTCCATGTCGGCGAGAAGGATATCGGCCGCGCGCACAAGCTGGATGTTCAAGGTCGTGTCGAGCACGTCAGAGGATGTCATCCCCTGGTGCACGAAGCGCGCATCTGGACCGACAATCTCGGCGAGGTGCGTAAGGAAGGCGATGACATCGTGCTTTGTGACAGCCTCGATCTCATCGATGCGGGCGACGTCGAACTCGGCCTTGCCACCCTTTTCCCAGATCGTCTTCGCGGCGCTTTCCGGGATGACTCCCAGCTCGGCCAGCGCGTCGCAGGCATGGGCCTCGATCTCGAACCAGATGCGGAACTTCGTTTCGGGAGACCAGATCGCGGCCATTTCCGGCCGGGAGTAACGGGGTATCATTTGAACGGCTGACCTTTGCGGGAGTACTGCGGAATTGCACCGCGGCAATAGCAGACCGTTGCCGTCCGCTCAACTCGCCCGACGAGACAGCCACCAGGCTGCCAGCAGCAGGAACAGGGGGGCGAGGGGCCAGTAGAAACGCGTACCGAGAACCAGGTACTGATAGGTCGACCCGAGAAAGGTGAAAACCTGCTGGTAGAACCACCCCACGGAGAAGGCGTCTTCATGCCACTGGGCGTAGTAGGCCCGGTAATGGAAGGCAAGCGCGCCGGCCGTGGCGCAGAGTGTCAGGATTGCGAGTGCGACTAGGGCGAGGACAAAGCGGACCGGCCGGGAGACGCGACGCCCCGCCAGGGCCAGCAAGGGGCGCGCCATGCCATAGGCCAGGAACCCGCCCGCGAAGTAGATCCCGGCAATGACGGTCGTCCGGGCGTCGAGCTCGCGCTCCTGCCCGAAGGTGAGCGCGACCACCGCGCTCGCAGCCATCATCGCTCCCCAGGCGGGGCACTCCAGCACCAGCACGGCAAGCATGCTCCGGTGCCAGGAGGAGTTGCCAACGGTTGCCCGGCCGGGAACCATCAGGGCTCCTGCCCCCGGAACCGGGTGACGGCCATCCAGCGATAGTCAGGCCCCTCGAAGCCGAAGCTTTCGACCGTGATCAGGACCGCGATCGCGGATGGTCCGTCAAAGGGGAAGAAGGTCTGGACACCACCGATACGATATCCGATGGGGCAGTTGCGCGATGAAGGTACCGACATGTCCTCGTGCAGGACCTCGGTGACACCGCCGGCGCTTGCATCGACAGACAGAAGCCGGAAACCCTTGATCGCCGCGGCGAGGCCTTCGCACATTCCCGTGGCCGGGAAGGGAATTTCTTCGAGGCGGAATTCCAGCGGTGCATCGACCGGTGGCCATGCCGGGCGCGGGTTGACGACGATCCGATACGGGTCCGCGGACAATTCGGTTGGCGGATTGAAACCCGCCACAAGACCCGGATTGGCAGCGAGCTCGGCATCCGCGACGATTGCCTCGCCCCGCGCTTTCACGTCCGCCCGGGCATCGGCAATGTCGGCTGTTTCGTCTTCGATCCGGGCCCGCACGGGCGAGCCGGGAAGAAAGGTGTCGTTCCTCGTGTCGATGTAGAAACGGTTGGCGTAGGGGAAACCCGAGCCATCCTGAACGCCGTATTCCTCGAAGGCGAACTTGGTCCCGTCGGCGCTGAAGCCGAGGACGTTGAGCGTCGCCATGTCGCCGGCCTGCACCGGCAGGCATGTCATCATGCAAATGGCCGCGGCGAGCGAAAATCGGAGGGTCATGCGCAACTCCATTCTTGCGACGGAGGGTCTATCCCCCGGCCGCCATGGTGCGTGTGCACCTTGTCACTGTCCACCGACGGGCATCCGGTCTCTTGAGCCAGAAACGACATGCGATCATGCCCGCTGCGACCAGACGGGCAGCGGGTCACCCGTTTGCGCGGTCGCTGCATGTACGCCGCGGGCGATGGCGCGTGCCATGGTTGCCGCCGCGGCGGCGCACAGGTCGATCATGGCGTCGGAACCGGCGGACAGCGGCTTCCTTCCGGTTGAAACGGCGAAGACGAGATCGCCGTCCATCGGGGTATGGCAAGGCCATATGGCCCGCGCGAAGCCGTCATGGGCGGCTATGGCGAGGCGCTTGCATTCCGCCTTGGTCAGCGCCACGTCGGTGGCGATGACGCCGATGGTCGTGTTGGCGCGAGGTGACGCCGCGCCATCGTCCCGAAACTTGAGCCGCAGGCGCGTCGCGTCCTCGGGCAGGGGATGGGGAAGGCCGAGACCGCCGAATTCGCCATCGAGCTCGAACGGGGCTGCCCAGAAATGCCGGGTGCCGGCGACGGTGACCGAGCCGACGGGATTGACTGCCACGATGGCGCCGACGGTTGCCCCGATATCGGCGAGCCGCGTCGAGGCCGAGCCCAGCCCACCCATCAGGTCCGCGGTCATCGCGCCCGCACCGGCACCGTGGCTGCCGAGGGCGAAATCCGCCGAGGCGGTGGCCACGGCTTGATGGCCGAGCTCGCGATAGGGCGGATAGCGGCCCCAGTCCTTGTCGCCGCCATTCAGGAGATCGAACAGGATCGCGGCCGGGACGATCGGTATGCGATGCGGGCCGACTGCGAAGCCGCGACCGGCCTCCGCCAGTGCCGCCTGCACGCCGGAGGCCGCGTCCAGCCCGTATGCGGAGCCGCCGGACAGCACGAGAGCGTCAACCGCCTCGACGGTGTTGTGCGGTTCCAGCAGGTCCGTTTCACGCGTGCCGGGCGCGCCGCCGAGTACCTGAACCGCCGCGGTGGCGGGCTGCTCGCAAATGACGGCGGTCACGCCGGACTTGAGCCGAGAATCCTCGACATTGCCGACCAGGAGGCCGTTCACATCCGTGATCAGGTTGCGCGGGCCGGCCTTCCACCGCGTCATCGTATGGCCCCCGTGTTGCTGTCGCCCTCCGCCGGCACGGGCTTTCCGTCCGTGACGACGAATATCTCGAACAGGTTGCGCACGAGGTTGCCGTCATCGCCGAACCGGACGGGGCCGAGCGCCGTCTCGAATGTCGGGCCGACAAGTGCGTCGAGTCCCACGCGGTCCTCGCTTCCGGCGGTTGCGATGGCGGCAAGCGCGATCTCGGCGGCCGCATGGGCCGGCACGAAATAGCCGTCGGCGGCAGGAAGGTTTTCCGGCAGCTTTGCTGCCAGGTCGCGCGCCGGGTCGCGCTCAAGCCAGTCGGGCAGCGCGGCGATGATCGTGCCGTCGGGCAGGGTGCCGTCGGATGGCGGCGCGACGAGGGCGCTTCCCCCGGCAAGCGTCAGTTGCGCGCCCACGGCCCTGGCGTCCCGTCCGATAACCGCCGCGTCGAACGCGTCGCCGCCGATTACCACGTGCGTCGCGCCGGCCTTCTGCAGGCGCCTTGCCAATGCGACCTGGTTTTCCAGCTGCGGGCGGAAGGTGTCGGTGAAAACCGGCTTCAGGTTGAATTCCTCCAGCAGGAAGCGGACCGTTTCCACGAGCTGTCGGCCGTACAGCGTGCCGTCGTCGATCAGCGCGAAACCGGCCGTCCTCCAGGCGGTACGCAGATGGGTGGCGAGCGCCAAGGCCTCGTCGCTGCTGCGCGGTGCCAGGCGCACCATGGGCCAGTTGTTCTCCTCGCGCTCCCGGCCCAGTCCCTCGGCCTGCACGCCGAGCACGATCACGGGGATGCCGGCTTCGGCGAGGCGCGGCATGGCGGCATCGAACGCCTCTATGCAGGGATAGCCGATGACGATGGCTGCTTTCGCGGCGATCAGTGCCTCGGCGCTTCGGCTGCCGCCCTCGGCCGAACAGGCATCGTCGGCGACGACGGTTTCCACGTCGCCCCTGTCGGCCAGCGCCATGCGCGAACCGGCTTCGACCTGTTCCCCGAGGATCTCGAAATAGCCTGACAGCGGCGCGGAAATTCCGACGACCGTCCGCTCCTGCGCGTTCGCGCAGGTCGCGATCGTGGCGACCAGCCCGGCGGCCAGCATCATTGCGCGCATGGTCTCGCGTCCCGGAATCGCTTTGCGGTCATTCATGCAACTTTGATGCACGGCGGATTCGGCGAGGGCAAGACCAAATCCTGCCATGCATTTGACGGAACCATGCTCCAGTCCCTACTTGGCGGCTGCACACCCAGTCACTATGTTGACCGACAGGAAAAGCGCCGGAGGAGACACACCACATGCAAACATCGCTGCCGTCCTCCATAGACGAAACGTTGGAATTGCTGAATGGCCAGGACTATGTGGCAGACCGCCCGCTGGCCACGGTCCTCTATCTCAGCCTGAAGATGGGACGGCCCCTGTTTCTCGAAGGCGAGGCGGGTGTCGGCAAGACGGAAATCGCCAAGGTGTTGTCGAGCGCACTCGATCGTCCGCTTATCCGGTTGCAGTGCTACGAGGGGCTGGACATCTCGTCCGCGGTCTACGAGTGGAATTATGCCGCGCAGATGATCGACATCCGGATCGCCGAGGCCTCCGGCGAGACGAAGCGCGAAAAGCTCCACAAGGACATCTTCTCGGACGACTACCTGATCCGCAGGCCCGTGCTGGAGGCCCTGTCGGGCGAACCGGGACGGCCGCCTGTATTCCTGATCGACGAGCTCGATCGAACCGACGAGGCTTTCGAGGCTTTCCTCCTCGAGGTCCTGTCCGATTTTCAGGTGACGATCCCCGAATACGGGACGATCAGGGCGGCGGAGCGGCCGGCGGTCATCATCACAACAAACCGCACAAGGGAGATTCACGACGCGCTGAAGCGGCGCTGTCTCTATCACTGGGTCGATTATCCCAGCGCCGAGCGCGAGCTGGAGATCGTTGCCCGCAAGGCACCTCAGGCGAACCGGCGCCTGTCGGAAGAGGTCGTGCGTTACGTGCAGAAGCTGCGCGAGATGGAGCTTTTCAAAGTTCCCGGCGTTGCCGAGACGATCGACTGGGCCACCGCGCTGACGGAACTCGACCGGGTCGCCCTCGACCCCGCTACCATTTCCGACACGATCGGCGTCCTGCTGAAATACCAGGATGACATCGCCCGCCTCGAGGGCTCGGAGGGCAAGCGCATCCTCGACGACGTAAAGGCGGAACTCGACGCCGCGTGACGATGGAAACATTCACATCCGAGCCGCAATCGCGCAACGAGGCCGAAGGCCGTCTCGCGGACAACATCGTCTATTTTGCCCGTACGCTGCGCAAGGCCGGAATGAAAGTCGGTCCGGCGGCCGTGAATGACGCCATCGGGGCCGTCCTTGCCGCCGGAATCGGCTCGCGCGACGATTTCTACTGGACGCTGCACGCGGCGCTCGTCACCCGCCACGAGGATACAGTCGTTTTCGACGAGGCGTTCAAGCTCTACTGGCGGTCCCGCGAGCTTGTCGAGAAGATGCTCGAGATGTTTTCCCCGAAGGCGCCCGACATGCGGGAACGCGAGAAGAAGCTGGCCGGGGAATCCCGCGTCGCCGATGCCATGTTCGAGGGACACAAGCGCCGGGAGCCAGAAGAGCGTCCGCCGGAAATCGAGGTCGACGCGCGGATGACATTCTCGGGGCGGGAGGTCCTGCGGGACAAGGACTTCGCCCAGATGACCGCTGCGGAACTGGCCGAAGCCCGGAAGGCGCTCTCCGAGCTGCGCCTGGCGCAAGACGAGGTCCGAACGCGCCGCTACAAGGCCTCGAACCGCAAGCAGCGGGTCGATCCCCGCCGGACGATGCGTCATGCCTTGCGTACCGGCGGCGACCTGGTGATCCCGCAGTTTCGCGAACCGCGCATGGTGCATCCACCGCTTGTCGTGCTGGCCGACATCTCCGGCTCCATGAGCCAGTACTCGCGCGTCTTCCTGCATTTCCTGCATGCGCTGACCGAGCACCGCCGGCACGTCCACACATTCCTGTTCGGGACGCGGCTCACCAATGTCAGCCGGCAAATGCGTCACCGGGACATCGACATGGCGATCGACGATTGCGCGAGAGCCGTGGAGGACTGGTCCGGCGGCACCCGCATCGGCGAAACGCTGGCCACATTCAACCGGCAATGGTCACGGCGCGTACTCTCGCAAGGCGCCATCGTCCTGCTCATCACCGATGGCCTCGAGCGCGACGAGGTCGACGGGCTGGAGCACGAGATGGAACGCCTGCACAAGTCCTGCCGACGCCTGATCTGGCTCAATCCGCTGCTGCGCTTCGACGGGTTCCAGGCAAAGGCAAAGGGCGTGCGGGCCATGCTGCCGCATGTCGACGAGTTCCGCCCCGTGCATTCGCTCAACTCGATATCGGAACTGTGTCTTGCGCTGGGCGACGGATCGTCGTCCAATCGGCGGATGAAGTCGCCGTCGGAATGGTTGCGCGAGCTCGACCGTGCGGCATGAACAGGCGGGAGGTCCGGAAATGCCCGAGCAATTTAGCGACGATCCGCTGAAAGTGGCGGAAGAATGGATGGATGAAGGCCGCGCCGTTGCCGTTGCAACCGTGGTGGAAACATGGGGTTCCGCGCCGCGGCCGGTCGGCAGCCACCTGGTGATCGACGGGGATTCCAATTTCGAGGGGTCGGTGTCCGGCGGCTGCGTCGAGGGCGCGGTCATCGCCGATGCGCTCGACGTGATCGAAACAGGGGAGCCGAAAATGCTCGAGTTCGGCGTTGCCGACGAGACCGCGTGGCGCGTCGGCCTCTCCTGCGGCGGACGTATCCGCGTCTACGTGGAACGGCTCGGATAGGAGAAACATGGATCCGCATTCGCTGAAAAGGCTCAACAGCGCCCGGGCCGCGCGGCGCGCGGTCGCGCTGGTAACCGAGATGGATAGCGGCCGGGACCGCGTCGTGGAGGAGGGCGATCTTGTCGCCGGAGACCTCGGGGAGGCACTCGCCAAGGCGTTTCGCACGGGAAAGTCCGGAATGGTCGAGATCGAAGGCGGCGAGTTCTTCATCAACGTCCATCTTCCGCCCCCGCGTCTTGTCGTGATCGGCGCTGTCCATATCAGCCAGGCAATGGCGCCGATGGCCAGGCTCGCCGGCTATGACATCGAGATCATCGATCCGCGAACGGCATTCGCCACGCCGGAGCGTTTCGAGGGCTTTCGCCTCGATGCGGAATGGCCGGAGACAGTTCTTCGGGACCGTCCGCTCGATCGCTACTGTGCGCTTTGCGCGATTACCCATGATCCGAAGATCGACGACTTTCCGCTGAAGGCCGCGCTCGCGGCAGAGTGTTTCTATGTCGGCGCGCTCGGCAGCCGCAAGACGCACGGCAAGCGCGTGGAACGGCTGCTGGCGGAAGGGCTTACGCAGCAACAGATCGACCGGATTGCAGCGCCTATCGGTCTCGATATCGGCGCATCGAGTCCGGCGGAAATTGCGGTGGCCATACTGGCGCAGGTGATCGAAGCCTTCCGCAAGCGCGAAATCGCTGGCGGCTCGGTATCGGGGTAGGTCATGCAGTTCGGGACATGGCCCCTCGACGGTACCCGCGACCTGGCCGGCGCTACGCTTGCCCACTCGGTTCAGGTCGGGACGCGCAGGAAAATTCGCAAGGGACATGTCCTGTCCGCAGCCGACATCGAGGACCTGCGTGCAGCCGGAATCGTTGAAGTGACGGTGGCGATCCCCGAAACAGGCGACATGATGGAGGATGCCGCCGCCGGCCTGATCGCAGATGTATTCGCACCTGACGGATTTCGCCGCGAGAATGTCGGAACCGGCCGAGTCAATTTCCATGCCACGGTCGACGGAGTGCTGGTTGTCGATCCGGCGCGGATCGATGCGCTCAACCGGGTCGACCCGGCGATCACCCTCGCAACCCTGCCCAATCATTCCCTCGTTCGCGCAGGCCAAATGATCGCGACGGTCAAGATCATTTCCTTCGCTGTTGCCGGGCATCTGGTGGAAATGGCCGCCGACGTGGTGAGGGCGCCAGACACAATCCGCGTCCATCCGTTTCGTGACGGATTGCGGGTGGCCATGATCCAGACACGGGTCAGGGGCACCAAGACTTCCGTTCTCGACAAGACCCGGCGGATTACCGGGGAACGATTGCGTGATCTGCATGCCGAGCTTGTCGATGAAAGGCGGACAGATCACGCAGCGGCAACGCTGGCGGAGGAATTGGCCGCGCAGGTTAGGGCCGCCGACATGGTACTGATCTTCGGTGCCTCGGCCGTGACAGACCGCCGTGATGTGGTCCCGCAGGCCGTCGAACTGGCGGGCGGCAGGATCGTGCATGTCGGGATGCCCGTCGATCCCGGCAACCTTCTGGTCCTGGGCGAGTTGGCGGGAAAGCCGGTAATCGGCGCGCCCGGTTGCGCCCGCAGCCCGAAGGAAAACGGTTTCGACTGGGTGCTGCAACGCCTGTGCGCCGGGATTCCGGTATCCGGCGATGATATCGTTGCGATGGGGGTTGGCGGCCTTCTCGCGGAAATTCCGGTCAGGCCGCATCCTCGCGAACGGTCGAAACCGGCAAGCAACTGAATGGCCGGCGTTACGAAAACCGAAACCGGCATGGCCGCGGTGATTCTCGCCGCGGGCCGTTCGACGCGCATGGGTGGCGAGAACAAGCTGCTGAGGGAAATCGCTCCCGGGATTCCGGTCGTTCGTCGCACCGTGGAGAATGCGCGCCGATTCGGACTGGGGCCGCTATACGTCGTCACCGGTCACGAGGCTGACCGGGTTCGCGCGGAGCTGGAGGGGATCGATTGCCGCTTCGTGCATAATCCGGACTACGCTCTCGGCCTGTCCGGTTCGATCCGGCGCGGTTTCCGGCGCGCGATCGCGGATGGAGCCGACGGGGTCATGGTGCTTCTCGGCGACATGCCTTTCCTGCCCGTGGAAGCCGTGCACGCCGTCGGCATGGCCGCGTCCCGCAATCCCGACTCGCTCGTACAGGCGATTCATGCCGGCGAGCCGGCGCATCCCGTATGGCTCCCGGCGCGGTTTGCGGAATTCGTCGAGCGCCTGGGCGGGGATCGGGGCGTTCGCGGAATGGTTGAGCGATCGGGCGAAAAGTTGATTTCCGTGGAGGTCGGCAGCGAGGCCACACTGGACCTGGACACGCCGGAGGATTTCGATTCCCTTTCCGGCGGCTGCTCCGGAAAGGGCGATTGATACCCGCCGCGAATCCGACATAGGCTTGCATCCATGGCAAATCCGGCAAATCGGCTGACACGGGGAGCGCGGCTGCAACAGATGCTTTCCTGGTGTCTTGCTGCCGCGCTGACCTTTCTGGCGGGGCAGGCGCAATCCTTCGAGCTGGCCCCCTTCAAGGATCGATTGTTTGCCTATCCCGGCATTCTGGAGAGCCGGGACGGGGGTGCCTACCTGATCGTCGATTATGACGAGGTGCGGGACATCAACCGGCGCGACCAGGTGCCCGAACGCCGGGTCAAGCGGAAGTATGTCGATCTTTCACCGCGTCGCCGCCAGTCCGACCAGGTGCTGCAGACAAGCGCGGGCGAGATCCGCTTCATAGCAGTCGGCGATCCGAGAAACGCGCGGATCGTCACGATGTATGTCCACGGGCGGGGCGGCGATCGCAAGCAGGGGACCAACGACTATACGTTCGGCGGCAACTTCAATCGCATCAAGAACCTGATGCTGCGAAACAACGGCATATATATTGCGCCGGATGGCGGTGAACTCGATGAGGCGGCGGCGCAGCGCATCCGCCACCTGGTGCTCGCAGTGTTGCGGCAGTTGCGAGAAGCGAAAATCGTGCTCGCATGCGGTTCGGCGGGCGGTACCGTCTGCCATGCGCTTGCAGGCGACGATGCGATCGCCGCACGGATGGCCGGAATGGCGCTGCTCGGTTCTTTCGGAGACGAGAGCTTCATCGGCTCGGCTGCCTGGCGCCACCGCGTGCCGTTGCTGATCGCCCATGGCGCCGCCGATTCGGTCATTCCTTTTGCGAATGCCGAGTCGTTCTATCGCGCCTTGCGCGATACGCCGGGATATCCGGTAAGGCTCGTCCGATTCGAGACCGGTGGCCACGGAACGCCGATCCGGATGACCGACTGGCGAGAGACGATCAACTGGATGCTGGCCGCGCGCTGACCCGACCAATGCACTTTCGAACGAGGGGAAGACCGGTGGCACGCCCAACGGGACTCGAACCCGTGTTTCCGCCGTGAAAGGGCGGCGTCCTAGACCGCTAGACGATGGGCGCGCATCAGGTGTCGCGGTCTATAGGGGCATTCTCCCGCGACCGCAAGTCCGTTTGGGTGCGGATTCCATCTTTTTTTCGCGACAATTTTCTAAGGCGCCAAATTCCGCGCCGCCTTCTGCCGAAGCCGGATGGTTTTTTCCCTTAATGCTGGAGAATCAGCGGCTTGCCGCTACTTGCGCCGGCGACAGCGCCAGTTCCAGTCGCGCTCCGGACCGATGTCGATATGCACCGAGTCGGTGTAGCAATAGGTGCCGACGCCGCCACGACCCGGCATGGAGCGCAGATAGGAAGCCAGTTCCCATTTGCCGACGCCCTCGACCTGGATGTCGGCCGCGGAACAGTACATGTGCAGCGAATTCTGGGCTCCGCGCGCCTTCTTGTTGCGCGACGGGCTGCGATAGCCGGACGTGACGATGACATCCTTGCCGTAGTGGCGCTCGACCTGCTTGAGTACCCGCACGAGGGCGGGCTTGAGGCAGGAAACATCGACATCGTCGTGCTGAACCTGCAAGCCGTTGGGTGCCAGACGGGCGAGGCCTGCGGCGGATGCCAGGCGGACCGGGGGCTCTTCAGGCTGCAGGGGGTCCGGGGCGTTTTCGGCCGAATCGGTGAGGCCCAGCGCGCGTTCCTTGTCGACGCCCGGGAGTCCGGCGGCCATGCCCGATGCGCTCGCTGTCGCGATCACGGGCCGGGCCGGGGTCGGTGCGGCCGTTGTCGCAGCCTTGTCGGTTGCGCTCCACAATTCGGCGACGGCGGGCTGCTTTGAGATCGGTTCCGGCGGCACCACGGCCTTGCGGGTGCCGGATGAACGTCTGCCCGAAAAGAGCGCAAGAAGTCCGGTCGGACGCTTGGGTTCCGCGTCCACCGCTGCCTGTTGCGTAACGACGACAGGGGCGGTGTTGGCGCTGTAGATGCGGGCAGTGGCCGGGTCGGCCGGTCGGGCGGTCTTTCCCTCGGCATCGCCGAGCGCGACGATCTCGCCCGATGCAGCCGGCTGCCCGGCGACTGCCGGAGAGGCGGCATCGTTCTGCGCGACCATCGACATCTGGACAGAACCATCCGGATCGTCAGCGATGACCGTTCCGGCGGCTTCGTTTTCGGCGAGCGCCATGATGGCGCCATCTTCCTCGGTGGCGGCCTCGGGCGTTGCTTCGGCGGCGGCAACATCGGAAAGCTGTTCGGGTGATGTTTCGGCGACGGCCAGTCCCATTTGCGGCGTCGGCTCGAGCGTAGGTTGAAGGTCCAGGGCCGCAGGCATGCAGCCCGACAGGGCGGTCGCGAACACCAGCAATCCGATCCATCGCACGGAGACGCAA
This sequence comes from Oricola thermophila, assembly GCF_013358405.1. Classification (NCBI taxonomy): domain Bacteria; kingdom Pseudomonadati; phylum Pseudomonadota; class Alphaproteobacteria; order Hyphomicrobiales; family Ahrensiaceae; genus Oricola; species Oricola thermophila. The sequence goes on from NZ_CP054836.1 coordinate 1,263,207, forward strand.
TCCGGGCTTATGGTTTTACGATTACTCAATGGCCCGCCTATTGCCCCCGTTTCGCGGTACAAGCCGCCTTAGACCACCAGCGCGGTAAAAAAAGAATTATCTGCGCGCGTTACGCCGCCCCGCTTTCCCGCTAGGCAAGAAATGGGGCCAAAACAAGGTCCCATCGCCGTACCGGCACCCTTACCAGGTGCCGGTATTCTCCATCGAGGCCCAGGGTTCGGCCTTCGGAAGGGCTTCTCCCTTCTGAAGGATCTCGATCGAAATGCCGTCCGGGGAACGTATGAAGGCCATGCGACCGTCGCGTGGTGGCCGGTTGATTGTCACGCCACTGTCGGCGAGGCGTTGGCAGGTCTCGTATATGTCGTCGACCTCGTAGGCGAGATGTCCGAAATTGCGACCGCCCTGGTAGTCCTCGGGATCCCAGTTGTAGGTCAGCTCGACGGTCGGCGCGCCGCCGGCCTTCGCCGTCTCGACGTCCTCCGGCGCGGCCAGGAATATCAGCGTGTAGCGACCGGCCTCGTTCTCCATCCGGCGCACTTCCTGCAGGCCGAGCTTGTTGCAATAGAAGTCGAGCGATTCGTCGATATCGCGAACCCGTACCATCGTGTGCAGATAACGCATGACATTTCTCCTTTTCGGTTCCGGCTTTTAACCGCTGTGCCGGACAAGGCAACAAAGTATTGTTCACGCCGCGTGACACGTGCCGTGAAAAACAAGAACCCAAGGAGGTGTGTAAAACGAAATATCGCACTTGTGGCTATTCGACCTGCCGATGGTATCCTTCATGCAGAGAATCAGTGCGAGTTGGCGAGAAAAAGCGCAGTCATGGGGGAAAACGGGTCATCATCCGGGAGGTTGGAGAACCTCGTTGCGCAGTCGGAAACTCCGGATGCCATCGAGGTCTCGGGCGCCATCAAATGGTTCGACGTGGCCAAGGGCTTCGGGTTCATCGTTCCCGACGAGGCCGGTCTCGGCGACGTGATGCTGCATGTGACCTGCCTGCGCCGGGACGGTTTCCAGACCGCTCTCGAGGGCGCGCGAATCGTTTGCCAGGCCCGCAAGGGCGAGCGCGGCCTGCAGGCGTTCCACGTCATATCCATGGACAATTCCACGGCCGTCCATCCGGGCGAGGTGCAGCAGAAGACGCACGTAAATGTCACGCCGACGAGCGGCCTGGAAAGGGTTATCGTCAAGTGGTTCAACCGCACGAAGGGTTTCGGATTCGTCACCCGCGGGGAGGGCACGGAGGACATCTTCATCCACATGGAGACGTTGCGCCGGTTCGGCATGACGGAGCTGCGCGCCGGCCAGGTCGTGATCGTGCGCTACGGCGAGGGCGAGAAGGGGCTTATGGCCGCCGAGGTCTATCCCGATCTCGGTACGCAGTTGCCGTCTTCGCATTGACAATGCCGGCCGGTCTGCGGCACCGGAAGGCATGAACAAGATTGCAACCGTCATAATTGCAGCGCTTGTCGCCGGCGCGCTTCCTTCCCTGCCGATGACTCCGGCCGCGGCGCAGGAAGCGCCAATGCTCCTGCCCGTGGATGAGACGCCGCTTTCGATACGTCGCGATGGACGGGAAGTCGCGCGGTTCGACATCGAGATTGCCGACGACCGCGAAGAGCGTGCCCGCGGCCTGATGTTCAGGACCGAATTTCCTGACGATCGTGCCATGCTGTTCGTTTTCGAACGGACGCGCGATGTTTCCTTCTGGATGCACAACACACCGCGGTCGCTTGACATGCTCTTCGTCCGCGAGAACGGCGTCGTGGCGACCATCGCGCGAAACACGACCCCGTTCTCCAGGACGCCGGTTCCGTCCGGCGAACCGGTACGATACGTGCTTGAAATAAACGCCGGCATGGCCGATTCGCTCGGCATCCTGCCCGGGGATCGTCTCGTCCACCCGATAATTTCCGTAACGGGCGAATAGAGACGGTTGCCGACGCACCGCAGCCGTTGTATGCGGTCGGAGTTCGCCGGAACCATGGTTGAAGTCGGAGCGTAGCGCAGCCTGGTAGCGCATCTGGTTTGGGACCAGAGGGTCGCAGGTTCGAATCCTGCCGCTCCGACCAGCCGGGATCGGCGGACGAGGTGACATGACAAGGAGGGTTCCAGTGTTGGCCCGAATTTACAGCCCGTCGAAGACCGCCATGCAATCCGGCAAGGCGAAGACCGGCTTTTGGATCCTTGAATTTGACCGCGCCACGGCGCGCACCATCGACCCGCTGATGGGCTATACATCTTCCGCCGACCCGCTGGCCCAGGTGAAGCTGAAATTCCCGACTCGCGAGGATGCCGTTGCCTATGCCGAGAAGCACGGCATCGCCTACAGGGTCATCGAGCCGAAGCAGCCGAAGCGCCGCGCCGTTTCCTATTCCGACAACTTCAAGTACGACCGCAAGGCGCCCTGGACGCACTGACCAAGTGCCTGTATCGCGCCGGTGCTTGACCGCGGCGCGAACAGGCGACATGAAAAGTCCTGTGGCCCCGTAGCTCAGCTGGATAGAGCACCGGCCTTCTAAGCCGATGGTCGCAGGTTCGAATCCTGCCGGGGTCGCCACTTCCGATCAACAGCTGAAACCCATGGCTCCGGTCGGAGACGGAATGCCGGCTGGCAAGATTCCTGCACGACTATCTGGTGCGCTCCCCGTAGGCGCTGTGGCTGGACGGCGCGGCTCCGGGCCGACCTGGCAGCCCGGAGGGCCGGCACCGCTTCCGCCCAGGCAACGAAGCCGGGACTAGGCCTGTCGGGCGGCCGAGAGGCCCTTCGCGATATCATCCATCAGGTCGGGCACATCTTCGAGCCCGATCTGCAGACGAATCACGGAACCTCCGTAGTTCCGTGCGGACACTGTGCGATCACCGAGATACACATGTACGGCGAGGCTTTCATAACCACCCCAGGAGTATCCAAGTCCGAAAATGTCCAGGGCATCGAGAAATGCCTCGGCCTGCGCTTCGCCACCCTCCAGCACGAATGAGAAGATGCCGCTCGATCCTTTGAAGTCCCGCTTCCAGATCGCGTGGCCGGGGTGGCTTTCGAGCGCGGGATGCAACACGGTCTTCACGCCGGGCTGATCTTCAAGCCAACGCGCAATCTCGAGCGCATTCGTCTGATGTCTTTCGAGTCTCACTCCCATGGTGCGCAATCCGCGAAACACCTGGTAGACATCGTCGGGGCCGGCCGGCGTGCCTAGTGTCAGGAAACCTTCATGCAGCTGTTCCCAACAGCGTTCATTGGCCGACACCGTGCCTAGCAGGACGTCGGAATGACCGGCGGGATATTTTGTTGCCGCATGAATCGATATGTCGACGCCGTGGTCGAGCGGGCGGAAAAAGAGGGGTGTCGCCCACGTGTTGTCGAGCATGGTTATGACGCCAGCCTCCCGCGCCACCGCGGCAATCGCGGGAATGTCCTGCATCTCGAACGTGTTGGATCCCGGCGACTCCGTGAAAATGACACGGGTATTGGGCCTGATGAGGTCGGTGATGCCCGCGCCGATTTCGGGCTCGTAGTATTCGACCTCGACACCCAGGCGGGCCAGCATCGTGTCGGCGAAACGTCGGGTCGGGTTGTAGATCGTATCCACGAACAGCGCGTGATCGCCCGCCGACAGAAAGGCCAGAAGAGGAACGGTGACGGCGGCCAGTCCCGAGGGAACCGCTATGGTGCCGGCGCTGCCCTCCAAGGCGTCGATCGCGGAACACAGCGCATCCGATGTCGGGGTGCCACGCGTGCCATAGGTGTATTTCTGATTGCGCGTCTTCATGGTCTGCGCATCGGGAAACAGCACGGTGGAAGCGTGGACGACCGGGGGATTCACGAAGCCGTGGAAGGAGCGGGGATCGTACCCGCCATGGGCCAGCTGGGTGTTGATGCCTTTTCTATTGTGTTTTGGCGGTACGTTCATTCGGCTCGCTCCATGTACGATTGTTAGAGCATGGGTTACCGATTTCCGTCGCAAAGACAAGGAAGGCGTTGCTCACCCCGAACTTGGGCAATCGAACGCCTGTGAAGCCGTCGTTCAGGATTTTGCTTTTCGTCTCGACCGCAGGAACTCTGTCTACGCGACAACAGTCGCGTCCGCTGTGATCGCGACCCGGCATCAGTCCGGATGCCTGCAGGTCATCTTGCGGCGGGAGTGCTGGACCGGCTGACGGTTGAAGCCACGCCCTACTTAGGTTGCATTCCTGTCGTTTGACGCCCTGTTTGACGCTCGGCAAAATATTTTCCGGTTGCTCACGATTGCACGCCGTGTTCTGCGCCAGTGGCAATCCGAGGCTTCCGCCGGGAGCAAAAGCACCTTCATCTCACATTGCAAGAATTTGACTGCTTGGTCGGATTATCGATTCGCGGTGTATTTTCAAAGCGCTGTGGGGCCGTTGACGGATTGCGACAGAAATGTGGCATTCGCCCTTGACGCTGCTGGCAAATTGGCTTTGTCTTCCCTTGTGGAGGGAGGCGTCGGTGGCCCATCGCGACGATGTGCCGCATCGGGAGTCCGTGTGTCGACTTTCGGGGCCGATGCTCATGCCCGTCTTATGAAACGTGAGCAACGAGAGGTTGTATCCAATGAAAAAACAGATGCTGACCGGCGTTATCGGTGCAGCGGCTCTGGCCTTGGCCGGTTCTGCTGCCGCTGCGGCAACGCTTGACGATGTGAAAGCGAAAGGCTTCGTGCAGTGCGGCGTGAGCCAGGGCCTGCCCGGGTTCTCCAATCCGGACGCGGACGGCAACTGGAGCGGCCTCGATGTGGATCTGTGTCGTGCGGTTGCTGCCGCGGTCTTCGGTGACTCCGAAGCCGTCAAATTTACGCCGCTTTCGGCCAAGGAGCGTTTTACCGCTCTGCAGTCCGGCGAAATCGATATCCTTTCGCGCAACACCACCTGGACCATGAGCCGCGACACGCAGCTTGGCCTGAACTTTGCCGGCGTCAACTATTACGACGGTCAGGGCTTCATGATCCGCACCTCGATGAACATCAACTCCGCGCTGGAGCTATCGGGGGCTTCAATCTGCACCAATACCGGCACCACGACCGAACTCAACGTCGCCGACTATTTCCGTGCCAACAACATGGAATACGAGCTGGTGGCGTTCGAGAAGGCCGACGAAGTGGTTGCGGCCTACGATGCCGGCCGCTGCGACGTCTATACGACCGACCAGTCCGGCCTGTATGCGCAGCGTCTCAAGCTTACCGATCCGGGCGAACACAAGGTTCTGCCGGAAATCATTTCCAAGGAGCCGCTCGGCCCGGTCGTCCGCCAGGGTGACGATCAGTGGTTCAACATCGTCAAGTGGGTCCACATTGCGACGCTCAATGCCGAGGAACTCGGCGTGACCTCTGCCAATGTCGACGAAATGATGAACGGCGACAATCCGGCAGTTCGCCGCCTGCTCGGCGCCGAGGGTGAATTCGGCACCAGCATCGGCCTGACCAATGACTGGGCCTACAATATCATCAAGGCCGTCGGCAATTACGGCGAGATCTTCGACCGCAATGTCGGGCCGGATACCCCGCTCGGTATTGCGCGCGGCGTAAACGCCCTCTGGACGAAGGGCGGCCTGATGTACGGCCCGCCGATCCGCTAAGGGAAATTCGTCACCCGGTCGCCAATGGCGGCCGGGTGAAACGTATTGGGTGAGGAAATGCCATTCCAGCCCGATGGCAGCGCAATTGCGCTACCCGCAGCGGTTGGCATGACATCTCCGTCACGGATAAGTGGGTGATTAAGCGAAATGGCCGTTACCGAGGTGACACAGAGCGGGCCTGACAACGACAAGGAAAGCGCACCCAAGGTCGCTCTCCTGAACAATCCGGAAGTTCGCGGCTGGCTTTTCCAGTGCGTATTGGCTGTCTTGGTCGTCTATCTCGCATATGCCGGCTGGAACAACATGAATGCGAACCTGCGCGCCGCGGGAATTGCATCGGGTTGGGGTTTCCTGTCGACCAATGCGGGCTTCGCGATCAGTCAGTCCCTGATTGAATACAGCCAGGCTTCCTCTACATATGGCCGCGTTTATATCGTCGGCCTGCTGAATACGCTCGTGGTAGCGGGCGCCGGCATTTTCTTCGCGACGATTATCGGTTTCATCATCGGTATCGCCCGGCTGTCGAAGAACTGGATGATCAGTCGTCTCGCGACAGTCTATGTGGAAAGCCTGCGCAATGTCCCGCTGCTGTTGCAGATCTTCATCTGGTATTTCGGCGTCCTCCGGCTCCTGCCGCAGCCGCGTCAGGGATTTGATTTCGGCGTCCTCGGGCTTCTGAACAATCGCGGCTACTTCGCTCCGAAGCCGGTCTGGGGTGAGGGGGCGGTGCTGACCGTGTATGCCTTTCTGGCGGCATGTCTCATCGCGTGGGGGATAGGTCGTTGGGCCCGTAAGCGGCAGATGGAAACCGGCCAGATATTTCCCAGCTTTCTGGTCGGGCTTGCCGTGATCGTCTTGCTGCCGTTGATCGTTTTCTTCGCGACCGGGGCACCTCTCAGCTGGGACATACCCAAGATGGGCGGTTTCCGGCCCAGCGGCGGAATGACCATTATTCCGGAATACATCGCCATGCTGGTCGCGCTGTCGACATATACCGCGTCGTTCATCGCGGAAATTGTCCGCGCGGGCATTCTTGCCGTCAACAAGGGGCAGACAGAAGCCGCGCATGCGCTCGGCCTGCGCAACGGCCAGACACTTCGTCTGGTTGTCGTCCCGCAGGCCCTGCGCATCATAATTCCTCCGCTGACCAGCCAGTATCTCAACCTGACCAAGAACTCTTCGCTGGCCGTGGCCATCGCCTATCCCGAGTTGACGTCGGTTTTCGCCGGTACCGCTCTTAACCAGACCGGGCAGGCGGTGGAGATCATTTCGCTTACGATGCTGACCTATCTGACAATATCGCTTCTGACGTCGCTGTTCATGAACTGGTACAACAGCCGCGTTGCGCTGGTGGAGAGATAAGAAAATGAGCGACCGCCCGCAAAACGCCAATGTCGCCTTTGTCCGGACCGAGATGCTGGACGAGCAGCCAGCGCCGGCCTTGAGCAAGGGAGTCGTCGCCTGGTTGCGCGAGAGCCTGTTTTCGTCGGTTCCCTACACCATACTGACGCTGTTCAGCCTGTATGTGTTGTACGTGATCATACCGCCGATCTTCAGCTTCGTGTTCACCAACGCTGTATGGACCGGCGCCGACCGTGCCGTCTGCGCAACCGAGGCTCAGGGGGGTATCCAGCCCGACGGATGGTTCGGAGCGTGCTGGGCCTATGTCGGCGACTACGCCAACCAGTTCATCTATGGCCGCTATCCGGACGAGGAGCAGTGGCGGGTCAATATTGTCGGCTTGCTGTTCTTTGGCGGTCTGGCCCCGCTGTTGATTCCGTCGGCACCTTTCAAGCGCCAGAACATCCTGTTCATGGCGGTGGTGTTCCCGATTGCGGCACTGATCCTGCTGACCGGCGGGCATTTCGAGGTTGGCGGCCTTTATGTCCCGCTGGCTGTCATCGCGATTGCCGGACTTGCGCTGGCATATCTTTTCGCTCGGCTGTCGGAATCCGATCCTCTTCCATCCCTGAAGGCAACGGGGATGATATTCGTTGGATTGTTTGTCCTGCTGTTCATCCTTGGTTTCGA